>CAIZGR010000789.1 GCA_903932535.1 uncultured Hyphomicrobiales bacterium | reverse complement strand
GCACACGCGCCGGCTTCTTCAGCCAGTCGCTCGACGGCGTCTTGCCGCTGTTGGAGCTGTTCAAGCCGAGCCGGCGCTCCAGCTCCCCGATCCGCGCCTTCAGAGCCGTGTTTTCCGCGGCGAGCGCCGAAATCTGAGCCGATTGTGCGCTGATCAGCGCAATAAGCTCGTCCCGCGACGGATCGTTCGGCGATTCGGCAACCATCCGATTCTTGAATCCGAACCGGAGTCCGACGTCCGGAAAATTTCAACGCCTCACCGCGAACGCCGTTACCGAACCTGGGCAGTTACCGATTAATTGGCTCGCATCTGTCTGAAGTTAGGACTCTCAACGCGGAAAGGCGTTGCTCTCCGCCTCGGTCGAAGCGATCGTCCGGCCGTCACCGCGGGTCACCGTATGGGCCTCGTCAGTAATTGTGTCCACCCAAATGACCATGGAGCATTCATTTATCGTTCCCCTCGCCCATCTGATCCACGCTGGCAAGCGCCTGCCCGCAAGCAAGCGTCACATTTTTGCCGTCAATTTTCTAGTGTGGTTTGGCGAAATCGCGTCCTCACGGACGAACGAGGGTGCGCGTCTCGCGCCCCCCGGGCGGCGAGACGCCGCCTCTCCGATCGATCCCGCACCCTTGCCTTTTTCGCCTCGCCCGCGCATGAGGGCGGCCAATCCTTTGCGCTCGAACCGGTTCTGTCCCTCATGGGTTTCAAATGCGGCATCGTCGGCCTGCCCAATGTCGGCAAGTCGACGCTTTTCAACGCGCTGACGCAGACCGCGGCGGCGCAGGCGGCGAACTATCCGTTCTGCACCATCGAGCCGAACGTCGGCGACGTGGCGGTGCCGGACCCGCGGCTCGTGACCCTGTCGGAGATCGCCGGATCGAAGGAGATCATTCCGACCCGGCTCACCTTCGTCGACATCGCCGGGCTCGTCCGCGGCGCCTCCAAGGGCGAGGGGCTCGGCAACCAGTTCCTCGCCAACATCCGCGAATGCGACGCGATCGCTCATGTGGTGCGCTGCTTCGAGGACGGCGACGTCACCCACGTCGAAGGGCGCATCGATCCCCTGTCCGACATCGCCACGATCGAGACCGAGCTGATGCTGGCCGATCTCGAAAGCCTCGAGCGGCGCATCGTGGCGATGGAGAAAAAGGCCAAGGGGGGCGACAAGGAGGCGAAGGACCTGCTGGCGCTCGCCCAGCGCAGCCTCGCCGAGCTGAGGGAAGGCCGCCCCGCGCGCGCGGCGGGCGTGAGCCGGGAGGAGCACGACCTCTTCCAGTCGCTCGGCCTGCTGTCGTCGAAGCCGGTCCTTTACGTCTGCAACGTGGAGGAAGCCTCGGCGGACGCCGGAAACGCGTTCTCCTCTGTGGTCAAGGGTCAGGCCGAGAAAGAGGGCGCGGTCGCCGTCGTCGTCTCGGCCAAGATCGAGAGCGAGATCGCGGTGCTGCCCCAGGCCGAGCAGACGGACTATCTGGAGGCGGTGGGGCTCGCGGAGCCGGGCCTCAACCGCGTCATCCGCGCCGGCTACGATCTCCTGCATCTGGTGACCTTTTTCACCGTCGGGCCGAAAGAGGCGCGGGCGTGGACGATCGAGAAGGGAACGAAGGCGCCTCAGGCGGCGGGCGTCATCCATACCGATTTCGAAAAGGGCTTCATCCGCTCCGAGACCATCGCCTATGACGACTATGTCGCGTGCCGGGGCGAGGCCGGCGCGCGCGAGGCCGGCAAGTTCCGCCTCGAGGGCAAGGACTACGTCGTCGCCGACGGCGACGTCCTGCATTTCCGCTTTGCGAACTGACAATCCCGCGGGGGCGGGAAAGTCCGTTCGGACTCCGGCTAGGATTTGGACGAGCGAAAGGCTAGGTTGACGCGCCGCGCCGGGTTTTCCGACGGGGTGGAAACTCGGCGGAGCGCCGCCGGTCCAAAAAACGGGTCGAGGGGAAGTCCAATGGCAATCAATCTCGTCAGTCTGGTCTCTCAGGTCCTTACGCCCCAGCTTGTCGGCAGCCTCGCGCGCGCCGCCGGGGTCAACGAAGCGGTCGCGCAGAAGCTCGTCGCGGCGGCCATCCCCACCGTTCTCGCAGCGCTCGGCACGGCGGCCGCGGCGCCGGGCGGCGCTCAGAAGATCGTGGACGCCGTGTCGAACTCCGACCCAGACCTCCTGACCAAGCTCTCCGGGGCGATCGGCGGCGGCAACATCCGCGCCATCAACGAAGGCGCGACCCTGCTCGGCGGCATTCTGGGCGGCTCCGGCCTTTCGAGCCTCGTGGGAACCCTGAGCCAGTATTCGGGCGCGGCCCAGCCGGCGGCTCAGACGGCGATCGGCTCGGTCGTTCAGTCGGCGATCGGGGCGCTCGGCCAGCAGGACCCGGGCGCCTGGTCGGACCCGGGGTCGCTCGCCGCGCTGTTCGGCGGCCAGAAAGACGCCGTCGCGGTCGCGCTCCCGCCCGAGATCGCGAAGGCCCTGGCCCCGACCGGCCTGCTGGCCGGCCTCGGCGCCGCCGCCGCCCAGGCTCCGCGCGCCACGGCTGCGAGCGCGCCGCGTCCCGCTTCTCCGGCAGCCGCCCCGGCGGCCAGCCCCGCCCCGATCCGCGCGCCGCAGCCGGCGGCTTCGCCTTCGAGCGGATTCCCGATGTGGGCGATCATCCTGCTCATCGTCGTCGTGCTGGCGGCCGTCTGGTGGTTCATGACCCAGAACAAACAGGCGGAACCGGCGAAACAGGGCATGGCGCCCGCTTCGATCGAACTGACGCTCCAGGCTCTTCCTGGACCGCGGGCCTGAGGACATAAACAGCATGCGTCCGGTTGCGAAGTTTTTTGGGGCGGCCCGCACGGGCGCGACAAGCAAGGAGACGACCGTACGGCGAACGCCGGCCGCGGTCGTCTTCGCCCTGGCGACGGCGATCGTCGCCGCCGGATGCTCCGGCCGTCCGTACGGCGATCTCGTGATCGGAACGACGGCGCCCGGCGCCAGCACGGTCGACCTCCTGGTGGCGACGACGCGCGCGCCTGTCGTCGAGCCGCCGGGCGTCATGTTCGGCGGCTCCCGCGGCGCGGACCTGCACTTCGCCGACATCGTCGTCTCCATCCCCCCGGATCACAAACCCGGCGACGTCGAATGGCCGGGACGCCCGCCCGGCGATCCGGCGCGTGATTTCGTCACCCTGCGCGCCGACCGGATGGATCTCGCCCAGGCCAAGGCGGTGTTCAACGCCCGGCTCGCCCGGACGCCGGGCCGCAAGGTCCTGATCTTCGTCCACGGCTACAACACGCGCTTCGAGGAGGCGGTCTACCGCTTCGCCCAGATCGTTCACGACTCCCGCACCACCGTCGCGCCGCTCCTTTTCACATGGCCGTCGGGCGGCAACGCGACCGACTATGTCTACGACCGTGACAGCGCCATGTACTCGCGCGACGCGTTCGAGACGGTGCTCCAGGCGCTGGTCAACAATCCCAACGTCGGCTCGATCTCGATCCTCGCCCACTCGATGGGCAACTATCTGACCGTCGAGACGCTGCGCCAGATGGCGATCCGCGACCACGGGCTGCCGAAGAAGATCAGGGACGTGATGCTCGCCTCGCCCGACATCGACGTCGACGTCTTCCGCCGCCAGATCGCCCAGATCGACGCCTCGCCTCGGTCGACGGAGTTCACGCTGTTCGTCTCGCGCGACGACAAGGCGCTCGGCCTGTCGAGTTTTCTAGCCGGCGATTCGACGCGGCTCGGCTCGCTCGATCCGACCAAGCAACCTTATTCGTCGATGCTCGAGCAGGCCCGGGTCAACGTCATCGACCTGACCAGCGTACAGTCCAACGACGCGTTCAATCACGGCAAGTTCGCCAGCGGCGAGGTGGTCTCGGCGGTCGGCAGCCGACTGGCCGAAGGTCAGGCCCTGTCGGACGGCAGGGCGGGATTGGTCGAGTCGTTCGGAGCCTTCGCCAAGGGCGCCGTCAACGTCGCAACCGACGCCGCGGTCGGCACGGTGACGGCGCCGGCGAGGCTCACCGATCCGGCCCGGTTGGAAAAATCGGTCGAGACGTCCCCGGGAGCGACCACGCAGCAGAAGTGAACCGCGGAGCCGTGTCCCGTCCGTCTCCGCGATCGGCGGTCGCGGAGACAAGGAGCGACCGCGGCGGGAAACTCAGCGCAGCGTCGTGGTCGCGATCCACCAGCCGGGATGCTCGGCGGCGAGCGCGGCGTGCGCCGTTCTCGCCGGTTCCGGGGCGTCGAACAGCGCGAAGCACGTCGCGCCGGAACCCGACATTCTGGCGACTCTCGCGTCCGGAAGGCGCTTCAGCCGGTCGAGGATCGCCCCGACGACTGGAAGGACCTGCTGCGCTGCGGCTTCCAGGTCGTTGCCGCCGGACGCCAGCGACTCGACCGTGATCGACGGACCGGCCTCGCCGACAGACGGGGCGTCATCCTCGGCCCCGCGCCGGAAGCCGCGCTCGAGGCCCAGCGCGTGGAACACGTCCCGGGTCGACAGCGCCAAGCGCGGATTGACGAGCACCGCATGGAGCCGCGGCAGCCGCAAAGGCGCGCCGAGACGCTCGCCGACGCCGGCCATCATGCGCGCGCAAGCCGAAAGGCACACCGGGACATCCGCGCCCGTCTCCGCCGCCGCCGCCACGACCCGATCGTCCGACAACGGCAATCCGTTGGCCTCGGCCAGCGCGCGAAGGCAGGCCGCCGCGTCCGACGACCCGCCGCCGAGCCCCGCCGCGGCCGGCAGCCGCTTGATGAGGCGGAAGGCGCCCATGCGGAGGCCCGGCGCCCGCCCGGCCAGGGCGCGCGCGGCGCGGGCGACCAGGTTCTTTTCGATCGGCCCGGTGTCGCTCGCGCCAGGTCCTTCGACCGCGAGCGCGAAGCCCGGGCCCGGCGAAAAGCCGAGCCAGTCCGAAGCGTCGGCAAAGGCGACGAGGCTCTCGAGGTCGTGAAAGCCGTCGGCTCGCCTGCCGGCGACCTTGAGGGTCAGGTTGACCTTCGCGGGGGCGCGCCGCCAGCGCATGCGCTCCGGCCCCTCAGCCGCCGCCCGCCTTGGTCGCCGGCGGGTCCGATGGCGGGCCGCCCGCGCCGGCGTCGGGCAGACCGCCGTCGATCTTCTCGAGGATCGCAGGCAGCTCGTCCGGCTCCGGCTTCATGTCGCGCGCGTGGTTCCACTGGAAGCGCGCCTCGGTTTTCCGATCGACGCGCCAGTAGGCGTCGCCCAGGTGATCGTTCAGGACGGGGTCCGCGGGCTTCAGATCGACAGCCCGCTCCAAGGTCTGGGTCGCCTCGGAATATTGCCCGAGCTTATAATGGGCCCAGCCGAGACTGTCGACGATGTAGCCGTCGTTGGGGCGCAATTCGACCGCGCGGCGCAGCATCTTGAAGGCTTCGTCGAGCTTCACGCCCTGGTCGACCCACGAATAGCCCAGATAGTTGAGCACGAGCGGCTGATCGGGATAAAGCTCCAGCGCCTTCTTGAAATCGTCTTCGGCCTTCGGCCAGTCCTTGGCGCGTTCGTAGCAGATGCCGCGGAAGTAAAACAACGTCCAGTTGTCTTTTGTCGGGATTCCGACCGCGGAAATGGCGGCGTCGTAAGTCGCGGCGGCCTCGTTATACATCTTGGCGGATCTCTGGACACCGGCGAGCGCGCTCAGCGCGTCGACATCGTGCGGCTTGGCCGCGACGATCGCCTGGAGGCGCTTGATCGCCTCGTCCGTCTTGCCGAGGCTGTCGAGGACCAGAGCGGCCTGGATTTCCGAATCGTCATGCAGCGGCGAAGCCGCCGGCACCGCCTCGTAGGCCGCAATCGCCAGTTCGTCCTTCTTCATTTCCTCGAAGAGATTGGCGAGCGTCACCGAGGTCAGATCGTCCCCGGGCCGCAGGAAAATCGACAGCCGGAGATACACCAGCGCCGGCAACTCGTCGCCCTGCCGAATCCCGGCGGCGCCCAGGCCATAGAGCGCCTCGGCGGCGCCCTCCTTGGGCGTGCTCACCAACGGCTGCAGCGGTCGACCGGTCCGCAGATCGGTGAGCGCGCGCTCGACGATCGGGTGGCGGGGGGCGCCCGCGGCGTAAGCGGCGTACACTTTCATCGCGCCGTCCCGGTCGCCGTGCGCGGCGAGAAACCGGGCGTAGCCATCGGCGAACCGGAGCGCATTCTTGTCGGCTTCATAGGCCGCCTTCAAACGGCGCTGCGCCTCGCCTGCGTTTCCGAGTTGTCCGGCGATCAACCCGGCGTGAAAGTCACGAAAGGCGCCGACCGACGGGTCGCGAATCCGATCGAGGGCGTCGAGGGCGCGTCGAAGGTCGCCTTGCCCTGCATAGCTCCAGGCGGTCAGCAAGGCCGAGGTCACGTCTCGCGACGGCGCGTCCTTCGGCTGGATTTCCGAACGCGCGCCGGCGTAGTCGCCGCGGTTGATCTGGTTCACCGCAAGCGTGAGGCGGGCGAGCCGGTTGCCCGGATCGCGCGCGAGCAGGCGCTCGGCGAGCGCGCTCGCGCCCGGCACGTTTCCGTTGGACAGGGCCGCCGAAAAGGCGCGCTCGATCAGCTCCGGATTGCGCGGATCGATCCGGAGCGCTTCCCGATAATACGCCTCCGCCGCGGCGGTGTCGCGATCGGCGCTGGCGATCAGCCCGGCGAGATAGTTTCCCGGCTGGCTGATTGCGAGGAGCGGCGCAGCCGAGGCGGCTTCCTCGGCGGACGCAGCCGCGGACGACGGAGCCGCGCCCCACAGAGCCACGACAGTCCATGCGCTGACTGCGAGCGTTCGACGCCAGGGTTGTCCGGTCACGACAGCTGATTCTCCCGCAGGCGCTCGCCCGTCCCGAGCGCTACTCATGGCACGCCGCACGCGGCCACCTCAATCCTCGTTTTGCGCGAAAAGCGGGCGAATCTTGGTCGCATGCTTTTCCCATCGGGACGATGCGCCGAAGGCGCGCATTGCCGAGCCCTTGACCGACTGCCTCCGAACCGCGCCGCGGCTTCTGTCCGCCCGTCATTTCTCGACCAGCGGGCAGGTGGAATCGGCGAGGCTCCCGAAGGCCTCTTCGCCCGACATCGTCTTCACGAGCTTGTAATAGTCCCAAGGCCTCTTCGATTCCGCAGGCGTCTTGACCTGCATCACGAACATCGAATGCTGCATCAGCCCGTCGGGGCGGATGACGCCGTCGCTGGTGAACATGTCGTCGATCTTCGTCCTGCGCAGCGCGTCCATCACCTTGTCGGCGCCGGTCGCGCCGGCCGCCTTGACCGCCTCGAGGTAGGTCAGGGTCGCGGAGTAGTAGGCGGCCTGATTGTAGGTCGGCATCGCGCCCGTCTTGGCGAAGAAGCGCTTGGCGAAGGCGCGGCTCCTGTCGTCGAGGTCCCAGTACCACGCGGCGGTGAGATAGAGCCCCTGCGCCGTCTCGAGGCCGACGGCGTGGATGTCGGTGATGAAGGCGAGCAGCGCCGCGGGCTTCATCGTGTTGGTGAGGCCGAATTCGTGCGCCGCCCTCAGGGAATTGCTGAAATCGGCGCCCGCGTTGGCGAGGCCGACCACCTGCGCCCCGGAGCTTTGCGCCTGCAGGAGGTAGGACGAGAAGTCCGACGTCGCGAGCGGCGCCCTCACCGAGCCGATCACCTTGCCGCCCCCGGCTTCGACCACCTTGGTCGCCGCCGCCTGGAGCTGGGCGCCGAAGGCGTAGTCCGCGGTGAGGAAGAACCAGGTCCTGCCGCCCTGATCGAGGATCGTCCGCGCCGTGCCGTTGGCGAGCGCGGTCGTATCGTAGCTGTAGTGGATCGTGTAGGCGTTGCAGTCCTTGCCGGTCAGCGAGGCGCCCGCGGCGCCGATGGCAAAAAAGGGAACCTTCCTCTCCTTGGCGACCGGGGCCATGGCGAGGCTCACGCCGGTGTTGGAGCCGCCGAGCAACATCGTGAGGCCCTTCGTGTCGGCCCACTCCCGGAACTTGCTCGCGCCGATGTCGGGCTTGTTCTGGTGGTCGGCCGTCAGGACCGCGATCGGTTGGCCGAGCGCGGCGCCGCCGAAATCGGCGATCGCCATCTTGATCCCCTCGACCGCCCGCGGGCCGTTGACGTCCGCATAGGGACCGGACATGTCGTCGATGTCGCCGATGACGACCTTGTCGGCGGCGCGCGCCGCCAACGGCGAGAGTACGGCGAGAAGCGCGGCCGAGACCCGCGCGCGCCATTTGCTGAACGCCATGCCTGTTTCCTCCGTTGGGCGGCCCGCGGCTTGCTCCGCTCGGCAGCGCGGGAGAAATTGCCCGCGATGTTGGGTTCGCCGCCGTCTTTGTACCACGCCTTCGACGGATGGGGATCGCGGGCGCGCCGCATCGCGGTCCGCATCCACCGGCCGAGCGCTGCGGACAGGGCGCAAGGCCGCCCCTCCTCTCCGATCCCGAGACCTTTACCGGCCCTTAAACCGCCCTGTTTAACGTCCTTCGCTGCGTCCAGCGCGAAGGCCTCGTTTTCCGGGCCTCGCGCGCGGGCGAGCGGGATTGTCATGGTCGGCCGAGACGGCGGGAACAACCGGACGCGGATCGAGCCGCGCCTCGACTGGCCGGGCGAGCGCGGCGGCGACGATCTGCGCGCCGACCCCGAAGACCGCCCGCCCTCGGCCCGCCGGAAGCCGCCCGCCAAGGCGGCCGAGCCCCGAAAAAAGGCGCGCAGGCGTCTGAGCGCCCGCTCGCTCGCCGGCCTTCTCGCCTACTGGGGCGCCGTCGCGGGCATCTGGGCGGCGATCGCGATCGCCGGCGTCTTCGCGTTTTATGCGAGCCGGCTGCCGCCGATCGACCAGCTCGCGGTGCCGAAACGGCCGCCCAACATCGCCATTCTGGCCGACGACGGGACGCTGCTCGTCAACCGCGGCGATTCCGGCGGCCCGGCGGTGCGGCTGATCGACCTGCCGCCCTATCTGCCCAAGGCTTTCATCGCCATCGAGGACCGGCGCTTCTATTCCCACATGGGCATAGACCCGCTCGGCATGGTCCGCGCGCTCATCCGCGACATCGCCGGGCGCGGCGCGGTCGAAGGCGGCTCGACCCTCACCCAGCAGCTCGCCAAGAACCTGTTCCTCACCCAGGAGCGGACGATCTCGCGAAAAATCCAGGAGGCGATCCTCGCCCTCTGGCTCGAGCGCCGCTATTCCAAGGACCAGATCCTCGAGCTCTATCTCAACCGGGTCTATTTCGGCGCCGGCGCCTACGGGGTGGACGGGGCGTCGCAGAAGTATTTCGGCAAGAGCGCGCGCTTCGACAGCCTTTCGGAAGCCGCCCTGCTCGCCGGACTGATGAAGTCGCCCTCCAAGCTCGCTCCGACCCGCAACCCGGCCGGGGCGGCCGAGCGCGCCGCGCAGGTCCTCACCGCCATGGCCGAGCAGGGCCACATCACCGAGGCGCAGGCCAAGATGGCGCTCGCCAACCCGGCTCAGATCTGGCGCGACAAGACCGCCGGCTCGATCAACTACGCCGCCGACTACGTCATGGATTCGCTCGACGACACGGTCGGCGCGATCGACGAGGACATCGTGGTGACGACCACGATCAACGCCCGGATGCAGGCCGAGGCGGAGCACGCGCTCGCCGACGAGCTGAACGCCAAGGGGGCGAAGTTCGGCGTCGGACAGGGGGCGCTGGTGGCGCTCGACCCGGCCGGCGGGGTCCGGGCGCTGGTCGGGGGCAAAAGCTACGCCGAGAGCCAGTTCAACCGCGCGGTCGCCGCCAAGCGGCAGCCGGGCTCGTCGTTCAAGCCGTTCGTCTATCTGGCGGCGCTGGAGAGGGGGCTCACCCCGGACACGGTGCGCGAGGACGGGCCGATCTCGGTCAGGGGGTGGAGCCCGGAGAACTACAGCCGCGAATATTTCGGCCCGGTGACGCTCACCAAGGGCCTCTCCCTGTCCTTGAACACGGTCGCGGTGCGGCTCGGCCTCGAAGTCGGCCCGAAGACGGTGTGCGCGACCGCCCATCGCCTGGGGATCACCTCGGATCTCGAGCCCAACGCTACGATCGCGCTGGGAACCTCGGCCGTGGCGCCGCTCGAAATGGCGTCGGCCTACGCCGCTTTCGCCAACGGCGGCGTCGGCGTCCAGCCGCATGTGATCGTGAAAGTGCGCAGCGCCGACGGCAAGCTTCTCTACGCGCGGCGGAAAGCCAATTTCGGCCGTGTGATCGACCCGCAATACGTCCCGATGATGAACGCGATGATGCAGGAGACCCTGCTGACCGGCACCGCGCGCAAGGCCGAGCTTCCCGGCTGGCAGGCGGCGGGCAAGACGGGCACCAGCCAGGACTTCCGCGACGCCTGGTTCGTCGGCTACACGAGCTATCTCGTCGCCGCGGTCTGGCT
>CAIZGR010000788.1 GCA_903932535.1 uncultured Hyphomicrobiales bacterium | reverse complement strand
GGCTTCCACTCGAACGCGCCGCTGTCGTCGGCGTGCATCCACAGCCCGATCATCAACAGCCCGGCGATCGGGCATTCGACGGTCAAATGCGCGAACGCCTCGTCGGTCAGCAGCCCCGGATGAACCGAACGAATGCGCGCCATCTACGTCCCCTCCTAAAACCGCAGCGCCGCGCGCATCAAAGCGATCAGCGCCTCGACGCGTTCGCGCTCCGCAACCCATCTAACTTCGCAAGGCGCCACGACGAACGAAGCGCGGCCAGCGTCCAGGTCGCGAACGTCCCGTTCAAAACGCTTCAACCAGCCGCGCGAAAGGAAACGCACATTGTACCCGTGAAATTTCACGAGCGCAGGTTCGCCGCGCCCGGTCATGACCAGGATCGTCGAGCGGTCGCCGGGGCGTTTGCCGACGTCGATGCGTTCCACCCAGAACTTGGGCGCGTTCACGCGGCGTCTCCAAAATCGCGCGCGATCGCCGGCCGGCGCCGCCGCACGCAGCGCATATCCACGCTCTCGCGCGAAACTTGCGCGATCACGCCGACGCCGCCCGCGACCACGTAGAACAGCGCCGTCTCGCCAAAGCCGCGCCGCCGCTTGAGCCGCCAGCGCATCAGATCGGCCAGCGTCCACCACGACGCGGCGGCGAAGGCGTCGCCGGCGGCCGACGCCGAATCGGCCCTCACCGTGCAAACGCTGAGCGCGCGCAGCAGCGCGAGATCGGCCTTCACGGCGCCGTCTCCGTCTCGCGCGGCGGCTCGGCGAGCCGCGAGAACATCGCCTGCGCCTCCGGCCGCGTCAGCACGATCTGCACGCTCGCCGCCGGCCGCTTGCGGCTCAGCCGGTCCAGGCCCAGCAAAAATCCCAGGCCGCAGGCGACGACGAAGGTTTCGGGCGAAGGCGTGAACACGCCGAAACACACGGCCAGGCCGCAGCCGGCGAACCAGGCGGTCAGCGACCCTTCAAACAAAGTTTCGATGCGCTTGACCATCACGGCGCCCTCCTCAGCCACGTCGGCGGGCCCGGCTTCGCGCCCGGCCGTTTGTCGAAGATCAACCAGCACACATCGGCGAAGCCGTTTTTCAGCGGCAGGCCTTTGGCCAGTCGCTCGGCGTAGAGCCGCCCCGGCCAGAGCGACGAGCGCGGCGTGACATAGGCGATCTCGACCAGCGGCAAATCGGCGAGCCATTCGCCCGCCGCATTGAGCCGCGCGACCGGAACCAGCAGCGCGACCTGGTCGGCGCGCGCCAGCGCCGTCTCGGCGAAACGCCGGATTAGCGGAACGCGCCCGCCGAACGGCGGATTGCCAACGATCGCGAAAGGCCCGAACGCTGCGGGCGCGCGCCAGCGCGGCGACAGAAAATCGCGGCCGCCGGCGATGAACGGCGCGCGCGCGACAAGGTCCGACCCCCACGCGCGCAGCCCCGTTGCCCATGCCGAATTGACGATATTGCCGAAGCCGGCGCAGGGATCGACGATGCTCGGGCCGAAATCGTGGGTCTCGAACAACCGTCGCGACACCCACAATTCCTCGACATAATGCTCGTGGGGCTCCCGCGGATGCTTCGCCCGCAACTTGCGCGGGCCGGAAAACGTCGCGGCTTTCGGCTTAAACGCGCCGGACTTCGCCTCGACGGCGGAAGCCTTTCTCACCCGTTCCCGTTTCGGTCCCGATTCGGAGGCGACGGCCTCGGGCGGAAAATCGATCTGCGGCCCGAGAGCTTCGCTCATGATCGCGAGCCTTTCAGGGCGGCGTCGAGATCGGCGATCTGCCTCGTCACGACCTCGTGCAGCTCGGGCGCGCGTTCGTTGAGGACGCGCCCGACCGCGACGAGGCTCGACCACGGCCAGCCCGCAAACGCGAACGCGCCGATCAGTTGCAGCCGCAGGCGCGACAACGGCGCGTTCTCGCTCAACGCGGCCGCGCGCACCGCCTCGACGGCGAGCACCGCCTCGTGGGGCAAATCGCCGTTCCCCTCCGCCGCGATGACCTGGCCGGCGACCAATTGCAGCGTGCCGGCGCTCCAGCCGTCATGGGCGAGCGCCTGGACGATCAGCCGCCGCAGCGCCACGTCCGGCAATTTCGCGGTCTTCAAATTGATTTCCGCCCATCGCGCCGCTTTCGGCGCCGATCCTGGCGTCGAAGGCGTCACGCCCTCGCCTTCGAGTCCGGTGACCCCGCTCACGCGACGACCCCGACGCGAAGCTGCGCCAAAGTGCTCAGCGCCTCGTCGATCAGCCGCAGCATCGCCGTCGGATCCGGCGCGACGTCGGCGTCCAGGCCGCGCAAGTGGATGGCGACGATGTCGGCGCGCGCCTTCTCCGCCCGCGCCATCAACTCGTTGACCGTCTTGTCGCTGCGCGCGGAGGGAAGATAACAACCGCCCATGTCGAGCGCCAAAGCCTCGGCCAAAGCCGGCGATTTCGTCGCCGCCGCCAGCCGGCGCGCCTGGTCGAGCGTGATGTTGGCGTCCGGGCAGGCCGGATCGGCGTAGGCGTAGGTCTGCGAGACGCCGCGCCCGAGCAGGAACGCCGCCTGCTCGGCGCCGCCGGCCGCCTCGATCAACTGGCCGACGATCTGCTTGGTCGAGCCGTAGGCGCGCGGTTTGTTGGGCCGGTAGGTCAAAACACGCCCCCCGCCAGCGCGACGACAAGGACGATGACGCCGACGAGAATCGCGAGCGCGACCGGCGCGAACGGCGAGCGCCGCGCGTCGTCGGCCGGCGCGGACTCCGGCGCGGCTGAATTTTGCGCGCGCAGGCGCTCGAACACGCGCATCACGGCGCCTCCACGAGGTCGCGCACGCGCTGCGGATCGGCGCACAGCGCGGCGAGCCGGTCGACGTCGTCCTCGGCCAACGGCCGGAACTGGTCGGCGGGGAACCAGCCGTCGCCATGGCCTTCGAGGACGAGATAGGCGCCGCCGAACGCGCGATGCGGATGCCAGATCAGATGCGCGATCACGCAGACGTCGCCGCCGCCTGGCCCGTCGCGATGCTGTTTGGACGGGACATGCATCCAGCCCTTGAAATTGACGCAGCGCACCCGCTGCCCTTCCCGGAAGTTCACGAGTTTTCTCCGGTAGACTCCGTCGCTAATCCGACAGAGGATGACGTTGCGGGATGCAATCCCAGGTTGCGTAGCGCCTCAGTGGGCGCGGCGGTTGTGCTGACAAGGCCGGACTCCAGCCCGGCTTGCAGAGCGTTGAGCAGGCGGCTTTCAGGACCGCTTTCGTCGCGGCCGTTTTCGAGCCGCCACACAGTGGGTTGCTCCACGCCCAAAAATTCAGCCATCGCTTTCTGCGACCAACCGAGGGTTTCGCGAAGGGCGAGGGCGCGGGTCATGTGTCTTTCATACGAAACGTATTCCTTCTCGTCAATACCCCACGTATGAATACGCGGCGTATAGCCACAACCATGATGGCGGACCAGGAAGC
>CAIZGR010000787.1 GCA_903932535.1 uncultured Hyphomicrobiales bacterium | reverse complement strand
CTGCGAAATCGAGATCGACCCGGAGACCGGCGTCGCGCGGCTTCAGCGCTACACGATCGTCGACGACTTCGGCGCGACCCTCAATCCGCTGCTGCTCGAGGGTCAGGTTCACGGCGGCGTCGCCCAGGCGGTGGGCCAAGCGCTGATGGAGCGGACGGTCTACGACGGCGACGGGCAGCTCCTCACGGCGAGCTTCATGGACTATTGCATGCCGCGCGCCGACGATTTCCCGCCGATCGCCTTCGAGACGCGCAACGTGCCCTCGACGACCAATCCGATGGGCCTCAAGGGCGCCGGAGAGGCGGGCTCCATCGGCGCGACCCCGGCGGTGGTCAACGCCGTCGCCGACGCGCTCTGGCGCGCCTACGGGAATGCGGATATCGACATGCCGGCGACGCCGCAGACGATCTTTCGGGCGATCCGCCGGGCGGAGGCGTCGAAGCGTTCCGCGCCATGAAGACACGATTTTCGGGACTGGAGGGAGCCATGAAGACGACAGGCAGGTTTTCGATTGCGTTCGCGGCGCTGGCGCTCGGCGTGGGGGTCGCGCTGGCGGCCTCGGGCGCCGACGCGATCAAGGAGCGGCGCGCGCTGATGAAGGAGAACGGCGAGGCGACCAAGCCCGTCGTGGCGATGCTGAAGGGCGCGCCGTTCGAACTCGGCGCCGTGCAGAAGGCGCTGAAAACCTACGAGAGCGCCGCCGAGAAGATGCCGGGCCTGTTCCCGGCGGACAGCCAGACCGGCGACACCCACGCCCTGCCGGCCGTCTGGACCGACACGGCGGACTTCGACGCCCGCTTCAAGAAGCTCGGCGCCGACTCCTCGGCGGCGCTCAAGTCGATCACCGACGTGGCGAGCTTCAAGGCCAACATGCCGGCGGTCTTCAAGAATTGCGGCGGCTGCCACGAGAAGTTCCGCACCAAGGACAACTGAGACACGGCCGCATCCGTGAAAACCGCGCTCGCCCTCGGGGGCGTCCTCGTCGTCGCGGCCGTCGCCGCGGCGTCTTGGGTGCTGACCGCGCCCCGGCCGCTCGACGCCGCGACGATCCGCGCGGTCTCCGAGCCCGGCGATCCGGCCTCGGGAAGGGTCGTGTACTTCTTGGCCGGCTGCGATTCGTGCCACATGTCGCCGGGGCAGAGCGATCCGTTGCGTCTCGGGGGCGGGCAGGAGCTGAAAACCCCGTTCGGCTCCTTCTTCCCCCCGAACATCTCGTCCGATCGCGCCGACGGGATCGGCGCTTGGTCGGCGGCCGACTTCGCCAATGCGCTGATGGCCGGCGTGGGCCCGCGCGAACAGCACCTCTATCCGGCGTTTCCTTATCCGTCCTATGCGCGGATGTCGGAGAAGGACGTCCGCGACCTCTTCGCGTTCCTGAAGACGGCGCCGCCGGTCGCGGGGCGCGCGCCTCCGGACAAGCTGGGCTTCCCGTTCTCGATCCGCCGGGCGGTCGGCTTCTGGAAGCTCCTCTACTTTTCAGCGGACAGGCGCCCTCGGCCCACGGACACCGTCGACATCGAGGCCCGTGGCCGCTATCTCGTCGAGGGGCCGGGACATTGCGGCGAGTGCCATACCCCGCGCACTGTCCTCGGCGGCCCGATCGCCGCCCGCGCGCTGACGGGGGCCCCCCTTCCCGAGGGCAAGGGCAAGACGCCCAACATCACGGCGGCGGGCCTTTCCGACTGGTCCGAGGACGACATCGCCTACGCGCTCTCGACCGGGCTCACGCCTTCGGGCGATTCGCTCGGCGGCCCGATGGCGGCGGTGGTCCGGAACCTCGCGCAGGTTCCGCAAGCGGATCTCGCGGCGATCGCCCGTTACCTGAAGACGTTCACGCCCGGCGGCGGCGCCTGACGGAAGCGTTCACGCGGCGGCCGCGTCCTTGCGGATGCGGTCGATCATCGAGCGAACGCCGTTCGAGCGCTGGGGCGTGAGATGCTGCTCGAGGCCGAGCGAGCGGAAGGTCGCCATCGCGTCCGTCTCCAGAATGCGCGCAGGCGTCCGGTCTGAGTAGAGCGCGATGGCGATGGCGATCAGGCCGCGCACCAGATGCGAGTCGCTGTCGCCGCGATAGTGGAGGATCGTCCGGCCGGCGTCGTCCTTGCGCAGCTCCTTCTCGAGCCAGACTTGGCTGACGCAGCCGCGCACCTTGTTGACGTCGTTGTGGGCCTCGGGGCTCAGCGGCTCGAGGTCGTGGCCGAGCTCGATGACGTAGCGATATCGATCTTCCCACTCGTCGAGAGAAGCGAAATCTTCCTGGATCGTGTCGAATTCGGTCACCGGCGCCTCGCTGCCATCGCTAGGGGTCTTATATAGGGATCGGTCGCCAGCGATGGCCAGCGCCATCAGTTCGAGCGGCTCTGCGAGGGCTTATGCAAGGACTGCGCCTTGTCGGTTTCGACGGAAGCGGACGCCGCTGCGACGCTGTCGCCGGCGCCGAGCGCCGCGGCGGCGTCGAGGACCTTGCGCAGGGTTTCGACGCGCCGCCGGCAGTCCGCCGTCACGCCGCGGGCGCAGGCGGCGAGGGGATTCGCGTCCGTTGTCAGGCCGGCGGTCTCGCCCGAGATCAGCGAGCCGAAGTCGAGCGGGATCGCGCTGTAGACGAGCCCCAGCCAGAAGATCGTTCGCGCGACGAAGCCCATGTTGCCCTCCGATGCGCTGAGCGTAGCCGCAAGCGGACAAGGAATCGTCGAAAAGAGCCGGCCAATTGACGGCGTCGCGGCAGCGGATTGTTAACCACGGCGGCGACGGTTGAGGGGATGTTAACCATAAGAGCGGTCGCCGGCATTCCTCGTGTTGTCGACTTCTCAACCTTAGCGAAGAGTTAAGGGGGCCGCGCCATGGTCGGGTGGGACGTGTGCGCACGCGCGTCCGTGGCGGCGGCGATCGGCCGCGACGGCGCGGCGCACGACGCAAGATCGGAGACACGACCAATGATCGAAGCGCTGGCGCGGGTTCGCAATGATTCCGTCCTGTCGCGCCCGGGCAAGACGCCGGCGCGTCGTCACGGCTTTCTGGAGTTTGTTTCGCAGCGCGCGCGGTCGCTGTCGCCCCGCTTCTTCGTCGGCGCCATCCTTTCGGCGCTGCTGGCCGGGATCGGGGTGAACGCGCTCGTCCTGCAACGTCAGCGGCATCCCGCACCGCTTTTCGCGCCCCCGCCGGCGAAGATCGCGGCGCCGGCTGCGACCGCCTCGGCTTCGCCCCCGCCCCAGCCCGCGCCCGCCGCCCCTGCGCGCGTCGTGCCGCCGGCGGCCGTCGCGACGCCGGCCCCGCCG
>CAIZGR010000786.1 GCA_903932535.1 uncultured Hyphomicrobiales bacterium | reverse complement strand
GGCGTGACCGAGGTGCACGACCGAATGTGCTGGATCGAGCCGAATTCCGGAATCTACCTGCCCTCCGAGGAAGAGGAAGGCGCCGGCGGGAAGACCTGAGGCGGCATGGGAGGGCGCGCGTTGCGCGCCCCGGGGGCGGCGAGGCGCCGCCCCTCCGATTGGCGTCAGCGCCGTATGACGGCGCCGCCGCGATAGCCCCCGCCGTAATAGCCGTGACGATAGGCGCCGCGGCGCGCGTAGACGCCATGGCCGCCGTAATAGCCGTGACGATAATAGCCGCCGCCATAATACGAAGGGTGGACGTAGACGCCGTTGCGCCAGTAACCGCCGTAGTAGCCGCCGCCATAGACCGGGCCGCCCACCGCCAAGCCGCCGTAATAGACGCCGCCCACCGGCGCGACGCCGTAATACGGGCCGGTGGCGACCGGCTGGTAGCAGCCCGCGACCGACAGGGCGAGGCCCGCTGCGAGCCCGAAAGACGCAAGCCGATTGCCAAACATGGCCCCTCCATTCCAGCCCGGTCGAAAGCGATGAGCGCGCCGGGGCGACGCGCAAACCATACGCCCGCCGGAAGTCGCGGGCAATTCGCGGCTACCGGTCAGGCGTCCCGCCCTTCCCCCGCCTCCCACAAGGCGCCGAGCCCTTCACGATAGCTCGGATAGGCCGGCGCGAAGCCGAGCAGCGCCTTGGCCTTGGCGTTCGAGACGCGCTTCGACTCGGCGTAGAAGCTCGCCGCGAAGGGCGAAAGGCCGGCGGTCTCGAACGCCTCCTCGGGCGGGATCGGAACGCCCATGAGCGTCGCCGCCCAGGCGATCGGGTCCTGCGGCGGCGCCGGCTCGTCGTCGGCGACGTTCCATATTCGACCGGGGAGGCCCCGCTCCAGAACGAGCCGCGCGACCTCGGCGATGTCGTCGACATGGGCGCGATTGACGACATGGCCAGGCTTCACGATCCGGCGGGCCTCTCCGCGCCGGAGTCTCTCGAGCGCGTTCCGTCCGGGCCCGTAGATGCCGGGCAGGCGCATGAGGTCGACCGCCGCCCCAGCTGCGCGGCCGGCCTCCGTCCAGCGGGCCTCCTCGGCGAGCCGTGCGAGGCTGCGCGTCTCCCGGGTGAGCGTCGGGGCCGTCTCGTCGACCCATCGGCCGCCGTGCTCGCCGTAGACGCCGACGGTCGAGAAATAGAGAATGCGGGAAAGGTTCGGCGCGGCGGCGATCGCCTCGGCGAAGCAATCGAGCGGCCCCTGCCCCCCGCCCTGTGGCGGAATCGAGACGACGATCGCCTCGGCCCGCTTCAGCGCCGCCTCGACCCCGTCGTCGGCACGCGCGCCGTCGAAGACGTAGGCGTCCACGCCGGCGCGGCGCAGCGCGGCCACGCGCGCGTCCGAGCGGGCGGTGCCGCTCGGCTCGGACGCCGGAGTCCTCCGGATCAGGGCCTGCGCGCAAAGGCCGACGCCGAAGAAGAAGATTTTCAGCCCCATTGTGCTCTCATCCCTCCGGCCCACAGGGCCGTCGTTTTCGAACCACGACCGCTTTGGCGACCCGGTTCAGGCGCCGGATCGGCATTTTTTGGGCGACTTATTGTCACATTATAAAGTATAAGGCTTCGACTCGCCGGCGCCGGAAGACGCAAACCGCGACCGGACCCGAGCAAGCTCCGTGAGCAGCGCCGCATGCAAGTCCAAGGCGCACAGCCGCCGAAACATAATCACGTAAAGGGAGCGTCCACCAGATCGAGAGAAGAGACATGGAACATATCAATGACGCGCTTGAATGTCAGTCCACCTGGACGACGGAAACCCCGTCCGATACGATGATTTCGCTCAAAAAAACAGACGGAAATTGGGTCTTGAGGGACTGCGGACAGTATGGAGTCCGGCCGAGGCGTGTGCACGGGCAGCCTGCATTGGGAGTTCAGAGACAAGCCGGGCGCTTTTGATGTTGGCTCCTGGTGACGCGGTCGCCGACCGCGCCGCCGCGCTCAGCGGGCGCGGCCACAATGGCAGCTTTTTTTGCCCGGCCGCGGGATAAAAGGCGTCATCTCAGATCGACGTGTTCAGGTCGGGCATGCGCAAGGCCTGCAAGCGGTTCGTCTGCTCGAGCGTTTTTCTTTCGGCCGTCGTGCCGGAGGAAGCCTGTGCTTGCGCGCTCGACGACATCCGAATCGAACAGGCTGAAGTTATCATCCAAAACCGGATGACCTACGTCTCCGGCCGGATCGTCAACGCGTGCGGGGACGAAACGGGCGCCCAAATCCGCATCACGCTGCAAGACGATGCGGAAACCACTGTTTGTGCCTGCGATTTCTGGCCGGCGAGCGCGCACAACATCCCTGCCCGCGACACGCACGGGTTCACCTACGTCGTCTCCCCTGTCGAGCCGAACCCCGAGCGCCGCGCCTCCCGAATCGCGATCGAGGTCGTCGGGCTGAGCAAATGGTGACGTGCGCGGCGGACGCCGGCGAGGGCGCTTACGCGCCGTCGCGGCAAAAGCGCGATTCGCGCACGACCTCGCACACCTGGAGACAATAGTCCTCGTAGAACCGCTCCCGCCCGTGCTGCTTGGTCGCGACATGCTCGGGATGGGTCGCCCAGGCGCGCAGCGTCTCGGCCGATTCCCATTCGAAAAAGGTCAGGCGTTCGCCGTCCTGCGCGACATACCCCTTGTGCGAGACATAGCCCGGCATGGTCCGCGCCAGATCCTCCATCCGCTTCAGCGCGGTCAGATACTCCTCGCCGAGGCCGGCTTCGGTGCGGTGGGCGCGGAAGACGACAACCATCATCGTAAGGCGCTCCGGTTTGGAGGACGGCCTCGCGTCCCTTCATGGTCAGGTGTAGCGGTTCACCACGTTCTCGAACAATTCCTGCCGGCCGGAGCGCGGCTTCGGATCGATGGCATCGTCGACGACGCGCTTCGCGATGGCCTCCAAGCTCGCGCCGGGTTTCAGCATCGCCTGCGCCGCCGGCGCGTTCCAGCCCGCGTAGCGCTCCGCGCGCAGCGCGTCGAACTTGCCGTCCTCGATCAGCGCCGCGGCGGAGAGAAGCGCCTGCGCGCACGCGTCGACGCCGCCGATGTGGCCGATCAGCAGGTCCGCCGGGTCGATCGACTGGCGCCGCACCTTGGAGTCGAAATTGAAGCCGCCCGGCGCGATCCCGCCGTTCGTCAGGATGAAATACAAAGCCGGGACGAGCTCGGCTGCGTTGTTGGGGAACTGGTCGGTGTCCCAGCCCGACTGATAGTCGTTG
Organism: uncultured Hyphomicrobiales bacterium; assembly: GCA_903932535.1. Lineage (GTDB taxonomy): Bacteria > Pseudomonadota > Alphaproteobacteria > Rhizobiales > Beijerinckiaceae > Roseiarcus. The sequence continues at coordinate 11,813 of CAIZGR010000786.1, read as the reverse complement.
CGGTTGGCGTCGACCGAGCCGAGCAGGCCGAGCGCGGCGGCGAGCGCGACCTCGTGCTCGAAAGAATGGTGCGCGAGCACCGCGTGGCCGACCTCGATGTTGAGCTTGACCTCCTTCTCGAGCCCGAACCGCCGGAGAAAGCCGGCGACGGTCGCGACGTCGAAATCGTATTGGTGCTTGGTCGGCTCCTGCGGCTTCGGCTCGACCAGCAGCACGCCCTTGAAGCCGATCTTGTGCTTGTGGTCGACGACCAGCGACAGGAACCGGCCGAGCTGCTCGAGCTCACGCGAAAGGTCGGTGTTGAGCAGCGTCTCGTAACCCTCGCGGCCGCCCCAGAGCACGTAGTTGGCGCCGTGCAGCTTGTGGGTGGCGTCGATCGCGTTCTTCACCTGGGCGCAAGCGTAGGCGAAGACATCCGGATCGGGATTGGTCGCCGCGCCCGCCATGTAGCGCGGGTGGCTGAAGAGGTTCGCCGTCCCCCACAGGAGCTTGACGCCGGTCGCGAGCATCTTTTCGGCGAACCGGTCGGTCATCTCCGCGAGATTGCCGCCGAACTCGGCGAGGCTCGCGCCTTCCGGCACAACGTCCTTGTCGTGGAAGGTGAAGAACGGGAAGCCGAGGGTCGCGAACATCTCAAAGGCGGCGTCCGCCTTGAGCCGCGCGCCCTCCATATCCTCGTTGTTCCATGGGCGCTCGAAGGTCGAGGCGCCGAACATGTCCGAACCCATCCAGCCGAAATTGTGCCAGTAGCAGACGGCCGGGCGAAGGTGCTCCGCCATCGTCTTGCCCATGACGACCCGGCTCGGGTCGTAATGCCGAAAGGCCAGGGGATAGTCGCTCTTCGGACCCTCGTACCGGATCGGTCCGATATCGCCAAAGAACCGCTTGCCCATGGTCTCTCTCTCCCTCGAAACGCGAGCGCTCCGCTAGCTAAGCATTTTCGCGCGAATCCACGCGCGGCGGCAAGCGCTAACATGCCACTGCTTTCGCGGAAACGGAGACGGTGAGGTTCACCACGAAGGACACAAAGGACCACAAAACCGCCCTTGTGTTTCTTCGTGCTCCTTGTGGTGAATATTCGCTCAGGCGACCTCGAACGCCCGCACAAATCGGCTGAGCGCGGCGAGACCCAAGGCGCAATCCTCAAGGGTGATCGACTCCAGCGGATTGTGGCTGATCCCCCCCTTGCACCGCACGAACAGCATGCCGGCGGGGCGGAACCGCCCGATCGCCATCGTGTCGTGGCCTGCCCCGGACGGCAGCAGCCGCGCCGGGAGCCCGAGCGACTCGATGGCCTTGGTCAGCCCGGCGACGATGCGCGGATCGCAGGTGAAGGCCGCCGCCTCATGGATGATCGCGACCGTCGCGGTGACGCCCCGCTGTCGCGCGATGGCGTCGATGCTCGCCCGGATGCCGGCGAACGCCGCTTCCCGGCGCGCGTCCAGGGGCGCGCGCAGGTCGACCGAGAATTGCGCGTGGCCGGGAATGACGTTGGCGGCGCCCGGCCAAACTTCCATCCGCCCGATCGTGGCGACGAGGTCGGCCTCGGTGCGGGCGCGCCGTTCGATCGCGAGCGCGATCTCGGCCGCCGCGGCGAAGGCGTCGCGCCGGAGCAACATCGGGGTCGTTCCCGCGTGGCCGGCGACGCCGTCCAGCCCGACCTCGAGCCGCGTCGCGCCGTTGATCGCCGACACGATTCCGAGCGGCAGCCCGTCGGCCTCCAGAACCGGCCCCTGCTCGATATGGGCCTCGACGAAAGCGGCGACATGGTCGGCGCGCAACGTCGTGACCCGGTTCGGGTCCCCGCCGAAGGCTGCGAGCGCGTCGCGCATGAGAACCCCGGACGCGTCCTTCTGGCCGAGCGCGTCCTCCGGGTAGTCGCCCGCGAGGGCGCGCGATCCCGTCAGCGTGGTTCGATAGCGCGCGCCTTCCTCGTCGCCGAAGGCGACGATCTCGACGGCGTGGTCGAGCCGCTCGCCGCGGGCGGCCAGTTCCTCGACCACCGCGAGCGCGGCGAGCGCGCCGTAGTTGCCGTCGTAGCGGCCGGCGTCCCGGACCGTGTCGATGTGCGAGCCGAGCATCAGCGCCGGGGCGCCGGCCGTCCGCCCTTCCCAGCGCGCCACGACGTTGCCCGCGGCGTCGATCCGCGCCGCGACGCCGGCCTCGGCGCACCAGCCGATGAACGCCGCGGCGGCGCGCTTGTGCGCCGGGGAGAGGGAAAGACGGGTCAGGCGGCCCGGCTCGTCGGTGAACGCGGCGAAAGCGTCGAGCCGCGCCATCAGACGCGCGCCCGCGGCGCGTTCGGCGTCGGAGAGAGAGAGCGTCATTTCTGCGCCACGTCCAGTTTGAGCCAACGGGCGAGCACTGCGCGCTCCTCGTCGGTGATCCCGCTGAAATTGTTCGGCGGCATCGCGTGGGTCAGCACGGCCTGCATGGCGACGGCGGGCGCAAAGCGCGCGATATGCTCGGGCGTGTCGAGCAGCACGCCCTTCGGCGCTTCGCCGATCCAGTCCATGGGCTCGGCGGCGTGGCACATCATGCAGCGCAGTTGCACGACGTCGACGGCGTCCGGCGGCGCCTCGGGCGCGTCCGCGCGCACAACGACGGTCGGAAGCTCGGCCAGCCCCATCAGGGCGCGCATGCCGGGCGACGCCGTCGTCGCGATGACGAAGGCGCAGATCATCGCCGCCGCCGCCACCGCCCAGGCCCACCACGGCGCTGTCGCATGATCGGCGTGCCACCGGTTGTAGAAGTAGCGGACCAGCGCGCCCGTCACGATGACGCAGATCACGATCGCCGGGATGACCTTCGGGTTGGCGAAGGCCACCGGGTAGTGGTTCGACAGCATCATGAACAGGACGGGCAGCGTGATATAATTGTTGTGGGTCGAGCGGGTCTTCGAGGTTTTGGCCCATTTCGGATCGGGCGTCTTGCCGGCGACGAGCGCGGCGAGGCTTTTCCGCTGATTCGGCATGATCACGAAGAACACGTTGCCGGTCATGATCGTCGCCATCAGCGCTCCGGTGTGGATGAGCGCGCCGCGGCCGGAGAAGACGAGGGTGAAAGCCCAGGCCATCGCGACCACGTAGCCCAACCCGACGACCCCCAGCAGCGGCTCGTTGGCGCCGAGCGGCGAGCGGCAGAGGAAATCGTAGACGAGCCAGCCGAGCGCCAGCGCGGCTGCTCCGATCGCCGCCGCCTGCCACGGCGCCAGCGGCATCACGGCGGGATCGATCAGAAAGAGCTGGGACTGGCCGTAGTAGACCCAGCAGAGCAGCGTGAAACCGCTCATCCAGGTCCAGTAGGACTGCCACTTGTGCCAGACGAGCTCCTCCGGCGGGGCCGCCGGCGCGAGCGTGTACTTGCTCATCTGATAGAAGCCGCCGCCGTGCACCTGCCACGCGGTTCCGGCGATCGCGGGATCGCCGCCGGCGCGTTTGCGCAGGGACGCGTCGAGGTGCATGAAGAAGAACGATCCGCCGATCCAGGCGATCGCCGCCGTCACGTGCAGCCAGCGGATGAGCGCCGAACCCCACTCCCACGCATAGGCTTCCAAAGCCCCCATCGAAACGCCTCCTCGAGCCGCGCACCCCTGCGGCTGGGAAGGACACGATAAAGGGCAAACGGTCGTTTGGCGATTCCTGAATATCCGGCGGGCGGACGGACTATACCGCGCTGACGAACCCGTTCAGCAGGAGAGTCTGGAAAAGATCGAGCTTGCCTTCGGCCTCGAGGGCGCCGGGCGTGTCGCCGATGCGAAAACGCGTCGCCTCGAGCGCAAAGGCGAGGTCGTCGAGCGCCTCGGCGGCGAACAGGAGTTCCTTTCCGAGGCCGGTGAGGCGAACCGTGTCGCCATCCCGCTCGAGCAGGACGAGAGCCTCGCAATTCGCGGCAAGTTCGCTCCCGAGCGACAGCCCCGCCGCCTGACGCGGGCGGGCGATCGGATCGGGAACCCACGCCCGGCGGCTGGCGACGAGCCCGCGGGCGACGCCGGCCAGCGCCGGCCGCAGCGCGGCCTTGTCCGCGAACCGTCGCACGAGGGCCGCGAATCCCTTCTCGAGGTCCTCTCCGGGCGCGAACCAGCCCGGCGGGAGGGCGGTGCGGAAGGTTGCGTCCCGGCGGGCCAGTTCGGAAACCGCCGCGGTCAGGACGCCGGCCCAGGTGGGGGGAAAGGCCGACAGGCTGATGTGGAGCGACGGTCCGTCGTCCGCCGTGACGAGGTGGGGAAAGCCGCGCGGAACATAGAGGACGTCTCCGGGCTCCAGCCGCACCTCGCGCAGCAAGGTCTGTTCCGGCATCTGCCCATAGCAATGCTGATCCGCGAGCGGTTTTTCGTAGCCCGGTTCGTAGAGGCGCCAAGTCTTCGTCCCCTCGACCTGCAAGGCGTAGACGTCGGGCGCGTCGTAATGCACTGGAAACGACTGGCCGCCCGGAGGCGCATAATAGACGTTGGCGAAGAACGGCGCCTGAAGCCGCCGCTCCGCCGAGCGGCACAACGCGTCGAGCGCAGGAAAATGGCCGTCGATCTCGCGCAGGACGATCGTGCATCCGCGGTCGTAGAGCTGAAAGAGCCGCGTCGGATCGACCACGCCCAACGCATCGGAGAATTCGAGCGAATTGATTTCGCGCCGGCTGTCTATGGCGAAGACCTTGGAGAACGCCGGCCGCGCGCGGGCGAGATACGCCTCGATCTCGCCGAGCGAAAACAGCGAGGCGAAAAAGTTCGCGTCCGCACGCGAGACATGAAACGGCTCGCGATCGAGACGCTCGCGCACGAACGCCTCCACCGTCTCCGGACCGAGGAGATCGTCGAAGGTCAGGCGAGGCGCGGTGGAGGCCGGACGGATTTCCCCGCGCCCCGAGACGGCGTCAACCACCGGGTTTGACGACCGTTCCGTGAACGCCGCCGCTCGGATTGACGACCGTTCCGTGGAAGCCTCCGAAAGGATTGACGATCACGCCGTGAAAACCACCGCCGGGATTTACGACGACCCCATGCACGCCGCCGAGGCCGTGCGGCGCGACGACGACGCCGAGGACCGGAGTCGTCACGCCCGGCTTTTTCGGAACGCCCAGATTGGCGGTGGCCGCCGTCGCCGTGTCCCCGGTCGCCAGCAACCCCCCCACCGTCAAGACGGTAACGGATATCGTGACCTTGCGCATTCGTCCCTCCCTGTCGGGCTGAAGACCGCGTCCGCGTGGAACCGCGCACCCTTTGCCCTCGCCTGCGCCGGATCTGGGCCGCTCGCGACCAAGCATCGCCCGCGCAGTCCGGGCGGCTCCAGCGCTTCCCAAGCGATAAAGACGCGTCGGCGCTATGGCAATTCGGCCTTAAGAATATTCGCGGCTTACCTCGATTGGTCCGAACCGGGACCGGCGCCCTCGCGACCAGCCCAAGTTTCGGCCACATTTCGCAGGCAGACCCCGCCCCGATCCCCGATTCCGAAGCCGGCTTCCCACGCCGTCCCGCAGTCAAGAAGGTCTCGTTGCGCCCATGAATCCTGCTGACCTCGCGACTGCGGCCGGGATCCCGGACACCAGTATTTTCTCGATGTTCTGGTCCGCCCACGTCGTGGTGAAGGCGGTGATGGTCGGACTCTTCCTCGCTTCGCTGTGGTGTTGGACGATCATCTTCGACAAGACGCGTCTGTTCCGCAAATTCCGCATCGAGATGGAGAATTTCGAGCAGGTGTTCTGGTCGGGCCAGTCGCTCGAGGAATTGTACGCGTCGCTGTCGGGCCAGACCAACACCGGCGCGGCGGCTCTGTTCGTGGCGGCGATGCGCGAGTGGAAGCGCTCGTTTCAGCAGGCGGCGGGATCGTTCCGCGGCCTCCACGCCCGCATCGACAAGGTGCTCGACGTCTCGATCGCGCGCGAGGTCGAGCGGCTGGAATCGAACCTCCTGGTGCTGGCGACGGTCGCCTCGGCCGGCCCGTTCATCGGCCTCTTCGGCACGGTGTTCGGCATCATGAACTCGTTCCAGTCGATCGCGGCGTCGAAGAACACTTCGCTGGCGGTCGTGGCGCCCGGCATCGCCGAGGCGCTGCTCGCCACCGCCATCGGCCTCTTCGCCGCCATTCCGGCGCTGATCGCCTACAACAAGTTCCAGGGCGACGTCGCCAAGGCGCAGGCGCGCCTCGAGAGCTTCGCCGACGAATTCTCCTCGATCCTCTCGCGGCAGATCGACCACCATCTGTCGACCGAGCGGGCGAACGCGGCCTGAAGGGAGCGCGCCCATGGGCATGGCGGTCGGCGGCGGCCGGAAGAGCAGCCGGGGACGGCGCGGGGTGCCGCGCTACGGCGCGATGGCCGACATCAACATGACGCCGTTCATCGACGTGATGCTGGTGCTCCTGATCATCTTCATGGTTGCGGCGCCGCTGTTGACGACAGGCGTCGCGGTCGACCTGCCGCAGACGAGCGCCGCGGCGCTCAACGTGGAGAGGAAGCCGGTCGCGGTCTCACTCAACGACCAGGGCCAGCTCTATCTGGCCGACCAGCCGATCGCGGATGCGGACCTCGTGTCGAAATTGCAGGCGGCCACGCAAAACGACACGGAGGAGCGTATCTATTTGCGCGCGTCGAAGATCGTGCCTTATGGGCGGGTGGCGCAGATCATGGCGACCGTCACCCAGGCCGGCTTCAAGAAGGTGGCGCTGGTCACCGAGCCGATGGGTCAGTAGCCGGGAGCGGCGTTGGACGAGCGGCGGTCATACTGGGCTTGGGCGGTCTCGAGCACGCTTCACGGCGCGCTCCTTCTGCTGCTGATTCTCGGCTTCGCCTCGGCGCCGAAGTTCGACGACAGCCAGGAAGCGATTCCAGTCGACGCCATCTCCGAAAATCAGCTCAACCGGATCATGAACGGCGAGAAGGACGCGAAGCCCGCGCCCCAGCCCCAGCCCCCGCCCGCGCCGCGCATCGAGCCCCCGCCGCCGTCGCCGCCCCAGCCGCGCGCGGCCGAACAGCCGGCGCCGACCCCTCCGCCGAAGCCGGCTCCGCCGCCCAAACCCGAGCCGGCGCCCCCGCCGAAGCCCGAGCCGACGCCCCCGCCCAGGCAGGCCGAACTGCCCAAGCCGCCTGAACGGCCGAAGGAAACGCCGCCGGAGCGGCCGAAGGAGGCCGAGCCGGAGAAGCCGAAGCCGGACCCGATCGCCAAGGTGGTCGAGCACGACAAGTCGGAGCCGAAGCCGGCCCGCGCCTATGATCCGAACGCCATCGCCAAGCTGATCGCGCCAAAGCCCTCGCCCGCCTCGGGCTCGGCGAGCGCGTCGAACGCGCCGGCTGCGACCCCGCAAGGGTTGCCGCATCACGACGCGCCGAAAATGTCGGTGTCGATGGCCTCGGCGCTCGACGCTTGGCTCACCGAAAGCTACCTGAACTGCTGGACGCCCCCGCCCACCATGCCCGAGGGCGACGTGTACGTGGCTGAGATCAAGGTGGTCTTCCGGCCCGACGGCTCGCTGTCGGGGCGGCCGGTGCTGCTGAACCCGCCCAACGATCCGGCCTGGAAGGCACACGCGGAAAGCGCGATGCGCGCGGTGCGCAAGTGCGATCCGCTGCGCGTTCCGCCGCAATACGCGCCTTTTTTCGACGAATGGAAGATCGAGACGATCCACTTCGATCCGCGCGACACCCAGGGATAAACCCGGCGTTCACCACTTCGGGCGACACTCGCTTATGACCCACCGATCGCCCCCCGCCCTTCCGCTGGCCTTCGCCGCGCTCGTCGCCCTCGCGGCGGCCGGCTGCATTCGCATCTGGCCGTCATCGAGCGATTCCCACGCCCGGGACGCCTCGAAGTCTGCCCAGACGCAGGCGTCCCTCCCCCCGCCGGCCGCCGCTCAGCCCTCCGCCGCCCAGCCCCCCGCCGGGAAGCCGCCCGCCGTTCAGCCGCCTGCGCAAGCCGCAGCTCCCGCCCCGCCCCCGGCCTCTCCGCCGCGCATGACGCAGGCTCAGGAAGCCGACTTCGACTCCTGGATCGTCAAGGCCTATCTGGGATGCTGGAGGCAGCCCGCCCAGCCCGCCGACTCCGACCCTTACGTCGCCCGCGTCCGGCTTGCGTTCAAGCCGGACGGATCGCTCGCCCGGAATCCGAAGCTCGTCAATCCGCCCTCCGATCCGGCGCTCAAGCCGCAGGCCAAGAGCGTCATGCAGGCGGTTCACGCGTGCAACCCGCTTCCGGTGCCGGCCCAATATCGCCCCTTTTATGAGCAATGGAAGGCCAAGACCATCCAGTTCACGCCTCAGGTCGCCTCCCGGTAAGCCGGGAGGGCGTCCTGCCCTTCCCGTGGAACCCGAGTCCGCCTGATGACGCTTCTGTGTTTTGTCGTTCGCTTGGCCCTGCTCACTTTCTTCGCGTTTTCGCCGGTCGCGCTCGCGACCGCGCCGGCTCAGGCCGCTACAGGCGACGTCTACGTTCATGCGGGCGCGAACTTCAGGCCGGTCAGCGTCGCGGTCACGCCGTTCGCCGGCGACGACGGCGCGGAGAAGATCGGCGCCGTCGTCGCCAACGACTTCGCCCGGTCGATCTTCCTCTTGCCGGTCAACCCGTCGAGCTTTCCCGAGACCGTGACCAACCCCGACCAACGCCCCAACATCGACGCCTGGAAGAGAATCAACGCGCAGTTCGTTCTGACCGGGCGGGTGCTGCGGCCCGACGCCGAGCACGTCACCGCCCAGTTCCGGCTGTGGGACGTCGCCACCGGCGAGCAGGTCGCCGGCGAGCAGTACACTTCGGAAGCCTCGAACGCGCGCCGGGTCGCGCACATGATCTCGGACTCGGTGTTCTCGCGCGCGACCGGCGAAAAGGGCTTCTTCGACTCGCGCGTCGTCTTCGTGGACGAGAGCGGCCCGAAGGAGAAGCGCCGCAAGCGACTCGCCGTCATGGACATGGACGGCGGCAATGTGAAGTACCTCGGCGGCTCGGACACGCTGGTCGTCACGCCGCGCTTCTCCCCTTCCGCCCAGCAGGTCGCCTACATGTCGTTCGGATCGGCCGACCCGAAGGTGACGCTGCTCAATCTCGAGACTGGACAGCGCGAGGCGGTCGGCAAGTTCCCCGGCATGACGTTTGCGCCGCGCTTCTCGCCCGACGGCCAGCAGATCGTGATGTCGCTCGCCGACGGCGCGAGCACCAACCTCTATTCGATGGACCTGCGCTCGCGCGCCACGACGCGCCTGACCGACACTTCCGCCATCGACACCTCGCCCTCGTATTCGCCCGACGGGTCGCAGATCGTGTTCGAATCCGACCGCGGCGGCTCGCAACAGATCTACGTGATGAGCGCGACCGGCGGGCCGGCCAAGCGCATCTCCTTCGGCGACGGCCATTATTCGACGCCGGTGTGGTCGCCCCGCGGCGACCTCGTCGCCTTCACCCGGATCAAGAACGGCTCGTTCGGCATCGGCGTGATGAAGCCCGACGGCTCGGGCGAGCGCATCCTGGTCGAAGGCTTCCACAACGAAGGCCCGACCTTCTCCCCGAACGGCCTCTTCGTGCTGTTCTTCCGCGACTCCGGCGGCTCGGGCGGCCCGAAGATCTACATGACCGACATCTTCGGCCACGGCGAGTTTTTGGCGCCGACGCCGAACTACGCCAGCGATCCGTCGTGGGGACCGCTGATGCATTGACAGGACGGCGGGGCGCGGCGCGTGGCGGGAGTCGGTGTCTTGCGGACGTTGCGGGTCGCAGCGGGGCGAGTCGCAACCGGAAACCGGGAATGGCTTTGAACAGGTGAGGGCGCGAGGCGCCTTCGGCGCCGGCGGGGATGGCCGGGCCGAGCCCGGCCAGACGATCGCAGAGCTCCCGGCTATTGTCTGAATGACAACGCCGCGACGCGGCTCGCGATGACGGCGTTCCCGGCAGCGACGGCCCCGGGCTACGGAGATGGCGCCGCAAGCCCTCGAGCAGGGCGTAGACGTCGCTAGCCTTTCCGCCGCCGAAGCCATGGCGACAGCACGGCGACCAGCTCCCGAAGACGGAACGGTTTCGCGACGAACCCGTTCATTCCCGACGCCGGAGCCGCCTTCCGATGACTGGACATGGCGTCCGCGGTCAGCACGATCACCGGCAGAGCGGCGAGTCCAAGGTCATGGCGGATTGCCCGCGTCGCCTCGATTCCGTCCATCTCCGGCATCTGGACGTCCATCAGGACGAGAGCGAAGGCTTCGGGGTTCGCGCGCAGCCGCTCGACCAAACGAATGCGACTCCTCGAAACAATCCGGTTAACCTGCCGGCATCCCCGGCGCAATCGATGGAAATTTACAGTGATAAATGGACGGAAAGTTGAATTGATCACGATCTGCCGAATCGGGTGGAGGACGGGTCGATGACGATCGCGGAAGGTGATTGGAGCGCCGGGAGCAGCCTTCGGATCCCGATGAAGGAGCCTCGGCCTGTACGTTCTCAGGCCGGTCTGCAGCGCAGCGCATCGACCAGCAGGGCGAAGGCCGGCGGCTGTTGGCGGCGGCTGGGATAATAGAGGTGGTAGCCGGAAAAGGGCGCGCACCAGTCGTCGAGCACGCGAATCAGGCGACCGTCCACGAGGAACGGCGCGGCCTGATCCTCCGGCACATAGGCGAGGCCGAAGCCGGAAAGGACGGCGCTGATCCTGAGGTCGAGATTGCTCAGCACCAGTCGCCCGTCGACCCGCACCTTCAGCTCGCGCCCGGCCTTTTCGAACTCCCACGCATAGACGCCGCCATGGGTCGGCAGGCGGAGGTTGATGCAGGCGTGATCGGTCAGGTCGTGCGGCGTTTTTGGCTTCTTCCGCTTGGCGAAATAGGCCGGCGCGCCGACCACCGCCATGCGCATGTCCGGGCCGATGCGCACCGCGACCATGTCCTTGGCGACCTGTTCGCCGAGCCGGATTCCGGCGTCGAACCGCCCCGCGACGATGTCGGTGAGCGCGTTGTCGACGACGATTTCGACGGCGATGTCGGGGTAGTCCGGCAGCAGCCGCTCCAAGGCCGGCCAGAGGATGGTCTTGGCCGCGTGACCGGGGGCGTTGAGGCGGAGGGAGCCGGCCGGTTTCTCCCGCATTTCCGTCAGCGCCGCCAGTTCCGCGTCGATCTCGTCGAAGCGGGGGCCGACGGTGGCGAGGAGGCGTTCGCCGGCCTCGGTCGGCGCGACGCTGCGGGTGGTGCGGGTGAGGAGCCTCAAGCCCAGCCTCTCCTCGAGCCCCCGGATCGTGTGGCTCAGCGCGGATTGCGACACCCCGAGCCGGGCTGCGGCGCGGGTGAAGCTGCGGTCCCGCGCCACCGCGACGAAGGCGATCAGGTCGTTGGCGCTGGTCGGCGATTTCATGAATTCTGCTCATAACGCCATGCGCTTTTTACTGGCTAATCGCAGGACGGGGAACGGACTAATTTCCCGCCGCAACAAGACAGGATGAGCCGCCGCGTTTCCTCGCGTGCGGGGATATCGGGTCGGCCGTGAGGACGCAATATGGTGATGAAGGTTTCGGGCTGGGCCGCCCACTCCGCGCAGGAGGGGCTCGCGCCCTGGCGGTTCGAGCGGCGCGATGCGCGCGCCGACGACGTCGTGATCGACATTCTCTATTGCGGCGTCTGCCACTCCGACATCCACAACGCCCGCAACGACTGGGGCGGCGCGGTCTATCCCATGGTCCCGGGCCATGAGATCATCGGCCGCGTCAGAAGCGTCGGCGCCGAGGTGACGAAGTTCAAGGCAGGCGACGCCGTGGGGGTCGGCTGCATGGTCGATTCCTGCCGGCGCTGCAAGCCGTGCCTTCGCGGGCTCGAGCAATATTGCGACGAGGGCTCGACCTACACCTACAACGCCAACGATCGCC
>CAIZGR010000785.1 GCA_903932535.1 uncultured Hyphomicrobiales bacterium | reverse complement strand
TCGGCCGCCGGCGGCCGGCAGGCGATGGCGATCGTCGCCGACAGCAGCCGCATGAGCGTGGCCGAAAACCGGCTCGAGGGCCTGAAGGTCGACCTCACGGTCGGCGACGTGTGGGGCGCACGCGCCGCCTCCGGCTCCGCGAGACTCGCCCGCGCCGAAATCGCCGGGCAGTCGATCGCCGACGTCCGGCTGACCGCCACCGCCGGCGCCGGCTTCAGCGACCTCGACGTCAGCGGCATGGCGCGCGGTCTCGCGCTGAAGGCGCGCGGGAGACTGTTCGGCGCGGCGCCGATGCGGCTCGAGCTCGCGAGCCTCTCCGCGCAAGGGGGCGCCCATCGGATCGCGCTCGCCCGGCCCGCGACGCTGACTTACGGCGACGACGGTCTCGACATCCAGAACCTCGCGCTCTCGGTCGATTCGGGCCGGCTTTCGCTTTCCGGCCGCGCGGGCGCGCGGCTCGATCTCAGGGCCACGGCGGCGGCGCTGCCGCTCGCCGCGCTCGACCTCGTCGAGCCTGGCCTCGGCCTCGGCGGCGTCGCGGAGGGCGAGGCGACGATCGGCGGGACGCCGGGCGATCCCACCGGCGATTGGCGGCTGCGGCTGCGGCAGGTCAGCGCGCCGCAGGCCCGGGCCGCCGGCCTGCCCGCCCTCGACGTCACGGGCGCCGGCCGGCTCGGCGGCGGGCGGACCTCGGTCGACGTCGCGGTCAGCGCCGGCGCCGCCAATGCGCTGAAAATCACCGGCTCGGCGCCCCTCTCGGCCGGCGGCGCGCTCGACCTCAGGATCGACGGCCGGCTGGACGCCGCCCTCGCCAACGTGGCGCTTTCGACCGGCGGCCGGACCCTCGGCGGGGCGGTGACGGTGGCGCTGCAACTGCGCGGAACGCTCGCCAAGCCCGATGCGCGCGGGACGATCGCGCTGGCCAACGGCCAGTTCCGCGACGATCTCACCGGCTTCCGGCTCTCGGCGATCAGCGCGCTCGTGACGGCGAACGGCGATCATATCCGCATCGACCGCATCACCGGGACGACGCCGAACGGAGGCACGATCGGGGCCAACGGCGAGGTGCGGCTCGATCCGGCCGCCGGCTTCCCGGGAACCATCCGTATCGCCGGCCAGCGCGCCGCGCTCGTCTCCAACGCCGTCGTGGCGGCGACGGCCGACCTCGCGCTCGACATCAGCGGCAGGCTAGCCCAGTCGCCGGCGATCGCCGGGCGGATCACGATCGATTCGATGGACATCACCGTGCCCGACCGTTTCGGCGGCGTGTCGTCGCCCATTCCCGGCACGCGGCACCTCGATCCGACGCCGACGGCGCGGGCGCTCCTCGCCCAACGCGCCAAGGCCGCCGCGGGCGGGCGGGCGCCGTTGTTCGACGCGACGCTGGCGATCACCGTCTCCGCCGCCAACCGGGTGTTCGTGCGCGGCCGCGGCATCAACGCCGAGGTGGGGGGCGACCTGCACGTGGCCGGAACCTCGCGCGACCCGCAGGTGACCGGCGGCTTCGACCTCCTGCGCGGCTCGCTGTCGCTCTTGAGCCAGCGGCTGACCTTCACCCGCGGGCGGGTGAGCTTCCACGGCGGCGTGATCCCGGATATCGATCTGGTCGCGGAAACGAACGCCGCAGACGTGACCGCCCAGATCGAGGTGTCGGGTCCGGCGAACCAGCCCACCTTCGCGATCACGTCCTCGCCGAGCCTGCCTCAGGACGAAATTCTCTCGCGACTCCTGTTTCAGACGACATCGGGCAACCTGTCGGCGTTCCAGGCGCTGGAGTTGGCCAATGCGGTCGCCACCCTCTCGGGGCGCGGCGACGCGCTCGATTCGCTGCGCAAGACGCTCGGCCTCGGCAGCCTGAACTTCGGCTCGAGCGGCGGCGGCTTCCTCGGCGTCGGCCGCGCAATCAACGACCGGATCAGCGTGGACGTGACGACCGGCGTGCAGCCGCAGAACAACGGCGTCAACGTCAACATCGACCTCACCCGCCACATCCGCCTTCAGGCGGGCGTCGACGCTGCGGGAGGAACGAGCGTCGGCGTCGGGGCGCAGTGGGAATACAAATAGGCGCGGCCAGGGCCGATGCGGGGCGTTCTCCGGTTCCCCGGACGGCGCCGGCCTTTCGGAACCAACCCTGACGGTCATGGCGGCGGCCCCGTCCGAGGGCGCGGCGGAGCGGCCGCCGCCCGCCGCGGCTGTCGCGAAACTTTCGCACGACCGGCGCGCTGTTGCACAGGCGTCATATTCCGGCGTCAAAGACCGGCTGGGCGTAACGAATCCGATTCGCGTCGGAGCGCCTGCGCGCGAAGGCGAAGGCGTCCATGGCGACCAAGACCGGCAAAGACCTCGAAGACCTCGGCGCTCTTCTCGCGGAAGTGCAGGCGCTGCGCGAGGACGTCGAGAAAAAGGGCGAGGACCTCCGGCGCGAATGGGGCAAACCCTCCGAGCTCGCCGCGTCGCGGGCGATCAACCTGTCGCATTACATCGCGCTGCGCTGCCACGACCTCAACGAATTGCAGATCAAGCTCGCCGCGCGCGGCCTCTCCTCCCTCGGGCGGAGCGAGGGCAAGGTCGCCGCGACCCTCGACGCGCTGATCGTGACGCTGAGGCGCCTGACCGGCGAGAGCAACGTCCCCTACCCCGGCGCCGGGCTCGCCCGCGCCGGCAAATCGGAGCTGGAAGCCGAAGCCGACCGCCTGTTCGGCAAGCGGCCGAAGGGCGCGCCGCGCGTGCGGGTGATGGCGACCCTGCCGCCCGAGGCCGCGACCCACCCCGAGCTCATCGACAACCTGATCTCAGCCGGCATGGATTGCGCGCGCATCAATTGCGCCCACGACGACGCCGAAGCCTGGGGCCGGATGATCGGCCACGTGCGCGAGGCGTCCGCCCGGCACGAGCGCCCGTGCAAGATCCTGATGGACCTGGGCGGGCCGAAGTGCCGCATCCAGCGCGTCAAGGCGCCGCCGAAGACGCGGCTCCAGCGCGGCGACCGCGCCGCGATCGTCGACGAGATCGTGGACAAGACCCGAGACCCGATCGCCTTCACGCTGAACTTCCCCGAGCTCGTCGACCAGCTCGCGATCGGCGCGGAAGTGTTCGTCGACGACGGAAAGGCGGCGGCCCGCGTCGTCTCCAAGACCCCCGGCCGGGCCGAGATCGAAGTCTACGCCTCGCGCGACAAGGGCGTGCGGCTGAAATCCGGCAAAGGGGTCAACTTCCCCTCGACCGAGCTCGAGCTGCCGCCGCTGACCTCGAAGGATTTCCGCGACCTCGACTTCGTCGCCGAGCACGCCGACCTCGTCGGCTTCTCCTTCGTGCAGAGGGTGGAGGACGTCGAGCTTCTGCAGGACCACCTGGTCGCCCGCGCGCCCAAGCGCGAGCCGCACGGGATCGTGCTGAAGATCGAGACGCCGCTGGCGGTGCGCAACCTTCCTCGCCTGATCCTGCAATCGGCCGCCCACAACCCGACCGCGGTGATGATCGCGCGGGGCGACCTCGCGGTCGAGCTGGGCTTCGCGCGGCTCACCGAGATGCAGGAGGAGATCCTGTGGCTGTGCGAGGCAGCGCACACGCCGGTCGTCTGGGCGACGCAGGTGCTCGACAATTACGTCCGCGACGGCGTGGCGAGCCGCGCCGAGATGACCGACGCCGCGACCGCGCAGGGCGCGGAATGCGTCATGCTCAACAAGGGCCCCTACCTCGCCGAGGGCGTCGCCTTCCTGCGCGACGTGCTCGCCCGCATGGACCGGCATTTCTCGAAGAAGTTCGTGCGGTTCGGGTCGCTGAAGGCGTGGAGCTGAGGGGGGCGCCGGAATCGGCTTTGGGGCGCTTGACGAAGGCCTGCGGAGAAGTTAGCTAACCTAGCTAATACGTGTTGCAGGGGGTCGCCATGCAAAAGGTTACCATACACGCCGCCAAGACGCATCTTTCTCGGCTTATCGAGGCCGCGCTTGCTGGCGAGGAAGTCGTGATCGCAAAGGGCGACAAGCCCGTCGTTCGGCTCGTCCCCATTCCCCAAGGCAAGTTCATCTTTGGCGTCCTCGAGGCCGGCTCGCTCGGCGAAGGCCCCGACTTTCTCGCGCCCGTGGAAGAAGACGAACTTGCGGCCTGGGAGGGCCGATCCTGACGACCCTGCTGCTCGATACCCACGTCTGGGCGTGGAGCCTGACCGACGACCGGCGCATAACGGAAATCGCGCGGCTGCAAATGTCGGCGGCGGGCTCGATCGTCGTCAGCGCCATCACGTTTTTCGAGATCGCCCAGAAAACGAGGCTCGGGAAGTGGCCCGAGATGGCGCCGCACGTCGATCGGCTGTCCGAGATAATCGAGCGTCAACGCGCGACGGCTCTGCCGCTCGATCCTGCGGACTGTCTGATGGCGGGCCTCATGGAGTGGCCGCACAGGGATCCATTTGATCGGTTCCTGGCCGCGACCGCGATCAGGCGACGCATTCCTATCGTTTCCGCCGACCCGGTCTTCGACGGTTTGATCCAGAGAATCTGGTGACCAGGCCTTCGGCGATCGAAGTCCCCCGCCGAAGCGCTCGACGCCGGAAAATCCCGGCCCTGACGGCGCTCAGCCCGTCGACAACTCCCCGAACAACTGCCAGCTCTGCCCGTCGAAGGTCGCGAGCTGCATCTGACGGATCGGGCTGAAGTTGGTGGGCGAGGTGGCGATGCGCATGCCGGGCAGCAGCAGCGGCAGCTCCAGGTCCCTGATGCCGGCGGCCTGCTTCATGACGTTGTCGCGCGACAGGTCGGCGCCGCACTGCTTCAGCGTCTGGAGCATCGTCCCGGCCGCGCTGAAGGCGTAGGCGGCGTTGGCGTCGACGAACTCCGCGTGCGAAAGGTACTTGTCGCAGAACGCCTGCCATTGTTTCATGCCCGGATCGTCCTTCCATCTGGCGTCTGTCGGGTCTTTTCCGTAATAGGCGGTGATCAGTCCCTTCGACTTCTCCAGCCCGGCGGGCTTGAGCACGGTCGCGACCGACGGCGACACGTTGCTGAGATACCGCACGCCGCTCCAGCCGAGGTCGTAGGATTTACGGATCGCTTGGGCTGCGAATTTCGGCGTCGCCGCGATAACGAGGATGTCGGCCCCCGAGCCTTGCAGAGAGACGACCTGCGAGTCGATCGTCGGCTCGCTCGTCTCGTAGGACGCCTCCTTGACGATCATCGCGCCCGCCCTGTCGCCGAGCGCGTCCTTCAGCCCGATCAGGTACTCCTTGCCGAAGCCGTCGTTCTGAAAGAGCACGGCGATCCTGCCGTCGGGCCTCGTCGCCAGAATGTGCTTGCCGTAGATACGAGCCTCGGTCTGGTAGTTCGGGTTGTAGCCGATCGTCCAGGGGAAGTGCGCCGGGTCGGAGAACACGCTGGCGCCGGTCGAGACGAAAAGCTGCGGAACCTTGTTGTCGTTGAGATACTGCCGGATCGCGAGGTTGGGCGCGGTCCCGAGGGTGTTGAACAGGAACGCGACCTTCTCGTCCTCGACCAGCCTGCGCGCCTGCTCGACGGTCCTCGGCGGGCTGTAGCCGTCGTCGAGGCTGACGAAGTCGATCCTGCGCCCGTTCACGCCGCCCTGCTCGTTGATCATCTTGAAATAGGCCGCCTCGGTGCGGCCGATGACGCCGTAAGCCGAGGCGGGGCCGCTGTAGGGCATGGTCTGGCCGATCTTGATCTCCGTGTCGGTCACGCCGGGCGTTTCGGCCCGCGCGGCCCCCGCCGCGAAGGCCGCGGCGGCGGCGGCGGATTGCAGCAACGAACGTCGTGTGATCATGGCTTGTCCTCCCTCTCGTCTTTTTTCGGCGGCGATCGGTCGCCGCCTTTACTTTTTTCTCGAAACCCGTCGCATCGCGGCCTCGAGCGCCCCGGCGACGCCGCCCGGCATCACCGCCATCGCCAGGATCAGCAGCCCGCCGTAGATCGCCCCCGGCAGCGCCTTGGCGCTCTCGCCGAAAGTCACCGAGAGCTGGTCGGCGAGGTTGGGCACGAATTCGATGAACAGCGCCCCGAACAGCACGCCGCCGAGCGAGCCGAGCCCGCCCACGACGATGCCGACCAGAAACGACAGCGACAGGGAGAGCCCGAAGCTCTCCGGCGACACGAAGCCGACCGCGAGCGCGCTCAAGGCCCCCGCGACGCCCGCATAGAGCGCGCTGACCCCGAAGCAGGTCGTCTTGTAGAGCGCCGCGTTGACGCCCATCGCCTCCGCCGCGATCGGCTGGTCGCGCAGCGCGACCAGCGCCCGCCCGACGCGGCTCTCGACCAGGTTGCGCGCCGCCCAATAGAGGACGGCCGCGCACAGGAGACAGAGGCAATAGAGCCACTGGTCGGTCGTCAGCGGCAGCGCGAACGGGGCATGGGGCTTCGCCAGCGAAACGCCGCTCGACCCGCCTGTCAGGAAGTCGAAGCCCTTGTAGGCGAGGATCTGCGGCGTCGCGACGGCGAGGGCGAAGGTGGCGAGCGCCAGATAGAGGCCGCCGAAGCGCAGCGCCGGAAAGCCGAACAGGAAGCCCGCGCCGAAGCAGACGAGGCTCGCGAGCGGGACGGCGAGGAGGTAAGGCACGCCGAGCTTCGCCGTGAGGATCGCCGCGCCGTAGCCGCCGATGGCGAAGAACGCGCCGTGGCCCAGCGAGATCTGGCCGTTGACGCCGGTGAGCAGGTTGAGCCCCAGGAGCGCGATCGCGAAGATCAGCACCTGCGCGCCCTGATAGAGGTGATAGCCGGAGGCGGCGAACGGGAACGCCAGCGCCGCCGCGAGGACGGCGAGCCTCAGGATCGTCCCCGGCTGGGCGACGCGCGACATGCGTCAAACCCTCGCGACGAGGCGCCGGCCGAACAGGCCGGACGGGCGCCAGACGAGCACGCCGACGATGATCGCGAGCGCGACCGACAGCTTCACCTCCGAGCCGACCACGTAGGCGCCCATCAGGTTTTCCGTGACGCCGACCGCAAAGCCGCCGAAGGCCGCGCCGAACGGGTTGTCGATGCCGCCGAGCACCGCCCCGGCGAAGGCATAGAGCAGGACGCCGGCCATCATGTTCGGGTCGAGGTAGACGATCGGCGCCGCCATCATGCCCGCGATCGCGCCGATCGCCGCCGCGAGCCCCCAGCCGATCGCCAGCATCCAGCCGACGCGGATGCCGACGAGCCTGCTCGAGGTCGGGTTCTGCGCCGCCGCCCGCATGGCGAGGCCGAGGGGGGTGAAGCGGAAGAAGGCGTAGACCAGCATGAGCACGGCGAGGCTCACCAATATCGAGCCCGATTCGTGCGCCGACATGGCGCGCTGCCCGAACCACGGCGGCCCGTCGAAGGGCGTCGGGAAGTCGGTCACGGAATAGCCGTAGAGCCAGCCCGCGAGCGCGTTGAAGATGAGCGAGAGGCCGATGAACACGATGACGGAGGCGAGCACCGGCGCCTTGGCGAAGGGACGGACGACGACCCGCTCGATCAGGACCCCGCCGAGGAACGAGACGACGACCGTGACAGCGAAGGCGCGCCAGTAGGGCCAGCCGAGATCGGTCAGCTTCCAGGCGAAATAGGTGGAGAACATCGCCATTTCGCCCTGGGCGAAATTCACCAGCTGCGTCGCCTGGTAGATCATCACCAGGGCGAGCGCCATGATGGCGTAGACGCCGCCGAGGGCGGCGCCGGAGGCGAGCTGGTGAAGAAACGCGTTCAAGCGCGCCGCCTTTCAATAGCCGAGATACGAGCGGCGCACGGCGTCGTCCGCCCCGCGCGTCTGCGAGGGGCCGCTCATCGCCGCCCGTCCCGTCTCGATCAGCACCGCCCGGTCTGCGAGGTCGAGCGCGAGCGAGGCGTTCTGCTCGACGATCAGCATGCTGACGCCCTCGTCGCGATTGATCGCCGCCAGGATGCGGAAGATCTCCGCCACCACCATCGGCGCGAGCCCGAACGAGGGCTCGTCCAGCATCAAGAGCGCGGGGCGCATCAGGAGGGCGCGGCTGATCGCCAGCATCTGCTGCTCGCCGCCCGACAGCGTCCCGGCCTGCTGCCGGCGCCGCTCGGCGAGGCGGGGAAAGTAGCCGAACACCCGCTCGAAATCCCGCCGCACGCCGCGCCGGTCCGAGCGGACATAGGCGCCGAGGCGCAGGTTCTCCTCGACCGTCAGCTCGGTGAAGGTGCCACGCCCGTCGGGCACGTGCGCCACGCCGAGACGCGCGATCGCCTCCGTCGACAACCCGGCGATCGGTTTGCCGCCGAGCCGGATGTCGCCCTGGCGGCGGATCAGGCCCGAGAGCGCGCGCAGCGTGGTGGTCTTGCCGGCCCCGTTGGCGCCGAGCAGCGCCGTCGCGCCGCCCTCCTCCACCGCGAAATCGAGCCCGAACAGCGCCTGGATCGGGCCGTAGAACGCGTTCAGGCCGCGGACTTCGAGGATGGCGCCGCTCACGCCGCGCTCCCGAGATAGGCCCGCACGACCTCGGGGTCCGAGCGCACCGCCGCGGGCGTTCCGTCGGCGATGACGCGGCCGAATTCGAGCGCGACGACCTGATCGGACACCCGCATGACGAGGTTCATGTGATGCTCGACCAGCAGGATCGCGACGCCGCGCCGGTCGCGGATGGCGCGGATCTCGCTGGCCAGCGCGTCGACCTCCTCGTGATTGAGCCCGGCGGCCGGCTCGTCGAGCAGCAGCAGCTTCGGCTCGATCGCCAGCGCCCGCGCCAATTCGACGCGCTTGCGCACGCCGAACGGCAGTTCCCCGACCGGCCGGTCCGCGACGCGCTCAAGGCCGAACTCCTCGATCAGCGCGTCCGCCCGTTCCGCGACACGCCGCTCCTCGCGGACCGCGAAGGGAAGCGCGAGGGCGTTGGCGAGAAAACCGCCGCGGGCGAGCGCATGCGCGCCGACCCGGACGTTGTCGCGCGTCGTCATGGTGGCGAACAGCGCGACGTTCTGGAAGGTGCGGGCGATCCCGAGCGCGGCGATCTCATGACGGGCGAACCGCGC
>CAIZGR010000784.1 GCA_903932535.1 uncultured Hyphomicrobiales bacterium | reverse complement strand
GTTGCTGCGTAAAATTGCAGCTTCGAGGTCTTGTTCATCCGAGAGGGAGCAGTGGAAATCCGACTGACGCGGTGGTTGCTATCGAGTGGAAAGCAGGCGTTCCTGCCTTCCGGGGGAGGGTGAGAGTCCGCCCGAAGCGGAAGTTCCTCGGCTCGTGATATTTGGGCGGGCGGAGCGACCCCCATGGGGCGTTCGACGCAACACCAGTCCTTCGAGGGGCGACGGGGGTCAAGCCTTGCGACGCGACCCGCGAAGCCGGGCCGCGGGCGTCACGCCGAGAACGGCCGATCGTGCATCGAAACACGCCCGCTTACGACGCTCCATCGGCCGCAGAATGCCGATGGAGCGAGCCGGCGCTGAGGGCTCTGATCGAAGGAGCGTTCGGCGAGTGGATGATGTCGGCGATCGACCTCGACCTGAGGCTCAGACAACGAAGGGCCAACGGATGCGGCGGCGTGTCCTGCAAGTTTCGGCCGCGCTACGCGAACGAGCAGGGCGGGCCGGACCACCGTTGCAACGAGGCGTGAACGGTGGGCCTCGTCGCGGCCGCAACTATAAACCGGTCGCCTTTCCCATCTCGTCGATCCACACGGTCATGCCAGGCTCGAGCTTCGGAGTCGGGCCTGTCGGGTCGGCGCGCATGAGGAAGCTGTTGAGGTCGTGATCGCCGACGGCGCGCGCGGCGCGCCAGACGGCGAACTCGCCGAGCGGCCGGAGTTCCGTCACCCTGGCTTCGAACCGATCGCCGGCCGGCGTCCTCAAGGTCAGCTTCGAGCCGAGCGCTACGCCGTCCAGGCGATCCTCGCGGATCGTGAAGGTGAACCAGCGCTCGCCCGCGGCGCCGAGCGTTAGGACCGGCTGGCCGGGAACGATCGCCTCGCCGGGCTCCGCCACGAGAAGGCGCACGACGCCGTCGGCGGGCGCGGTCAAGGTCGACTTGGCGAGCCGCGCTTCCACGTCGGCGACGGTCGCGAGCGCGAGCGCGACCTGCCTTGCGGCGATCACCTGCTGCTCCTGGGTCGGTCCGGCCTTGCGCTCGGCGAGCGCGGCCTGAGCGAGGCCAACGCTTGCCTCGGCCTCGGCCACGGCGGCCGCATCCTCGTCGTAGCGCTGCCGGCTGGCAAAGTCCTTCGACGCCAGCGCCTCGACCCGCACAAACCGCGCCCGGGCGAGCGACAGGTTGGATTGCGCGATCGCGACGCTCTCGGCGGCCGCGTTGATCTCCTCGCCGCGCACGCCGGCGAGCACGTGGGCGAGACTGGCGCGGGCGGCTTCGAGGTTGGCTTTCGTCTCTTCGAGCGTGGCCGCGATCTCGGGGCTCGTGAGTGCGGCGAGCATCCTGCCCTTGGCCACCGCATCGCCGGGGGCCACGGCGAAGGACTCGAGCCAACCCGACGTCTCGGGCGCGATCCGGATCTCGGTCTCGTGGACGACGCCGACGAGCGGCGGTTGCAGCGCATGGCCGATCTCGTAGCGGTAGCCGGCGACGGCCGCCGCGCCGATGGCGACGACGGCGAGAAGGACGGCGACGGCGCGGCTCCTAGCGTTCACGACGCGCCTCCCGGCGATTGACGATCAGGGTCGCCGCGGCCGCGAGCAGGCCGTAGACGCAGGTGAGAAGCCACAGCGTCGTCCAGTCGCGCCTCACATCGAGGATGCTCGCGCCCATCTGGTTGATGCGGATGAGCCCGTCGATCGCCGAGGTGCTCGGGAACGCTCGGCTCGCCTGGCGGACGACGTCGGGGATGGCCTCGACCGGCCAGGACACGCCGACCATGAAGAAGAGCGGCATACTGACCGCGACCAGGAGCAGCACCGCCGACTCTCGCCGGCGGAATCCTGCGCCGACCAACTGTGCAAGGAAGCTCACTGACAGGACGAAGGGAACGGCCATGAGGACGAGGTCCTGCAGCCGGCCGAGCGTCGAGACGCCGTAGATCCTGGGCAGGACGATCAGGTAGAGCGCAAGGCCGGGGATGGCGAAGCCGAGGTGGACGAGCGCCTGACCGAGGACCGCGCGCGGGCCCGCCCGCGCGCGCCGGCTCCCGCCCCCTTGGCCCTCGTAGGCCGCGCCGCCGATCGAGGCGACCCCGAGCAGGAGCGTCTGCTGCAGGATGAGCACGAAGGCCGCCGGCACGACATAGGCGGCGTAGCCGCCGGTCGGATTGAAGAGCGGCTCGGACACCGACTCGACCGGCGAGTTCCGCACGATCCCTGCATAGGCGAGGCTTCCGTCCGGGCGGGCGCCGCGCAACGCGACGCCGGCCGACGCTGTCGCCGCGGCCTCGGAGACCCCCTGGAGCGTCTGGCTGTAAAGCAGGAGATAGGCCGCGTCGACATAGGCCGCGATCCGCGCCTTTTCGCCCCTGAGCACTTGCCGCTCGCTGTCCTTCGGAATGGCGACGATCGCGTAGACGTCGTGCCGGTCGAGCGCCGCCTGCGCCTCGGCGAGCGTCGTCGGGCGAAGCGCGACCGAAAGCGACTGGTCGGCGTTCAGCGCCTGCACGAAATCGCGGCTGAGCTCGGTCTCGTCCTGGTCGACGACGGCGATCGGAACGCTGCGCAGGACCTGGCCGAGATAGGGCTGCGGATAGAGGATCCCGTAGACGATCGGCGCGATCACGATCATGCTGAACACGCCACGGTCGGACAGGATTCGGAGCGTCTCGTTGTGCATCGCGACTGCGACGCCGCGCCCATCCCGAAGCGAAGGGCGCTCGGCTTCGGCCGGCCGTTTCGGCCTGAGCGCCGTCGCTCGCAGCCGGGCCCACGCGAGGGCCAGAAAGAGGCAGGCGAGGCCGCCGAGGGCGAGGAACGGCGGCACGGAGTCGGACGTCGGGACGCCGCGCGCCGCCTGGTCGAACAGAACCTGAAGATACCAGCGCAGCGGCAAAATCGCGCCCCAGGCGCGGGCGAAGCCGTTCATCGCGATGACCGGAAATCCGACGCCCGCGAAGCCGAAGGCCGGATTGCAGAAGATGGCGATCAGGCTCAGGCCCGAGGCGAGGTTCTGGGTGAGAAGAACCAGCAGCGCGCCGAGGCCGAGATAGCCAACCACATGCAGCGCGCCCGCCGACGCGACCATGAGCGCGTCGCCGCGGAACGAGACGTGGAAGAGCGCATGCAGGATCAGCGCGACGATCCCCTCCATGACGAGGAAGAGGCCGAACAGCGGCAAGAGCTTGCCGATCAGCGCGACGAGAGGACGGCCGCCGGCCGCCTCCATCCAGGCGCGCCTGCTCCGGCGCGAGAACTCCGATCCGACCGCGTAGCCCGCCGCGATCGCGACGACGACGTGGAGCACGGTCGGCAGCACCGCGCGCAACAGGAACTGGGCGTAGTTCAGCGCCGGGTTCGACAAAACGAAGGATTCGGCGGCCAGCACGCCGGGTCTGAACCCGCCGCTGCTCGCCTCTTGCGGCAGCGAGGCGGTCGTGGCGGCGATCGCTTTGGCGATCGCCGAATTGGCGTTGTTGCCGGGCGTGTAATACTGGCGATTGTAGAAAGTCACGATCTGCGGACGCTGGCGCGCCAGCAGCTCCTGCTCGAAATTCTGCGGGATGTAGACGGCGGCGATCGCGTCGCCAGAGCGGAGCGCCTGCATGGCGCTCGTCATGTCGTCCGAGCGCTCGGCCACGGTGACGCCGGGCGCCGCATCGATCGCCTGGACATAAGCGAGCGAGGTCGCCGAGCGGTCGGCGTCGACGACGACGACCCGGAGATTACGGATCACCGCATTGCTGAAGGTCAGGGTCAGGACGGCGAAGGCGATGACCGGCACGACGACCGACAGGAGAAGCGCGACCTCGTCCCGCCACATGAAGCGCAGTTCGCGCGTGGCGACGAGGAGCAGTCCCGGCCGCGCCGGCGCTTTCACTTGCGCCCGCCGGCCGGCCACTCCGCATAGACGCTCATGCCGGGTCTCAAGGCCGGCAGCGGCGTTACGGGATAGGCGCGCACCTCGAAGGTCCTCAGATCGAAATCGCCGGTCGCGCGCGTCGCGCGCCAGCCCGCATATTCTCCGCGGGTCGCGATGACCTTGATCTCCGCCGTGATCTCCCGGTCGCCGAGAGCGGGGGCGCGCATCGCGAAGCGGTCGCCCACCTTAAGATTGCGCGCGAGGTCCTCGCGCAGGTTGAAGCGGAGCCAGACATCGCTGAGATCGACGAGCGACAGCAGCGGCACGCCGGGAGAGACATATTCCCCGACCTCCGCCCCGACCTGATAGACTTGGCCCGCGATCGGCGCCTTGACGACGAGCTCGTTGACCTGCGCCTTGATGGTGTCGACGCTCGCCTGCGCCTTGAGCACGTTGGCCTGAGCGATCGCCTTCTCTTCCTTGGTCGCGCCGGTGACCGCAGCTTCGTAGGCGAGCCGGGCGCGATCTTGCGCGCCCTTTGACACCTCGAGCGCGTTCGTCGACTCGTCGAGCCGCTGGAGCGTCGCGTTTCCGGACGCGGCGAGCGTCTTGACGCGGTCGTAGCTTCGCTGGGCGAGCTTGAGACTCGCCTGGGCGCTCTCGACTTCCGCCTTGCGCTGGGCGATCGCCTCTGCGCGCGTGCCGGCTTCGATGTTGGCGAGTTGGGCCTCGGCGACGTCGACGCCGGCCTGAGCCTGGCGAAACTTGGCGACGAGTTCCGGATTGGAGATTTCGAACAGGAGCTGGCCGGCCTCGACGTTCTGGCCGCGTTCGACCGGACGCCGCCCCACCCGCCCGTCAATTCTGGCGGCGATGTCGACGCGCTTTGCGTCGGCTTCGCCCTGGATGATCAGCGGCTCAGGTCTCGCGAGATACCAGATCGACAGGCCGACGATGCCGGCGAGGGCAAGTGTGACGATCGCAGCTGCAGCGAGCGCGCCGCCTGACGCCAGCTCAGGCTTGGGCTTAGGCTTCGGCTTGTCTTCGGGAAGGGCCGGCGCCGGGGGTTGGGCGGTGTCGGTCATGCGGCCTCAGATCGTTTCGCGCCGGTCCGTGGCGAGGGAAGCGTCGTTCCTGACGTTTAGCCCGAATAGCCGCTGACATGAAAGGCCGATGGCGCATCGCCAAAGCCGGGAAGCGGAAGCCTGGTCTTCGCAGGTCGCGAGCGGCTTTGGCGAACGGACGGCGGAGCGCCCGCGTCCTCCGCCGGCAGGCGCGGGCGCCGGCACCAGCACAGCGCTGAGGGACGCCGCTCCCGCGGCGGCCTGACCACCAAGATCGTCGCGCTGGGCAATCTCGCCCGCCTCGTCCTGTCAATGACCTCGGCGTCATCGCGGTCATCCCGGTAACGACCTCCCGCAATTCGCCGATTCAACACGACGTCGAGATGTGCAATGGAGGCATCTCGTAGAAAACTTCTTCCAGCGGATTAAGGGGTGCCGGCGCATCGCCACCCGCGATGACAAGTCCGACGCGAGTTACGTCGCGGCGGTCTACCTCGTCGCTGCAGACCTTGGGAGTGCGACGAGAAGGATCAGTCGGGCGCAGCGGCCTCCGCGAGCGCGTCGCCGACACGGGCCGGCGCAGACAGGATTTGCCCGGCCCCGCCCAGCACGAAGATCGCCGGGCCGCCCAGCGGCCTGCGGTTTCCGCCGCCGCTTGCGGCGGTGATGTTCTCAAGCTCGGGCAACACGTCGGCGAACTTGCTGTGCCCGAGCGCGTCGCTGCTGCTGAGGTTGGACAGATCGACGACTTCGACCCCGTAATGCGAGATAGCCGCTTGGGCGCGAGGATCGTCGACGAGGACGTTCCCGACCCGTGAGACGCCGCCGGCGAGGATCTGGGATGTCGCGAGCGCACGGTCGTCCCGCGAGACCACGACGATCATCGGGGACCTTGTTTTCTTGATCACGGCGAGCTGGGTCTTGAAGACGTCCTTGTCGATGTCGGGAGAGAGAAGGACCACGTGGTCGAGCTTCTTGAGGAAAGGCGCGCGACCGCCGATCGAGGCCTGACGCAACGTCTCCGCCGTCAGCCACGTGCCCATGCTGTGCGCCACGAGATTGATCGATTGGACATCGGGGACGCTGGCGATCGCGTTGAGCGTCCGTTCGAGCGAATCGCGTGAATAGTTGGCGCTTTCCCGGTCCGCCACGTAGGCTGTTACGCGGGCGAGCGAGGGCCACGAAAAGACGACGGCCGCCCCGGCGGTCGCGCGCAGGTCCGCCGCGAGCCTGGCCGCGCCGAACACCGCCTCCGGGTGGCTGGTGTTGAAGCCGTGAATGAAAACGAACACGGCTCCGTGACGGTCCGGGCGTGAGGCGATCTCCGCCCGAAGGGCGTCCTTGAAGCCCGATTCGGAAAGCGGCTTGCTCGCCGTCACGACGACGTCGGTCGCCGGATTGCCCGGCGTCCGCGATGGCCATTCGATCTTGCCGCTGACATGGGTCGGCGGAATCGAAAAGGTGTAGCTCTGGAAGTTGACCTGATCGGCCCGCTGGGCGGTGAAGGCGAGGGGATCGTCCTGCGCGCGGGCGCGAGTCGTCGCCGCGAGGACCTGGACCGACCGGTCCACATCGGCCGGCAGGCTCACCGGAACCAGAACGTCGCCGGTCGGCCGGCTCGCGCAACCGGCGACGACGAGAACGAGCAAAGCGGCCACCAGCGCCGCGCCCGTCGATACCCGCCGTTTCGCGACAGGCACGGTCATGCCCCTAAGCTTCGCCGCATCCAAGGATCGCCCCGTTTTGAGCCAAGCTCGAACCGGCCGCTTCTCTCATCGGCATGTTCGCTCATGCGCGCCGAACGGGCAAGGGTCGAGTCCGGTGCGGATCTCATCGGCGCCATCGGCCCATCCGTCCGGAAAAGCAGCTCCGCACCGAGCGGCGAGACCGAGACGGAGAGTTCGTTACGGTGGAGGAAAATGTCGCCGCGCCTGACCAGAAACTTCGAAGTCCCGGCGAAAAACGAGAAGACGGGGAGTGGGTGGGCGAAAGTTGATGACGATCGAGACGCTTCCGGAAACGGCCGAATGCCGTTCGAACCCGCAAGACCGGGTCGCCGATCGATTCAGAAGATCGACTGTAAGCAGCGGCAGCAACCTCCCGACCAGTTGCCCCTTGCCAGTATCCGATCGCGCCCGAAATCCCCGCGGGCCGCACTTCCTCCGGACGTTCGCATTCGACGCGCCGCCGTCGCCAGGTGAGCTGAACCGCGCCGTCGGACGGCCGACCCGAAGTCGACTTTTCCGATTGACAATGTCCATCAATGCAAGGAAGCGTGATACTCAAACGAGAATACAACGCCGCTTGGGAGGTAGAGTGCGATGCCGCGTAAGGACATCTTGGGCGCGATACGGAAGTACACTGATCCGTTCCGCGTCACGAACGGCAAGGCCTTCCGCCTCAAGGACTTCGATCCCGGCGACACGCTCGGGCTCAAGATGGACAAGCAAGAGGCTGCCGAGCTTCTCCGACGCGGCTCGGATTGGCTCGCCATGGAGCAGGACATCCTCTACGCGCAGGATTCCTGGTCGGTGCTCCTGGTGTTCCAGGCGATGGACGCTGCCGGAAAAGACGGCACGATCAAGCACGTCCTGTCGCCCGTCAATCCGCAAGGGTGCGAGGTCCATTCGTTCAAGCAACCCTCCGCCGAGGAGCTTTCGCACGATTTCCTGTGGCGCTACGCCACAAAGGCTCCGCAGCGCGGGCGCATCGGCATCTTCAATCGCTCCTACTACGAAGAGGTCCTCGTGGTGCGCGTGCATCAGGAGCTCTTGAAGGCGCAAAAGCTGCCCCCAAAACTCGTCGGCAAGGATGTCTGGGACGAGCGGCTCGCCGACATCGCGCGGTTCGAGGACTATCTGGCGCGGCAGGGCATCGTGATCCTCAAATTCTACCTCAACCTGTCCCGCAAGGAGCAGAGGAAGCGCTTCATGGAACGCCTCGACAA
The DNA here is from genome assembly GCA_903932535.1 of uncultured Hyphomicrobiales bacterium. GTDB lineage: Bacteria > Pseudomonadota > Alphaproteobacteria > Rhizobiales > Beijerinckiaceae > Roseiarcus. Next base: position 6,345 of record CAIZGR010000784.1, on the reverse strand, counting down.
GCCCGAGAAGAACTGGAAGTTCTCGGCCTCCGACGTGCGTGAACGCCGCTACTGGGACGATTACATGCAGGCGTACGACGAGGCGATCCGCGCGACCGCGTCGAAGGAGGCGCCGTGGTTCGTGGTGCCGGCGGACAACAAGTGGTTCACCCGGCTCGTCGTCGCCGCCGCCATTGTCGAGGCGGTGGAAAAGCTTGACCTCAAGTACCCAAAGGTCTCGCCGGAACAGAAAAAGGACCTCGCCGCCGCGCGCGCCGAACTTGAGACCGAGTCGTAGCGGGAGAGGCGGAGATGTCAACGGCCATAACCGTTCTCGGCGGGATCGGACTTTTCCTGCTCGGCATGACCGTCATGACCGACGGGCTGAAGGCGCTGGCAGGCTCATCCCTGCGCACTGTGCTCGCCAAGGCGGCGGCGACCCCGGCGTCGGGCGCTGTCTGGGGCGCGATCGTCACCCTGCTCGTGCAGTCGTCAAGCGCGGTGACGATGACCACGATCGGCCTCGTCAGCGCGGGGCTCCTGACTTTCCCCCAGGGGCTCGGCCTCGTCTTCGGCGCCAATATCGGCACGACCGGCACCGGATGGCTCATTGCGCTGATCGGCGTGCGCGTCTCGCTCTCGAGTTATGCCCTGCCGTTGATCTTCGTCGGCGCTCTGACGAAGCTGCTCGCGGGGGGGCGGATCGCCGCCGCGGGGGCTTCGCTCGCGGGCTTCGCGCTGGTGCTTTACGGGCTGACGACCCTCCAGCAGGGCATGGGCGGCCTCGCGGAGAGCCTGCATCCCTCCGATCTGCCCTCCGTGCTCGGCGCGCCCGGCGTCGGGTGGGTCGAGGGCTCGATAGGCCTTCTGATGCTGGTCGTCGTTGGTCTTGTGATGACGGCTGTCATGCAATCCTCGACCGCGTCGATCGCCGTGACGATTTCGGCCTTCTACGCCGGAGCGATCGGGCTCGAACAGGGCGCCGCACTGATCATCGGGCAGAATATCGGAACCGCCACGAGCTCGGCGCTGGCCGCGATCGGGGCGAGCGTGACCGCCAAGCGCCTCGCGCTCGCCTACGTGCTGTTCAAGGTGATCGCGGCGCTGATCGCGCTCGCCGCCTTTCCCTTCAGCGCGGCGCTGATGGGGCGCTTCGCCGGATCGGTCGACGGCACGACGCTGCTCGCAGCCTATCATACGGCCTACAACGTCGTCGGGGTGGCGGTCCTTCTTCCGGCCGCGCAATGGTTCACCCGCTTCGTCGAGCGTCTCCTGCCCTCGAAGGAGTCGGCGATCGAGCGCGCTCTGGATCCCGCCGCGCTCGTCAATCCGGTGGTCGCTGTCGAGGCGGCGAGGCGCGCGGTCGCAAACGCGCTGAGCACGATGGCGACGGCCGTGGCGGCCTCGCTCTCGGGCGGCGCCGGCCGAGCCGGGGCTGACGTCGCGACGGCCGCCGCTGCGTTGGCGAAGGTGCAGGACTTCCTGTCTGAACTCAAGGAGACGCCCGAGAGCGAAGCCGAGCGCCGCCGCCTTACGAGTACGCTGCACGCGCTCGACCACGCGTCCCGCCTCGCGGAGATTGTCGGCGACGGCGGGCCGCCCGGCCCGCCGTCCGGAGGTCCGGACGATCTGCGCGCGGCCGAGCTGTGCCAACAGGTCTTGCGCTGGACGCAGACGATCGACGATTCGATCACGGGCGAGTCCGCGCTGAGCCGTCACGCCGTCCCGATCGGCTGGGGCATTTCAGGCGACGTCGGCGCGGCGCTTGCCGAGATCGAAGGCGCAGCTGGGGCTCTGAACGCCTTGCAGCGCGACCACCGCGCCGCGACGCTCGCGTCGGTGGCGCCGGGTCAATCGACCGCAGCGGAGGCGCTCGCCAGAATCGACACCGTGCGGCGCCTCGACCGGATTGCGCATCACGCGTGGCGGGCGGCGGCGCATCTGCTCGGCCGCAACGAGTAATCGAATGGACGCGACGTTTTGGACAGGCCGCCCGATCGCGAGCGGACCATGCGAGGGAGATCGAGGATGACGGACGCCAAGACGGCTCTGTTGGGTTCGGACCCGGCCCCCTGGCACGCGCTGACGGCCGAGGAGGTCGAGAAGCGGCTCGGCGTCGATCCCGCCCGGGGCCTCGACGCCGCCGAAGCCGCGACGCGGCTGAATACCTACGGTCCGAACCGCCTTCCGCATGGCAAGAAGAAGGGGCCGCTCATGCGGTTCCTCGCCCAGTTCAACAATGTCCTCGTCTACGTCCTGCTTGCCGCCGGTTTCATCAAGCTGATGCTGAGCCTGTGGCTCGACGCCTCGATCATCTTCGCCGTCGTCATCCTGAACTCGCTGCTCGGTTTCCTGCAGGAAGGCCGCGCGGAACAGGCGCTGGACTCGATCCGCAACATGCTCTCGGCGGAAGCGCGCGCCGTTCGCGGAGGCGAGACGCGGCTCATTGCGGCCGAGGACCTCGCGCCCGGCGACATCGTGCTTCTCGAGTCCGGGGACAAGATCCCGGCCGATCTGCGACTTGTCGACGCCAAGAATTTGCGCACCGAGGAGGCGGCGCTGACGGGCGAATCCGTTCCGGCGGAGAAGAGGACCGAACCGGTGACCACGAAGGCCACTGTCGGCGACCGCGAGAACATGGCCTTCTCCGGCACCATGGTCGTGTCCGGGCGGGCGACCGGAATCGTCGTTGCGACAGGAAGCCAAACGGAACTCGGCCGCATCAATCAAATGCTCGCCGAGGTCAGCGCGCTCGAGACGCCGCTCCTGCGCCAGATCAAGAAATTCGGCTACGCCATCACCGCCGTCATCGCGGTCGTCAGCGTGGCGCTCTTCTCCTGGGGCCACTGGCTCGGCCACATGACCTTCGTCGAATTGTTCCAGGCGGTTGTCGGCATCGCGGTGTCGCTGATCCCCGAGGGCCTGCCGGCGCTGATCACCATCACGCTCGCCATCGGCGTGCAGCGCATGGCGAGCCGCAACGCGATCATCCGCCGCCTGCCGGCGGTCGAGACCCTTGGCTCCGTCTCGCGCATCTGCTCCGACAAGACCGGCACGCTGACGCTGATGGAGATGATGGTGAGTTCGGTCGTGACGGCGGAAAGGTCTTACGAGGTCAGCGGCGACGGCTTCGCTCCCGAGGGCGAGATCAGGGATGGAGGCAAGGCGCTCGGCGAGACGCCGGAAACACTGATGCTGATGGGCCGCGTGTCGACGCTCTGCAACGACGCCGAACTCTTTCAGGACGAGGGCAAATGGAAGGTCGAGGGCGATCCGACCGAGGGTGCGCTCTATCCCTTCGCGACCAAGCTCGGCATGAACCGCGCCACGGAGACGGCGGCCGCGCCGCGCATCGACGCGATCCCGTTCGAATCCGAGCACAAGTTCATGGCGACGCTGAACCGGTCGTCGGACGGCGACATGCTACTGGTCAAGGGCGCGCCCGAGGTGATCCTGGACCATTGCGACCGGCAGCAGATGGCGAACGGCCCAACGCCACTCGATCGTGACCGCTTTCAGAGAGAGGGCGACCGTCTCGCGGCGCAGGGCGAGCGCGTGCTGGGTCTGGCGTGGCTGCCCGATCCGGGCCTGCAGCCGGGCGGTCTGAAGCCTGAAGACCTGCCGAAAAACCTCGTCCTGCTCGGCCTCGTGGGCCTCATGGACCCGCCACGCAAGGAGGCGATCGAAGCCGTGCGGGAGTGCCATGGCGGCGGCATCCGCGTGACGATGATCACCGGCGATCACAAGATCACCGCGGCCGCCATCGCCAGGATGCTCGGCATCGGCGACGGCAAGACGGCGGTCGCTGGAACCGAGATCGAGGCGATGAACGACGCGGCGCTGCAGGACTGCGTGCGCGACGTCGACGTCTTCGCCCGCGCCAGCCCCGAGCACAAGCTGCGGCTCGTCAAGGCGATCCAGGCCAACGGCCAGACCGTCGCCATGACCGGCGACGGCGTCAACGACGCGCCGGCGCTGAAGAAGGCCGACATCGGCGTCGCCATGGGCATCAAAGGGACCGAGGTGACGAAAGAGGCCGCCGGCATGATTCTGGCCGATGACAATTTCGCCTCGATCTCGGCTGCGGTGAAGGAAGGCCGCACCGTCTACAACAACATCGAGAAGGCGATGCTCTTCCTCTTGCCGACCAATGTCGCGCAGGGCGCGGTGATCGCGGTTGCGATCCTGTTCGCCTTCACGCTGCCAATTACCGCGCCGCAGGTTCTGTGGGTGAACATGGTGACGTCGGTGGCGCTCGGCCTCGTCATCTCGTTCGAGCCGCACGAGGCCGACGTGATGCAAAGGCCGCCTCGCGCGGTGGACCGCCCGATCGTGACGCGCTTCGGGATCTGGCGCATCCTCTTCGTCGGCGCGGCGCTCGTCGTCTATACGCTGGCGGCCTTCTTCTGGCTGAAGGATTATGGCGCATCCGACGGGATGGCCCGCACGGCCGCCGTCAACGCGATCACGCTGGGCCAGGTCTTCTACCTGCTCAACAGCCGCTACCTCCTCGATTCGTCGCTGTCGCCCGCCGCCCATACGGGCAACCCCTATCTCTGGTACGGGATCGGCGCGGTCGTCGTCCTGCAACTCCTCTTCACCTACGCGCCGCCGTTCCATGCGATCTTCGGCAACGAGCCGCTGCCGCTTTGGGTCTGGCCCTGGCTCGTCGGCGGCGGAATCCTCTTCTTCCTGGTCGTCGAACTGGAGAAGCTCGTCATCCGCTCAAGCCCGGCGCTCCGCCAGGCGGCGACGCAATCGAGCGGGGAAGTCGAAGTGTCGACGGATTGAGCGATGCGGACTCGCGCGAGGGACGCTTAGGAGCGTCGGCGCGTGCCGTCGGTCAAGACGATCCGAAAGCCGACCAAAAGGAAACTGGAACGCGAGGCCGTCGAGCGCCACGGCCGGCATGAAGATCGCCATCGTCTCGCGCTCAGTTCCAGCCTTGGGTGTCACTTCATCAGGCGCTGAACCGATCGTGGCTCGATCGGGGTGGCGAGCCTTCGAGCGGGATTGCAGCTTGTGGCGCCCTGCTTCCATCCCGCCGGCGGCAGCTTTCCGAGGGTCATCGCTCGCTCGGCACGCACTTCCATGTCTGCGCCCGTGTCGAGAGCGGTCGTCGAGGCCGCAACCTTACCGAAGTGTATCGTTCGGAATGTCATGGCCGTCGGGAAACAGCCATGCCTTGGCGCCAGGATCAAGATGATACTCGATCCTATTCCCTCGCCATGACAGCGTGCATCCGCCCTTTGACCCGGGCTCCGCGAAGAGCGGCCTGATTGCACGGGCAGCAATCCAACCAAATTGACCTCCCGCTCTTACGATACGAATGAAGCCATTGTCCTCGTGGAGCGGCCCTACGACATAGACTGGGCCTGCAGCATTGCCAATTTGTTTGGACGCCGCGCTGGGCTGGTCAAACACGGGGGGAAAACCCCTACCAGCCCAAGCGTCTTCACGTGTTATAGCCAGTTTCATGACATCAATATTGTAGCATTGATACCCTCTTAGACTGTCACCCGGAGCGAGGCTATTAGCCATTCCTGGATGCTGCAGTAGCAGTATAAACATTGATGAGGTGACAATTGACGACATCCTGATCATCGTTTTCATCCTCAGTTTCCCGATAAAACTGCCTGATAAGCAGTCGAACCAATTTTGTTGATGACGGTCTGTCGCCACTGTCCAACTGTCTCGTTAGCCGTGAGGCCATTGGCCGCTAACGAGGCTGGCGACAAGTTGATGATCGACTCCAGATTGTCGGAGTCCGCGGCTTGCGCGACGCGAGGGCCCGATCCCGCCCCAAACTGATAAACCGCCCGAACGTCGAGAACGGTTGGATCAGAGATCCCACTATTGTTCTGAAGATTGATCGCATCTTGTCGAAGTTCATACGATGCCGCGTAGGCCTCTGTGGTCGGATCCATTCGCCCGTCGAGCCCAGAAACGATGCTCCCGGAGATATCGGAATTGTAGGCGACCGCGCCGTTGATGTCGGCCGTATAGGTGGAGGTGATCATCTGAAACGCGCCAGCGGCCGAGCTCCCACCGGACGCCCCCACATTCTGGCAATTCGACTCCATGACGCATGTCGCGGCAAGGGCGTTGGCGCTCACGCCCATCGCCGCCGCCGCATCCGCGGCCTGCGAACCCCAATCCTGCGCCATCATCGTATCGTAGGCCGCGCCGGTCCCGCCCGTCCCGGCTCCAACCCCGGTTGTCACCCCGCTCCAGACCCCACCGGTGTCGGCGCCAGCGCCCGAACCCCCGAGCAGCGTGTCGCCGCCTGACGGGAACGAGAACGCCGGAAGGCCGGGCTCCGGAAACGTCGGGTGAACCTGGACCGGCAACCCTTGAGGCAAGACG
>CAIZGR010000783.1 GCA_903932535.1 uncultured Hyphomicrobiales bacterium | reverse complement strand
TTCTCGACGTCGGCGATGGCCGGATTCACCACGTCGCAGATCGGCGCGCTGTCGGCGGCGCAGGTCGCCGGGTTGAAGGCGAGTCAGGTCAACGCCTTGTCGCTTGCGAGCCTGTCCGCGTTCAGCAGCGCCGCCTTTACCCGGATCGTTGGCGAACTGTCCGCATCGACAATCGCATCCCTGTCGACGCAGACCTTCGACACGCTGCTCGGCTCCAAACTCAGCCTCATTTCGACGTCCGCCATCGCGGGAATCAGCGCCGCCGATCTGTCGTCGCTTACGACTGCGCAGCAAGCGACTTTCACTCAGGCGCAGTTGACCGCCATGTCGTCGGGGCAGTTGCTGAGCTTGAATGCGGTCATCGTCGATGCGATCTCGCATGAGGTCAACGGCGCGTTGAGCTATTCGGCCATGCTCGCGGTTCTCCAGGACGCCGACGCCGGCGCCATGACGGCCCAGAAGATGGCCGGCCTTCAGCAACTCGTCTCCGAGCTCAACGCCTCGGGCGGCATCCAGACGTCCGCCTATGTCCAGCAGATCACAGACGACGTCGTGCTCGGCAACTCGGCCAACGCCTACTGGACCGGCGGAGCGTCCACGTCGACCGCGCTCGGAAACCTGACGGCCTCCTCCACGCAGAGCCAGTTCAGCGAGCTGATCGGCAAATGGTTCCTCGGAACCGATCGGCCGTCGACCAGCCTGGCCGCGTTCAACGAGAACTACCCGATCGCCTACCAAGCGTTCACCCAGCCGTTGTTCGCGTCGAACGGCCCGTCGCCCACCGACATCAACCAAGGCGCGGACGGCGACTGCTACTTCCTGGCGGCGATCGGCGAGATCGCGCTGCAAGACCCGACGACGATCGAGAACATGATCTCCCAGAACGCGAACGGCACGTATTCCGTCGAGTTCCAGATCAACGGCCAGCCCGACTTCATCACCGTCGACAACGAGCTGCCGGTGCTGCAAAACGGCTACAGGATGGCGAACGGGTCGACGATAGCGTTCGAAAACGGCGGCGGAACGCTGTGGGCGCCGCTGGTCGAGAAGGCTTTCGCGCAACTTTGCGAGCAGACCAGCGCCGCTACCGGCCAACTCGGCGTCCACGGCAATTCCTACGCCGACATCGCGGGCGGCTATTGGCAGGGTCTCACCGAAGTCACAGGACAGTCCGTCCAGTCCTTCAACACGTACCAGGGCGAATCCGCGAGCCTGCTCCAGCCCGTGCTGCAATCCCTGCAAGCCGCCCTCAGCGCCCGGGAAGACGTGATCATGGCCACGCCGTCGCAGTCGCCTCCATCCGGCTCCAACCTCCAAACCGACCACATGTTCATGGTGCTGGGAGTGAACGCGGCGGCCGGAACCGTGACGCTGGAGAACCCGTGGGGAACGAACGTCGCAGGCAGCGGGCTCCAGGCGACTTTCACCGATTCGATCGCCACACTGGCGTCGGACTCCGTGAGCTTCGGGGTGACGATGGGCAAATCTGTCCTTGGTTGAGCCCCGCGGCGACGGCGCGGCGGCCGGCTCCCCTTTTGGGAGCCGGCTTGGGGTCTGCCCTCGACCATTCGCAGCGTGGCGGCGCTCCAGCCGAAGCCGGGCGCGCGCCCGATCGACAACCGCCGCGGCGCCGCCGTCGATCTCGACGCGCTTCGGGAGGGCCGGCTTCGCGGCTCGAGGGCGCGATCCGCGCCCCGCCGGCTTACGAGCACGAGGTATGACGTGCCTGCGGCGCTGACCTGCGACATCGTCGCACCTCGCCCGCGATTGCCCGCGCCGGCGAATTTTGCTTGAAGGACCGGCGCGCAGCGCACGCGACAGGCAGGCGCAGATGACGAGCGCAGACAGCGACAAGCAGGATTTCGGCGCCAGCGCCCTCACCCACATCGGCGTCGAGGGCGAAGCGCGAATGGTCGACGTCTCGGAAAAAGGCGCGACGCAACGCGTCGCCGTCGCCGAGGGGCGCGTGCGCATGGGCGCAGCGACGCTCTCGTCCATCCTCGCGGGCGACGCCAAGAAGGGCGACGTGATCGGCGCGGCGCGAATCGCCGGAATCATGGCCGCCAAGAAGACGTCCGAGCTCATTCCGCTCTGCCATCCGATCGCGCTCAGCAAGGTCGTGGTGGACATCGCGCCCGACGAAACCCTTCCCGGCCTCTCGGTGCGCGCAGAGGCGCGCTGCCTCGGTCCGACGGGCGTCGAGATGGAAGCGCTGACCGCCGTCGCGGTCGCCTGCCTCACCATCTACGACATGGCCAAAGCGATCGACCGCGGCATGAGCGTCGAAGGGCTGAGACTTCTGGAAAAGCGCGGCGGCAAAACGGGCGAATGGCGGGCGAAGGAGCGGAATCCATGAGCGGCTTGATCACCGTCGAGGAGGCGCTCGCGCGTGTGCTCGCCTCCGCCGAAACGCCGCTCGCCGAGGAGCGGGTCGCGTTGGAGGAGGCGTTCGGCCGCGTTCTGTCGCAAAATCTCGACGCGCTGCGCACCCAGCCGCCCTTCGCCAATTCCGCGATGGACGGCTGGGCGCTGCGCGCCGCCGACACCGCCGCCGCCCCGGTGACGCTCAGCGTGATCGGCGAAGCCGCGGCGGGACGCGCCTTCGCCGGCGCGGTCGGGCGCGGCGAGGCGGTGCGCATCTTCACCGGGGCGCCGACGCCGAAGGGCGCGGATACGATCGTCGTCCAGGAAGACGGCCGTCGCGAGGGCGACCGCGTCACGATCGGCTCGCCATCCCGGCCGGGCGACAACCTGCGCTCCGAGGGGCTCGACTTCCGCGCCGGCGAGGCGCTGATCCCCGCAGGGCGGCGGCTGACGCCTCGCGACGTGGCGCTGGCAGCCGCGGCGAATCACGTCCATCTCCCGGTGCGCCGGCACCCCCGGGTCGCGATCCTCGCAACGGGCGACGAGCTCGTCGCGCCCGGCCAAACGCCCGGTCCCTCGCAGATCGTCGCGTCGAACAATTTCTCGGT
>CAIZGR010000782.1 GCA_903932535.1 uncultured Hyphomicrobiales bacterium | reverse complement strand
CGCTGAGAGCGCGCTGCGAATTCTTCATCGAATATTTCGCCATCGACCTCATCCGCGACTCCGAGGGCGCGGTGCGCGGCCTCGTCGCGCTCAAGCTCGACGACGGCACGATCCACCGCTTCCGCTCCCAGACCACGATCCTGGCGACCGGCGGCTACGGACGCGCCTATTTCTCGGCGACCTCCGCCCACACCTGCACCGGCGACGGCAACGCGATGGCGCTGCGCGCCGGGCTGCCGCTCCAGGACATGGAGTTCGTCCAGTTCCACCCGACCGGCATCTACGGCGCGGGCTGCCTCATCACCGAAGGCTCGCGAGGCGAGGGCGGCTATCTCGTCAATTCGGCCGGCGAGCGCTTCATGGAGCGCTACGCGCCCTCCGCCAAGGACCTCGCCTCGCGCGACGTCGTCAGCCGCTCGATGACCATCGAGATCCGCGAAGGCCGCGGCGTCGGCAAGAACAAAGACCACATCTACCTGCACCTCGACCACCTCGACCCGAAGGTGCTGGCCGAGCGTCTGCCCGGCATTTCGGACAGCGCACGCATCTTCGCCGGCGTCGACGTCACCAAGGAGCCGATCCCGGTCTTGCCCACCGTCCACTACAACATGGGCGGCATCCCGACGAACTATCACGGCGAAGTGCTGACCAAGGTCGGCGGCGACCCGGACACGATCGTTCCGGGCCTGATGGCGCTGGGCGAAGCGGCCTGCGTCTCGGTTCACGGCGCCAACCGCCTCGGCTCCAACTCGCTGATCGATCTGGTCGTGTTCGGGCGCGCCGCGGGCCTGCGCGCCGCCGAGACGCTGAAAGCCGGCGACCGGCAGGCTGAGATGCCGAAGGACAGCGCCGAATACGTCCTCTCGCGCCTCGACCGGTTCCGCAACGCCAAGGGCAAGGCTCCGACGGCCACGTTGCGCCTCGACATGCAGAAGGTCATGCAGTCCGACTGCGCGGTCTTCCGCACCGCCAAGACGCTCGAGGAAGGCAAAGAGAAGATCCACGAGGCATGGCGCAACGGCGCCGACGTCGGCGTCACCGACCGCTCGCTGATCTGGAACTCCGACCTCGTCGAGACGCTCGAATACGACAACCTGATCGTCCAGGCCGTGGTGACGATGGAAGGGGCGCTGAATCGGCTCGAGAGCCGCGGGGCGCACGCGCGCGAGGACTATCCGAACCGCGACGACGCCAACTGGATGAAGCACACGCTCGCCTGGATCGACCCGGAAAAGCAGACCGTCAAAATCGACTACCGGCCGGTCCACACCTACACGATGAGCAACGACATCTCCTACATCGAGCCGAAGGCGCGCGTGTACTGACATCGACCCAGCCGGGGTTGGTCATGGTATTGACCAACCCCGGCTCCGCTCTTATCTGAGCCGCTGTGCGTTCAAGGAGGTCGGTGTGGCGGCGGTCGTGAAAGTCGCCGAGGCGAAGGCGCATCTGTCGGAGCTGCTCGCCAAGGTCGAGCGGGGAGAGGAAATCGTGATCGCGCGTGGAGACCAGCCGATCGCTCGTCTCGTGCCGCTCGAAGAGAAGGCGCGCGGCAGAGCGGCCGTCGAGGCCATGCTGGCCCTTCGCGACAGCGGCCGGATCAAATCCGTCACGCAGGCCGAGATTCGCGCCTGGATGCGGGAGGGTCGGAAGTAGCGATGAGCTTTGTCGTCGACGCGTCGATCGCGGGGAGTTGGTTTCTGCCCGACGAAACCACAGGCGCGACGACCGCGCTCGCGCGACGCATGGGCGAGGAAGGTGCGAAGGCGCCGGACCTCCTCTGGCACGAAGTCCGCAACCTCCTCATCACCGCCTGCCGGCGAGGCCGGCTCCTTCAGCCCGATCTCGAAGCGCATCTCGACTCGCTCGAAACATTGCCGCTCCTGAACGTCGGACGCGGCGACGCGCACCTCGTCGCGCGACTCGCGCAGCAGCATGGGTTGACCGCGTATGACAGCGCCTATCTGGCCGCCGCCATGACGGGGCGACTGCCGCTCGCGAGCCTCGACAAGACCCTGCGAACCGCGGCGAAAGCCGAAGGCGTCGCCCTGTTGCCGGCTTGACGAGTTGAACGTGGCTTCATCAGCGCTGAATGCGAGAGTCTTGGCGCGAAATCGGTCGCACGGTATCGGCAAAACTGCTTACGCCGCTCCCATTGACCGCATCAGCCCGGCGCCGCATGGCAGGGCCGAACTTGAGGTAGTCTGATGGTCCAATTCTTCCTGCCCAAGAACGCCCGCCCGACCAAGGGCAAGACGTGGCCGAAGCCGGCGAACGCCAAGCGGGTGACCGAGTTCCGCATCTACCGCTACAACCCGGACGACGACGCCAATCCGCGCATCGACACCTATTTCGTCGACCGCGACGACTGCGGGCCGATGGTTCTGGACGCGCTGATCTGGATCAAGTCCAAGGTCGATTCGACACTAGCCTTCCGCCGTTCCTGCCGCGAGGGCGTGTGCGGCTCGTGCGCGATGAACGTCGGCGGACTGAACACGCTCGCCTGCACCCGCGGCATCGACGAGGTCAAGGCGCCGGTGGTGATCTACCCCCTGCCCCACGAGGAGGTGGTCAAGGATCTCGTCCCCGATCTGACCCTCTTCTACGCCCAGCACGCCTCGATCGAGCCCTGGCTCAAGACGACGACGCCGGCGCCCGAGAAGGAGTGGCTCCAGTCGCCCGAGGACCGAGCCAAGCTCGACGGCCTCTACGAGTGCATCCTGTGCGCCTCCTGCTCGACCTCCTGTCCGAGCTACTGGTGGAACGGCGACCGCTATCTCGGGCCGGCGATCCTGTTGCAGGCCTACCGCTGGCTGATCGATTCGCGCGACGAGGCGAAGGGCGAGCGGCTCGACTATCTCGAAGACCCGTTCCGGCTCTATCGCTGCCACACGATCCTGAACTGCGCCAAGACCTGCCCCAAGGGCCTGAACCCGGCCAAGGCGATCGCGCATATCAAAGAGATGCTGGTCGACCGGCAGATGGGCTGATCCCAAGCAGGACGCCGATTTCCCCGCCCTCGTCGCGAGGAGTCCGCGAAAGCGGGCCTCTCGAAAAGCCTGCCCCGAGCCCGGCGAGGGGGCGTGCCAGATCGGGACGGCGTGCCCGCTAGCCCCTCGAGACGCGCCGCCTTTCTTGCGGCGCTCCTCGGGACGAGGGCGTGGGGGGGGGGCTTGTCACCCCGCACTGTTCCGGCGCCCGCGGATGTCGCAACGTGCGTCCGCCCTTCGAAAGCGCCCAGATCCCGCCGGGCGCCAATTCTGCGACCGAGGGTGCTCCAGGCCGACGCGATAAGCCCATTTCCCCCGGCGGCGGTTGAAGCTCTCCCCTCCCCGAGCGGGTCCTCGCAACGGGTCCGTCGCAAATCAGACCGCCCGCTGCGCGCGCGACCGATCGAAAAGCGGGAAGACGAGAATGCCGGCGACAAAGCCGCCGAGATGCGCCACCCAGGCGACCGGCATCTCGGACAGCCCGAGCTGGCGGGCGAAGGCGCCGAACAGGAAATTGGTCCCGAACCAGACGACGAGAAAGACGCGCGCGCGCGGCTCGGTCAGCACCGCGCGGAGCGAGGCGGCGGGAATCGTTTCAATCTCTCTGCGTGGCGGGTGAGGGCCCAGCGGCACCCCAGGTTGAAACATGAAGCGCGTCGCCGCGCCCATCAGTCCCGAATCGGCGCCCGAGGCTCCGATCAGCGGCATGAAGTCCATCGGCGCGAGCGCCCAATGGGTCAGGGCGGCGGCGATCGCGGTCACGCCAAAGAACAGGAGAAACCCCGTCGCGCCGAAGCGCCGGGCGACGGGCGGCCCGAACGCGAGCAGCCAGACGGTGTTCAGGAGGACATGCGACCATGCGCCGTGCAGGAACGCGTAGCTCAGCAGCGTCCAGAGCTTGGGGCCGTGGCCCAGCGCGTGAACATCGCGCATGGCGCGGACCTGCTCGAGCGCGGCCGGGTCGCTGTTCGCCCGAATGAAAAGATCGATCGCACGCGCCGGCCAGATCGAGACGGTCAGCCGTCCGGGCACGAAGGCGAAATCCCGGATGATCAAGTCCTGGACCTGCGGCCGCGCCCAGTCGAACAGCGCGTAGAGGACGACGAGCAGAACCGCGAGCGCGACGACGACCGGCGGCGCGTCGAAGATCGGCTCGCGACGCGGCGTTTTGCTCGGCACTCCATCCATACCAGTCGAAACCCTTCCTCTGTCTCAGCGGCTTGAAGCAAATCGCGCCAAACTGCAACTTCGTTCGTTCCAGGCTGACACCGAAGCATTCGTCAAAACTCCAGCGTTATTACGAATGCGACAAGGCCCGGTGGATCGCAGCCGCCGCGTCCTGTCCGGCCATGACACGGCATGGCGCCTGCAACGAGGCGCGTGGGCGGACCCATTTCGGCCCTTACGTTCCGTTGTGAGACGCGCGCCCGGCCTTCCATGTGGGGAGAGGACCATGAGACATGACGTCTCGAATGAAATCTACGCATATTGGCGGACGCTCAGGAAAGGCGGATGCACGCCCGAGCGCAACGCCGTCGAGCCCGGCGCGATTCGCAGCGTGCTCGCGGACACGTTCGTGCTCGATTTCGACCCGGCCGCCGGATTCCCATTCCGGATCTGCGGCTCGAAGGTCGACGCGCTTTTCCTGAAGGAACTCCGCGGCGCCGCGTTCCTGCAGATCTGGCGCGAAGCCGATCGCGCGAAAATCCGTTCGATCCTGCAAATCGCCGCGGACGACGAGGCGCCGTGCCTAGTTCTGGCGGAGGCGCGCCCGCCCGGCCTCGCGCCGGTCGATCTCGAAATCACACTGCTTCCGCTGCGCCTTCAGGGCGCAACCCACGCCCGCATGCTCGGCTCGCTCGCAGCCGCCGCAGGCGCCGACTGGCTCGGCCTGATCGGCTCCGGCCCGGCGGCGCTGAAGAGTTGGCGACGGCTGGATTCGGCCGCAGGAGGCCAGACGCCGGCGGCGCCGCCCGCCCGCTTCGGCTTCGCGCGCGCCGCAACGCGCCGATTCTGAAGCGCCTGTCCGAGCGCGCGCGCCTCGGGCGGCGAGACGCCGCCCCTCCCGTTACGCGACGTCGATCCGTCTCAGGCCGGAGGCGTAGCGCCGCCAGTTCTGGACGTAGTGGGCCGCCGACCCGCGCAACGCCGCGACCGCTTCGGGATCGAGCGTCTTCATCGCTTTCGCCGGCGCGCCGACGATCAGCGAATAGTCGGGATAAACCTTGCCTTCGGTGATCAGCGCGCGCGCGCCGACAAGGCAGCCGCGGCCGATCTTCGCCCCGTTGAGCACGACGGCGCCCATCCCGATCAGCGACCCGTCGCCGATCGTGCAGCCATGCAGCGTGACGTTGTGGCCGACGGTGCAATCCTCGCCGATCGTAAGCGGCGATCCCTTGTCGGTGTGCAGCGCGCACAGGTCCTGGATGTTGGAGCGCGCGCCGATCACGATCGGTTCGTTGTCGCCGCGCAGCACCGCTCCGAACCACACGCCGACGTCTTCGCCGAGCCGGATGTCGCCGATGACGTCCGCGTCGGGCGCGATCCAGTAGCGGCCTTCAGCCGGAAAAGTGGGCCCTGCGCCGTCGAGCGCGTAGATCGGCATCGGGGATGTCTCCGCGTTGGGGATCGGGGGGCGGCGCCCTCACTCGTCGTCGTCGAGATCGATGTCCAGGATCGCCATCTGCAGCGTGAAGCTCGAGCCCTTCGGATTGTCGGCCGAAATGACGCCGAGGAACTCCGGCCCGTTGTTGAGCTCGACCGAATCCGTCTTCTTGTGCCGGGCGATGATCGTCAGCTTTTCGTTTTCGAACAGCTTGCGCAAGTACGCCTGCAGCGTCTCGCGCCCGACCGGCAGCTTCATCTCGAAGGCGAACGAACGGTCGCCGTCCTCGTCGTCGACCGTGATCGACCCGATCTTGCCCTCGCCGAGCGCAACGTCCGCCGCCTCCTTCGAACGCGAATTCGGCGCGACCTGCAACGTCGGCGCGCCGAAGGACTTGCGCAGGAACGCGCGCAGCTTGACGATTTCGGCTTTGTCCACGGCCCTGGCCCTCGCGTCATCTCAGGCGGCAGCGTTTGCCAGATGCGCGCTCCGCCCGCAAGGCGCAGGCGCCCGGGCGCGCGCCCTCCAGACGGCCGCTCAGAACTCCGCGCTCTTCTCGGCGAGAATCTGGTTCATGTCCCGCGCGGGCTCGGCGCAGCCCGCTTCGCCCACGATCCGCGCCGGCACGCCGGCGACGGTCTTGTTGTGCGGCACCGGTTGCAGCACCACCGAGCCCGCCGCGACCCGGGCGCAATAGCCGATCTCGATGTTGCCCAGAATCTTCGCCCCCGCGCCGATCAGCACGCCGTGACGGATCTTCGGGTGGCGGTCGCCGGACTCCTTGCCGGTGCCCCCGAGCGTGACGCCCTGGAGGATCGACACGTTGTCCTCGATCACCGTCGTCTCGCCCACCACGAGGGCGGTCGCGTGGTCGAGGAAGACGCCCTTGCCGATCCGCGCGGCGGGATTGATGTCCACGCCGAAATGCGCGGAGGCGAGGCTCTGCAAGGTCAGCGCAAAGTCGCGCCGCCCCGCCTTCAAGAGCCAGTGCGACAGGCGGTAGGCCTGGAGCGCCTGGAAGCCCTTGAAGTAGAGGAGCGGCTCCATCATCCGCAGGCACGCGGGATCGCGGTCGGCGACCGCCATGACGTCGGCGCGGAACGCGTCCCCGATCGAGGAATCGCGGAGAATCGCCTCGGCGAAGGCCTGCCGGATGAGGGCCGCGGAGACTTCGGCGTTGTCGAGCCGCGCCGCGACCCGGTAGGCCACCGCGCCTTCCAGCGTCTGGTGGTTGAGGATCGTCGTCATCAGGAAGGTGGCCAGTTCCGGCTCGCGCCGCACCGCCTCCTCCGCCTCCTGGCGGATGCGCGCAAACAGCGGATCGTTCCCGGCGAGCCCGACGATGCGGGCCGTCAAACCTTGCGCCATGGCTCCCTCCTGGCCGGCGGACAGAGGAGCGCCATCCTAGCACGCCAGCCCCGCCATGGCGAAACGCCGCCAACCGGGAGAGGCGGCGTCCCGCCGCCCGGGCGCCCGGGTCCCTTTATGCGGAAGGCCGGAAGCGGGGCCACATCCGGGTGAGCACCGTGTCGCGCTTGAACCAAGCGTGCCAGACGACCGCCGCCAGATGCAGCGCGAGGACAATCCCGATCGCCCAGGCGAGAGCCTCGTGGGTCTCCGCCGCCTGCCCGGCCAGAGCCTTGTCCGGACCCACGAGCGGCGGCAGCGTGACGAGGCCGAAGAACGAAACTTCGCGTCCGGCCGCGCTCGACATAACATAGCCGCTGAGCGGCAGCGCGACCATCAGCCCGTAGAGCAGCAGATGGCCGCCCTTGGAGGCCGCGTCGGTGAGACGGCCGAGCGCCTCCGCATAGGGCGGCGAGCGGAGGGCGAGCCGCGCCAGGACCCTGACGACGATCAGCGCCAGCACGGCGACGCCGAGCGACTTGTGGACGAACAGAACCTCGCTGCGGAGGTCGCCTTTCGGAAGCTGCGCCGCCCAGACGCCGAGCCCGAGCGCGACGAAGATGATGAGCGCCATCAGCCAGTGCAGCGTGCGCACGAACGGATGATAGACGGAGACGAACTGCGGAGGGGAATAGCTCTTCATGACGCGGCGTCCGTTGACGAGGGCGACCCGTCATCGCCTGCGGTCGCGGCAATCTCAAGACCCAATCGCATCCTCCGCGATCAATCTTCATTGATCGCGATGGGACGTGTCCGGCAGGCAACAGCGCGTTCGATTGTCCGGCGATCGAGGCCGTCCCTCGACTGCAAAATCGCCCAAGGCGGCGACGCAGCGGCCTTTCTTGAGCCCCGCGAGCCCGCTCATGCTTTGAGAAAAAGCCCGACCGTCAGCGCAAGGCCGATCGCGACCACGCCGATCTTCAACAGCTTCTCGTTGACGGTCTTCAGCATCACGGCGCCCGCCCAGCCGCCGAAGGCGGCGCCGACGGCGGTGACTAACGCCTGCATCCAATGCACATCCGGAAAGAAGACGAAGATCGCCACGGCCGAAGCGTTCATGACCCCGGAGAGCACGTTCTTGGTCGCGCCCGCGTTGCGTACGGCGAGGCCCGCCATGGTCAGCGACGCCATCATCAGAAGGCCGATTCCGCCGCCGAAATAGCCACCGTAGATCGAGATCAGGAACTGCGCCGCCGCCTCGCCCCAGGGCGGCAGATGATGCGCCTCCCCTGGCTTTGGGGCTTTGCGGAAAAAGCTGCCCCAGGCGAAGAGGACGGTCGCGAACAGCACGAGCCACGGCACGAGTCTCGCGAACACCGTCGGCGGCGTCCAGAGCAGCACGGCCGCGCCGACGGCCCCGCCCACGAGGCTGATGACGAGCAGCGTGGAGAAGGTTAGGCCCGGCGGGCTCCGGACGTCGGAACGTCCCGTGTAGCCCATGACGAGCTGGGACGGAAAAAGCGCCACGCACGAGGTGATGTTGGCCGCGCGCGCGTCCATGCCGGTCAGCATCAGCGACGGCAAGGTGATGAACGAGCCCCCGCCCGCGAGCGCGTTCTGCGCTCCGGCCCAGATCGCGGCGACGAAGAGGATCACGAGCGAGAGGATCATCGAGGTCTCCCAATCCCGCGGCGGTTCATGCGAAGTCCCGCGCGGCGGCGCTGTGCTCTGCGATGAGCGCGCCGAGGTCGAGGCCGACGGGCATGCCGTCGACGACCCGCCAGTCGCCCGCGATCATCACCCGGTCCGCCCGATGCGCGCCGCACAGGACGAGCGCCGCCAGCGGATCGTGCGCGCCCGAGAAGCGCGGCGCGCCGAGCGTGAAGAGCGCCAGATCGGCCTCGAAGCCCTCCGCGATCCGGCCGACGTCGGAGCGGCCGAGGCAGCGGGCCGAGCCTTCCGTCGCCCAGCGCAGCACGTCGAGATGCGTGATCGCGTCCGCGCCGTAACGCAGGCGGCCGATCATCAGCGCTTGGCGGACCGCTTCCATCATGTTGGAGGCGTCGTTCGAGGCCGAGCCGTCCACGCCGAGGCCGAGCGGCGCGCCGGCCGCCTCGAGGTCGCAGGTCGGGCAGAGGCCGGAGGCCAGCACCATGTTCGAGGCCGCGCAGTGGCACACGCCCACCCCCGCCCGGCCGAGCCGCGCGATTTCCTCCGCGTTGAAGTGGATGCCGTGCGCGAGCCAGGTTCGGCGCGACATCCAGCCCGTCTCCTCGAGGAGATCGACGGGCCTGAGTCCGTACATCCGCAGACAGAACGCCTCCTCGTCGGCAGTCTCGCACAAGTGCGTGTGAAGCTGGCAGTCCCAGCGCTCGGCGAGCCGCGCGCTGTCGATCATGAGCTGCCTGTTGATCGAGAACGGCGAGCACGGCGCGAGCGCGATGCGAATGCGCGCACCCGGCTTCGGGTCGTGGAACAGCTTCAGCACGCGCTCGCTGTCGGCCATAATCGTGTCCTCGTCCTGAACCACGCTGTCGGGCGGCAGGCCGCCGTCCTTGGCCGAAAGGTTCATCGAGCCGCGCGACACGGTCATGCGCATGCCGAGGCGCAGCGCCTCTTCGACCGCGATGTCGACGGCGTCCTCGAGCCCTTCGGGATAAAGATAGTGGTGGTCGGCAGCCGTCGTGCAACCCGAAAGCATCAGCTCGGTCAGCGCCATCCGCACGGCGAGGCGCAGGTGCCGCGGTTTCAGCCGCGACCAGATCGGATAGAGCGCGACCAGCCAGGGAAAGAGCTTCTTGTTGATCGCCTGCGGATGGGCGCGTGTGAGGGTCTGATAGAAGTGATGGTGGGCGTTGACGAGGCCGGGCAGCACGACAAAGCGCGAGGCGTCGAACACGGCGTCGATTCGCTCCGGCGTCCGGCCGCGCCCGACCCGCTCGACGATCCGCGTCCCCTCGACGACGACCCCGCGCTCGGCGCCTTCCGCGAAGATCGCCAGAGGGTCCCTGATCCAAGTCCGCATGCAGCCGTCTCCCCGGGAGACCTTTTGCGGACCCGCGAAGGCCCCTGTCAATCCGCGCCGGCCGGCGTGGGCGAAACGACCGGCTTGGTCTCGGGGTGTTTGGCGCGGGACTTCGGATGCGCCTGAGAAAAAAACGGGAACGCTTGGAGTTCGTCGCCGTCGAGACGGACGGCCGGCGTGCGCGAGGAGGGGGCGGTCACGCCCTCACCGGTTGAACGCCATTCCCTGTTTTCCGGTTTCGACGCCCGGCGCTGCGACCCGCAACGCCCGCGACCCGTCGACTCCGGCGCCGCGAGCCTGGGCGAGACCTTCACGCTCTCGATGCGATGCGATGCGGAACGATCGACCGTAGCCGCAAACGTTATCATGCCCGCAAATGCGCGCATCCAGGGCGGGGGGCGAAGAGCGCGGCAATCTGGCGCATGACGGCCGCGGGTTCGCGCGGTGTCTCTGGATTCGCGCTTGCGTGGGGATGACAGGAGGGGTTGTCCCGGTTGGGCCGCAGCTTCAACGGCGCTCCCCTGGCCGTCGCGATCGCCCGGAAAGCCCGGCGCAAGCCCTGCAAACGTTGAATCCGCGCCCGGGAAGCCGCCGTTGCCGTCAGCGGCGCCGGCGCGCGCTCGCGGCGATCTCGGCGAAGACGGCCAGCACATGCAGCTTGCGGTCGAGGTTCATGGCCTCGGTCTCGCGCGCCGCGTCGCGGATGCGGTCCCATAAGGCCCCGATCTCCCAGGCGCCGAGCGGCGACGAGACGGCTTTCGCGGCGTAGGCGGCCAGCCAGTCGTAGAGCTCGCGGTGGAAGGCCTCGAAGGCCTCGTTCGCGACGCGGCCGGCGAGCGCCTCCGCGAGCCTGGCGACGACGCGCGGATCGGTATGGGGCAGCCCGGCGAGCGCCGCGTCGATCAGGCCGCCGACGGCTTCCGACCCCGGGGAGAGGCGCGTCAGCGCCTCGCGCACCGAGCCGTTGGACCGCCCGGCAGCCTTGGCGACCGCGGCGGGGTCGGCCTCGCTCCACGGCGGCCCGAGCGTCGCGATCACCTCGACGATTTCGCGCTCCGACAGCGGGTCGAGCCTCAGGCGGCGGCAGCGCGAGCGGATGGTCGGCAGCACCTGCCCCGGCCGGTGCGACACGATCAGGATCAGCGAGCGCGCCGGCGGCTCCTCGATCATCTTCAGCAGCGCGTTGGCGCCGTTGGGGTTGAGGTCCTCGGCGCAGTCGACGAGGCAGACGCGCCATCCGCCGAAGGCCGGCGACATCTGGAACACCTGCAGCGCCTCGCGAATGTCGTCAACCCGAATCTCACTGTAAAATTTCTTTTTGTCGGCCTGCCACCCGATGCGGACGAGCGAAAAATCCGGATGCGCCAGCGACGCGAGATGCCGGGCGGCGGGATTCTTCGGATCGACCGAGAGATCGCTCGCGGCGCGCGCGGCCGGCGCGTTGGGATCGGGGTTGGCGAACAGGAAGCGGGCGAACCTCCATGCCAGCGTCGCCTTGCCGACGCCCTGCGGCCCGCCGACCAGCCAGGCGTGCGCGAGCCGCCCCTCGCGATAGGCCGAGAGCATCTCCGCTTCGGCCGCCGCATGCCCGATCAGCCGCTCGGCGCGACGGGGATGGGGCGCATCGGGGACCGCGTCGCTCTCGGGGGCCTCTTCGGCTTCGGGCTTTCTCATGGCGCAGGTCCCACGGCGGCGGCCGGGTCGAGCCGCGCCTCGACCACCGACCAGATCGCCGCCTCGACCTCGTCCTCCGATTTCAGCGCGTCGATCACCGCGCAGCGCCGAGGTTCCGCGGCTGCGATGTCGAGGAAGGCGCGGCGCAGGACGCGATGGAAGCCGATCCCCTCGGCCTCGAAACGGTCCGCCCCGGCGGCCCCGCGCCGCAGGCCGGCGCGCTCGAGCCCCGCCTCGGGCGGAAGGTCGAGGATCACCGTCAGGTCGGGGCGGTTCGGTCCCACCGCGACCTCTTCGAGCCGAAGGATATAGTCGATCGGCAGGTCGCCCGCCGCCCCCTGGTAGGCGCGGGTCGAATCGGCGAAACGGTCGCTGACCACCCATCGGCCGCGTTCGAGCGCCGGGAGAATCGTCTGGTCGAGATGGTCGATCCGCGCCGCGGCGAACAGCAGCGCCTCGGCCTCGGCCCCGAACGGCTTGGCGAAGCCGGACAGGATGACCTCGCGCAGCGCTTCCGCATGCGGCGAGCCGCCCGG
>CAIZGR010000781.1 GCA_903932535.1 uncultured Hyphomicrobiales bacterium | reverse complement strand
CGAAGCCGCGGGCGACGCGGTCGACTTCGGCGTGGCCCTGTTCGATGCGCAGTGGCGCGCCTACAACGCCTCCCAGACCGCGCATCCGAGGAAGAACGCCGCCTGAGCGGACACAAAAAGTCCGCAACGCAGAAAAAGGCCGGGCTAGAAGCCCGGCCTTTTTGGTTGCGCCTCGTTTCGCGCGATACGCCGCCCGGAGCGCGCTTGCGCAGCCTCGATGCGCGGTCCCCCGTGACAACTTGACGCGTCGCGCCTCCGTGTCTGTCGTTCGACAAAAAGGGCCGGATCTCAGGCATTGTCTGAGCCGGCCCCGAGGCAAGGCCCTTTTCGGCAACGGGAAATCCGCCGCGCGGAAACCGGAATCACAACATGACGCGCGCGAGGACCCCCTTGCGGACCGTGAGCAGGTCGGCCGTCTGGAGGGCTTCGTGGCGGGTCGCGTGCGCCGAGGCGACACGCCACCGACCGTCGTCTCCTCTCACGAAAACCTTGAAAAAGATGTTGGCGCGGGCAGGGCTGTCGGGTTTTGTCATGGCGGTGCTCTCGCAATGCGAAGGGACGGGATCGTTCGGGCGCGGACTCAGACGTTCATCAGGGCAAATGCAGCCTCGTCGAGGGTCGCCGGAGCGGACGGTTCGGCTTCGGTCGGAGCAGAGGGGTCGCCAAGGCCCTCGCCGGCGCCGCC
Organism: uncultured Hyphomicrobiales bacterium; assembly: GCA_903932535.1. Taxonomy (GTDB): domain Bacteria; phylum Pseudomonadota; class Alphaproteobacteria; order Rhizobiales; family Beijerinckiaceae; genus Roseiarcus. The sequence goes on along the minus strand of CAIZGR010000781.1, from coordinate 1,516 downwards.
GGTCCGGATTGTTCGGGGCGCTTCGCGATACGAAGGCCTCGCCGCCTTGGATCATCTCGGTTTGGGGCGCGTGGGGAGGGCCCTGCGGCCGATGGCTCATGGTTACCGGGTCCTCGTCTTGACGCATGAAGTCGTACGAAGCAAATGCAAGAAAAGCAGATTGAGCTGGCGCCTGCGCGGTCACGAAAGAGCCGCTTTCAAAAAAGAACGAGTTTCACGACTTAATTTCGTTTCATTCGCGCTTCGATTCCGGTTTAAGTCGGGCAGAAGGTATTTTTGAAAGTGGCTCGAAAGGCTCCGTGGTTCCTGTTCATCGCCCCGAATTTTTTTCTGCCGGAGCACAATGACGAAGGGCAAGGCTTATAACAGGCGTTCACATTGCCGCATGTCGCATCGACACGGGTCATGAAACGCAACACTGGAAAAATCTTTCGACGAGCGGGATAAACGCGGGGAGGCGCTGTGTGTGCCCGCGTCCCGAGGCGAACGGCTTCGACGCTGCATGGGTCAGGCGCCGGTCAGGGCCGTCCGGCGCCCTCGAAGACGATCTGGTCGGCCCATTTCAGCGCCGCCTCGCGCTGAGCGGGCGTCCGCACCGTCCAGGTCATCACCGGCAGGCCATGGAGCGCCTTCTCGAAGAAAGGCGTCCTGTGCGGAAGGTCGTCGACGTTCCACGACAGAAAGTCCGGCTCGCTGCGGCCGCGGTGGTCGAAGCTTTCGCAGGCGCGCTTCTGATCGGGCGCGAGAAAGGCCCAATAAGGGTCGTCGTAGGTCGCCTCGGCGACGATTCCGATGGGGCAGGGGCGCCCTCCCGGCCCCAGCAGGGGATGCCTCAGGCGAAGATAGGCGACGAGGTCGGGATCGAAGCTCTTCAGCGCCAGCGGACCGTCGTAGGACGCCGCGAGCGCCGCGACACGGTCGCCGATCCGCCAGTCGCTGTCGAATCGGCTTTTCAGCTCGCAGACGATCGCAACGCGTGCCGCGACGCGCGCGAGGAATTCGGACAGGGTGGGGATGGGCGCCTGTAGCTGCGCTCGCCGAGCACGGCCGAAATGGCGCAAAGGACCCCCGTCTGTCGATGCGCCGCGGACCGCGTCACCGGAGTCCGGCGCCACGATTCGCGCCTTCCGAATCTCCGCCGCGCTCTTTGCGCCGAGCGCTCCCGTCTTGTCGGTCAGCCGGTCGAGCGCGTCGTCGTGGAAGACGAAGACCTCCTCGTCGGCGCTGAGCTGGACGTCGCACTCGATCGCAAAGCCTTGCCCGATCGCGGCCTCGGCGGCGGCGAGCGTGTTCTCGATCACGCCGTTTGCGGCGTCATGGAGGCCGCGATGGGCGATCGGGCGGCTGACGAGCCAATCGGGGGCGTTGAGCGGCCTCAAAACGAGACCAGGAAGACCGCCTCGACTTCGGCGAGGGCGTTCAGCGGCAGATGGGCGACGCCGACGGTGGTGCGGGCGTGCTTGCCGCGCTCGCCCAGAACCTCGCCCATCAGGTCGGAGGCGCCGTTCATCGCCTG
>CAIZGR010000780.1 GCA_903932535.1 uncultured Hyphomicrobiales bacterium | reverse complement strand
CGGATCCCTGCTCAAGGCATACGGCGGTGGTGGCGGCGGCGGCGGCGGTCAGGCGGCAAGTTCCACTGGCGGCGCGGGCGGCACTGTTTGGGCCGGCGGCGCGCACGCATCCAGCGCCGCCACGACAGGCGCCACAGGCAACGGCGGCGGCGCGGGCAGCGCGGCGAGCGCGGTCTATTATCCTTGCATCGGCGCAGGCGGGTCGGGGTCCACGGTTTCCCTGGCATACGCAGGGGCGGCGGCTTACGGCCCAACTGGCGGCGGTTCTGGCGGCTCGGGGACGGCAGGCTCCACGCAGACAGCGGGCGGCGCGGGCGGCATTTCATATCCTCTCGGCTCAACAAGCGGCGCGGGCGGCACGGCGGGAGCGGTAGCCGGCGCGGCCGGCGGGGCCGGACAGTCGCCGTCGCCCGCATCCCTCGGTGTGATCAACCTGTTTTACGGGACTGGCGGCGGCGGTGGCGGCGCCACTACCGCCGCTGGCACGGCAGGCACAGGCGGCGCGGGCGGTTATGGCGCAGGCGGCGGCGGCGGGGGCTATGCGCAGACCGGCGCAGGCGGCGCGGCTGGCGCGGGCGGCGCTGGCGGCGCGGGCATCGTCATCATCGTTGAATATTTCTGACCCTTCCATGAGGCTCCCATGCTGAAAATTCTCGCCATCGCCGCTGTCCTGCTGGCCTCCCCCGCGTTCGCCGCCGACACCATCACCGTGCAAATCGTCTCCGATGTTCCCGGCGCGTCAGGAACGCTCACGCGGAGCATGACGCTCACGCAGGGCGAAATGGCGACATTCATTGTCGCATTGGAAGCCGCGACCGCGACCGCGACGCCTTCGGCGGCTGCTGACGCGTGGCTTTCGACCATCAAGGCCGAAGTGATCCGCATCGCCACCGGCTACCAGACCACGCAGGCGCTTGCGACCGTGACGCCGATCAATCCGCAATAAGCCCTCATCTCGAAAGGCTCACCCATGACCGATTATCGCGCGGTCTTGCGCGCCATCGCGCCGGGCGGAAAACCGGACATTATCAACGGATTTGCGGACGCTTTGCCGCAAGTCATCGCCTACGCGGCGCTCACGACGCGCCAGCGTCTTGCGGACTTCCTCGGCCAATGCGCGGAGGAATCGGCCAACTTCACGACCACGACCGAATTTGCATCCGGCGCCGCCTACAACGGGCGCCGCGACCTCGGCAACGTTCATCCCGGCGATGGTGTGCGCTTTAAAGGGCGCGGCCTGATCCAGCTAACGGGCCGCACAAACTACCGTGAAGCCGGGCAGGCGCTCGGCCACGATTACGAAAATCATCCCGAATGGGTGGCGACATTTCCCCATGCCGCGCTTGTCTCGGCGTGGTTCTGGAAGCGCCACGACATCAACGTTGCTGCGGATCGCGGCAACCTCGCGCAAGTCACGCGCGCCGTCAACGGCGGCGAAAACGGGTTTTCAACCCGCGTCGCCCTCACGCATCGGGCGCTCAATGCGCTTGTCAGCCGAGCCATCGGCTAATTCTCACGGAGCCTCAAATGTCCTTCCTCGAAAACGCCCTCGTTAGCAAGGTCGCGTCTTACCTTCTCGCGCGCCTGACCGAATCCAACACCGTGCTTGCGGCTATCCTGCGCGTCGAAACGTCCTTGCACATCGACAAGCTTCCCCCCGGCTTCAACCAGGATTTGACCAACGGCGTCGTCTGGCTCGTCGTCGCGGCCATCGCCCTGCTTCCGCAGAACTGGAAGCCCGCCGCTTCCGGCTCCGCTCCCGCTCATTGAAAGGCAGACCATGACCAACTTTGCCACCAACATTGAAACCGGCGTCCAGCGCGTCATCAACAAGATCGTCAATCTGGAACACCTGATCTGGAACGACTTCGTTGCGTTCGAGAACTGGCTTGCGGGCATGGCGCCGCAGGCCGGAACCGCGCTCAAGGAACTGGCGGCGCTGGCTCAGATCGCGGAGCCGCTCGCCGCCGCTAATCCCGCTGTGGGTGCCGCTCTCGCCGCTGTCGTGACCGTTTCCGCCGAAGCTAACGCCGTCATTCAACAGGTCGCGGCCAATCAGGCGGCGAACAAGGCCGCCAACCTCGTCAACACGGCTCATTCGATTGCCGCGATTGTCGCCAACGTCAACCAGACGCACGGCGCCATCGCCTCGGCCAAGGGAACCCTGTCGGCGGCTATCGCGGTGGCGACGAGCCAGACCTCGACGCAGCCCGCTCCGGTCGCGCCATGAACATCCTCGGCGCAATCCTCGCAACATTCGGCGGCATGTTTGCTATCGCCGCCGTCGTCCTGATCAGTCTTTACGTGTTGCTTCAGCGGCCCCGTAAAGAT
>CAIZGR010000779.1 GCA_903932535.1 uncultured Hyphomicrobiales bacterium | reverse complement strand
GTTTCGTCGGCCTCGAGGCTTACGAGGCCGCCGGCGGCGCGCTGAAGCGCGATCTGTTCTCCGATCACGCGGTGCTGTTCGACATCGACCTGTTGAACCGCCTCGCCAGCGCGGCGCTCGCGTCCCCGGTTTAGGTCATGACGCATGCCCGATATTCCTCAGCCGCCGCATCCGGTCGTCGCCCTCCGGGCGGCGATCCTCGCGTGCGGATTGCAACCCGTCGCGGTCGCGACCCGCGGGAAGAGGCCGTGGGGCGAAGGGCAGTTTGGAGAAAATTGGCAGAACACTAAAGGGCAGCCGCCCTTTTTGGCCGCAGCGCAAAATACCGGAATCCTCTGCGACCGCGTCCGGGGCATCGACGGCGACATTGACGACCCCGAAGCCGCGGAGACGGCGCGGCGGATCGTTCTCGACATCCTCGGACCATCGACCGTCATCCGTACCCGGGCGGACAGCGCGCGCTTTCTGATCGTCTACCGCGGAGTCGGCCGAAAGCGCGTCATCAAGACGGACGCCGGGAAGGTCGAAATTCTCGGCCAGGGTCAGCAATTCGTCGCCTATGGCGTTCATCCCGACGGGGCAGAGTTCGAATGGCTCGAGGATGAGCCTGCGGCGAAGCGGCTCAACGGCCGCGTGGTGGAAGAGGCGGACCTCGATCGTTTGGAGACGGCGCTTCACGCGGCGCTGGGGGGCGCTCCTGTAGAGCAAGAACCGCCAGTTATAAAGCAATCCTTTACAACTGGGGCGGGTTCGGGCGCGAACGAGTGGGCGCGCGCTGCGCTCGAGCGCGAGGTTGACGCCGTCGCCAGCGCGCCGAAGGGCACGCGTAACCACACGCTCAACATCGCCGCCTTCAATCTGGGTCAAATCGTCGCCGGGGGCCCGCTGTCGCGGTCCGAGGTGGAGGCTCGCCTCACGCAAGCCGCCCTCGGCATCGGCCTCACGGCGCCGGAGACGCGCGCCACCATCCGCTCCGGCCTCGGCTCCGGAGCGCGCGAGCCGCGCCGCGCGCCGGAACGGACAATCGAGGTCCCGCCGACCGTCGTCGAGGCGGCTGCGGCGATGGCCTCGACAGTATCGAGACCGCGCGCCAAAGCCGCCGACCCGCTCACCGCTCTCGCGCCCGGAGTCGACTGGCGGACGCCGCGCGGCCTCATCGGGCAGATCTCGGACTGGATTTTGGAGACCTCGCGCTGGCCGAACCGCCCGCTCGCCGTCGCGGCCGGAACGGTCGTCATGTCGGCGCTCTGCGGACGGTGGCTCTATGCCCCCACAGGAACGGCGCTCAACGTCTACGTCGTCGGCCTCGGGAAGACCGGAGTCGGCAAGGACCGCCCGTTGTCCGGCGTCGCGCAGGTGCTGGCCGCAGCCGGCGTTCCGGCCCTCAAACAGACGGCCAAGACATTCTCCGTTTCGGGCTGCGAAAACCTCGTGCGCGACAATCCCTGTTGCGTTGCGACGACGGATGAGATCGGCGTCAATTTGCTGGCGCGCATTGCCAACAAGCACGCGAGCCATGAGAGCGGCGACGGGATCAAGGGGATATTGCTCGAGCTTTGGTCGCGCGAGTACGGCAAGGAGGGATTCCCGACGACGCGGCGCGCCCAGGCAGCCTCTCAGACGATCGCAAGTCCGAGTCTGACCCTCTTCGGGATGAGCACGCCCGAAGCGTTCTATGAGACGTTCCGGGCCGGAGATGCGATGTCCGGATTCCTCAACCGCTTCCTCATCGCTGCGGCCGATCGTTCGCCAACGGACCCGAACGACGCGCCGTTCAACCCTCCCCCCTCTACCTTGGTCGAGACGATTCGAGCCATGATCCCCGAGCAGGACGGCAACATCGGCGACGTGATGGGAGTCTACCGCGCGCCCTCCGTAATCGAGCGCAGGATGCGGTGGGCGGATGAGGCCACGAAGCGGGAAGCGCTCGGGCTCGAAAAGGGGACGCGCGCGATTGCGGCTGACCACCGGCGGGGCGAATTGATGGCGCGCACGTTCGAATATTCGGTGCGGCTCGCGGCGCTGCATGCCATGTCGCAGACCCGGTGGACGGTCGATCGCGCCGACCTCGCATGGGGCGCGTCGTGGGCGATCGGAAGCACTCAGGCGATGATCGCCGCGGCCGACGACCTGATGGCGGAGACGCCCTATCAGCGCACCTTCAACGAGATTTCGAAGATCATTCGGGAAGCGAGCACGATCGGCAAATCGGCGTTGCTCCGCGCCTGCCGGACCGTCTCCGCGCGCGAGCTGGCCGCAATCCTCGATCATCTCGCGGGGGCGGAGACGATCGAGGTCATCGAGGTCGAGACTGGCAAGGCGGGGCGACGGCCGCAGGTCTACCGCTGGGTCGGATGACCGGAGGCCTCGAGTCTTGCTTCGATTTCTTCCGCAGCCGCGCGTTGCACGACTTGGTAGCGCTCGTAGGCCTCTTCTGCCGCAGTTCTCAAATCGTATGGCGTTCCGGCTGCGATCACGTCGCGGTCGGCCCAATAGATCGCGTCGAGTTCGTCGCGATATTGCCCCCACGCCCGCTCAACCGGGCATTTAGACGTTGCCCACCTATGGCGACATTCCGCGTCACGCTGGTTTCGGATTCTGTGAGACATGCTGTCCCCTGCTATTGCTGGGTCGGTTGAGGGCTCCAGGGCGGCAGACCGGCCACGAGGGCTGCGCACGCGAGGGAGATGTAGGGCGGAGCGCCATGCTCGCGCCAGCGTTTTGGTTGATTGTTGCTGATTCCGAGGAGCTTGGCGCAATCGCCCTGGGAGATGCCGCGCTCTTTCATGAACGCGAGCCACGCGGTGAAATCGGCGGAGGTCATCGGCTCAATCCTTTCAATGTTGAGCGTGGACTTCGCGCGCCAGCGGGAGCACCGCTTCACTGGCGGCGTCGATGACCTTCTTGTAGTTCCGCGATGGAACGAACTTTCCGTCCGGCGAGGCGCTTCGCATCGTCTCTCGCGCTTCGTCGATGATCGTGTCTATTTCGTCTTTCTTCACACCCTTGCGAAAGCGGCGGGAAAGAAAAAGCGCAAGTGTTTGCTTTGGGTTTGTGTCCATCTCGTACAAATCACAAATGCTTCGCCAATCATCGTTCCATTCAGTAAAAATAGCGTCGCTATCGTTGTCGCAATCGCCATTATATCGGAATAGGCAGCCTCGGAAATAGAAGTATTCTGGCGGGGTAAACCCGAGAATATCAGAAAACCTTGCCATCGTCTCTCTCCTTCGTTAGGCGGCCGAAGCCGCCCGGTTGATCACGCCGTCAGTTCGTAAGCCTCCAGGATCAGCGCGAATCTTTTGTCGTGCTCGGGCAGGAAATAGGACTCGCGTTCCGCGGTCCGGATGAAGCCGTCGATCATCGAGACGAAATCGGCGTCTTCGGCGTCCGCTGCGATCCCGCGCACGCCGAGGGAGATCTCGATGGCTTTCTGCGCGCTGTAGTAGGTTGTGGGCATCGTCTTTCTCCATGGTTTGCCGGATCGGTCCGGCTTGTCGTCAGGTCCAATCCACCTTTCCGAAGCTGATAAAGCCGGCTTCGTCGCCATATTCGGAATGGGCGTCGTATACATAGGCTCGGATGCCCTTCTTGCGGTAGTTCTGTAGGATAGCCTCGACTTCGGCCTTGGTTTCGCACCCGAATTTTTCGTCAGGGATGAGCCCGTCTGGCGGAAATTCCCAGCCCACGCCATTATTAACGAGATGCGAAATCACAAGCAGATACTTTGTCATCGTCTCTCTCCGTTTTTCGATGATTGACAGTATCGCCGATTGGCGATGACGTCAAGAGAAATCGCCATGTGGCGACGATTTTTTTCGGGCCGATCGGGCGGTTTCCCAAAACGAATGGAGGAAATTATTGTCGCCACATGGCGAAAGAATTCTTCCTTTCTTTCCATAACATAAGAAACATGCTTAATGGCGGAGCCTTATTGTTGCCACAATCAATTTGGGAAAGAAGGAAGATATAATAGGGATTAAGTGATTGATATTATATATATATAATTATTTCCTTCCTTTCCCCTGGCACATCTCTTTTTACAGATTTTCGAAGTGGGCGTTTCCCCCTTTTTCTCTCTTCGCGTGGGAACGGAAGGAAAAATTGGAAAGAATTGCCGCCCTTGCGCTCAAGGCCGAAATCGGCCATCCCTGCCATGCGCCCCCACGATCGCCCTGGACGCCCTCTGCGGAGCGCCCGTGGCTGCCCTTCAAGACAAGTCCTTCCCCGGTTCGGTTATCCACCGCATCAGCCTCGCCGTCGCCTCCGGCTTCGCGTCCCCCGCCTATGGGACGCCATACGGCCTCATGCACCTCCGCGGCGAGCTGTCGGCGGAGCAATATCGCGAGGCCTGCGGCTTCCATCTCGCCTACACGGACTATCTCGCGGCGATCGACGCCAAGAGCCTCAGGACGGGCGCTTTGGAGCGCGGCTCCCAGAGCGCGCCCGTTGACGCCGACAGCGCCAGAGGCCGCTCTCAGGCCCGGCGCGAGGCCATTGCGCTGACGCGGTACAATGCGCTCGACCTCGTCGTCCAACGCTGCGGCGCGGCGGCCCGCCGAGACTGGGAAGCCGTCGTGTGCGCCGAGGTCACGCCGACCTACCCGATGAAGGTTTCCGTGCGCGCCGTCGCCGAGGCGCTCGTGCGCGCGAACCGGGGCAGGCGGAAGGACGCCCGCACCGACGGGAGGACGCGGAAATGAGTGCCGTTGACAGAACGTGCCTTTTGAGCCTACCCTCGGATCATCATAAGATCGCGTGGCGACCTGCGCCCGATCGACATTTGCCCTGTCAACCGGGCTGCTTCCGTTGAAAAGCAATCAACCGAAATCAACCAAGGGCGGAAAGCGCCCGGGGGCCGGGCGGCCGAAGGGCTCGCGCAACAAGCTGACCCTGGCGCTCAAAGAGGCCATCCTCGAGGCTGCGGAGCGTGCTGGCGAAGAAGGCGGGACGGTCGGCTATCTCGAGCGGCAGGCGATCGAAAACCCGGCCGCGTTCATGACCCTCCTCGGCAAGGTGTTGCCGCTGACGCTGACGGGCGAATCGGAAAGCGGCGCGATCGTCGTGCAATGGCTTCCGCCCGGCGACTGACGATCCCCTATGCCCCTCGCCGCGTGTTCTTGCCCTACCATCGGCGCACAGCGCGATGGGCAGCGCTCGTGGCGCACCGGCGCTGCGGAAAGACGGTCGCATGCGTCAACGATATCCTGCCGAGGGCGCTGACGAACCCGCTCGCAGACGGCAGATATGCCTACGTAGCTCCGTACTATTCGCAGGCGAAGGACATCGCGTGGTCCTACCTGAAGCGGTTCTCCGCCCCCGTGCTGGCGCGCGAGCCGAACGAGAGCGAGTTGTGGGTCGAGATTTTGAACGGGGCGCGTATTCGGCTCTATGGGGCGGACAACCCGGACCGGCTTCGCGGAGCCTATCTCGACGGGATTGTACTCGACGAATACGCGGACATGCGCCCTTCGGTCTGGGGAGAGATCGTGCGGCCGATGCTCGCCGATCGAAAGGGTTGGGCGACGTTCATCGGAACGCCGAAAGGCCGGAACGACTTCCACGCGATTTGCGAAACGGCGCGCGCATCGCCGGACTGGTTTTTTGCGAGCTTGCCGGCGAGCGGGACGGGCATCCTCGATCGCGAGGAACTCGACGCCGCTCGGAGAGACATGACGCCGGAGCAATACGAACAGGAATTTGAGTGCTCATTCGACGCGGCGATTTTGGGAGCGTATTACAGCAATGAAATCGCCGAGGCGGAAAGAAACGGTCGCTTCGTTGATCTTGCTTACGATCCTCTTCTTCCTGTTAACCTTGCTTGGGATTTGGGAATCGGCGATAGCACCGCGATTTGGGTTTTTCAGGCGGTGCGCAATGAGATTCGCGTACTGGACTTTTATGAGAACAGCGGATTCGCGTTGGAACATTACGTGACGGTGTTGGAAGGCCGCGGCTGGCGCGGGACGGATTGGCTTCCGCACGACGCGCGGGTGCGGGAACTCGGGACCGGCAGGACGCGCGTCGAGACGCTGACGAGCATGGGGCGAAAAATCGCGCTCGTTCCGGCGCACGGCGTGGAGGATGGAATCAACGCGGGACGGCTCGCGTTGCCGCTGGCATGGTTCAACCGGCGAACGACAGCCGCGGGCGTCGAGGCGCTTCGGCAATATCGCGCCGAGTACGATGAAAAGACGAAGGCGTTTCGGAACGCCCCGCGCCACGACTGGACGTCTCATGCGGCAGACGCATGGCGGTATCTCGCGATGGTCTGGCGGGCGATGACGCCCGTCGCGCCGGCCAAGCCGAAGCCGATTGGCGTTGCGCTCAACGCGCTGACCTACAACGAGCTGCACGATTTGACGGGCCTCAACCGCCCGCAAAGGAGACGGGTGTGAGCAAGTCCTATCCGATCATGTCGCTGTCCATCAGCGCCTATGACGTCCACGATATGTTCGTTCATCGCCTGTCGACGCCGAAGTTCTCCGTTCGGAGCTACGCCTTCCTGATGTTCGGCGGCGTGTTCGGCTTCGCGCTCGTGGATCTGTCGCGCGCGGCGACCGATCCGCAGCGGGTCGTAACGGCGATGGTGGACACAATCGGCCTCACCACGGATCAGGTGGAAGGATTGATCGAGGGGATTGCGCCGGGCGTGCGCGAGCTCGGTGAGAAAGCCGGGTTCTTCGTGAAGCCGCGCCGGACCGTGACGGCGGACGCAAAGGAGATCGCGGCGTGAGCCTCGTTTCCTCCGCGCCGTCCGTCGCCGCGCCGCAGCCTGTCGGACCGCGCGTCGCGCACGTCAACCCGCCGCCCTTTCTGGCGCGAGCCGGCGAGGTCGTCACCCGCGAGTCCGGCGAGACGATCGCGACCGTCGCGCGCGACATCCGGCACGGCGAGCTGATCGGCCCGGATGCGTTCAAGGGCTGGACGATCGAACCGCCGCGCATCGGCGTCGCGCTGCCGCGTGACCCGGTCGGACAGCGCTGGGTGCGGTTGTGGCGGCGCGGCGTCGATATCCACCTCGCGCGCGGGTGGGCGATGGAGACGAAGGCCTAGGCCATGCCCTCAGCCCTCGAAAACGCCCAACGCCAGCCCGAAGACGAGGGCGCCGAGGCTTCCGCATGGCTGGCGCTCATCAAGGCCGCAGAGAAGGACATGGACCCGTGGAGGCAGCGGTGCAACGCCATCCGCAGGCGCTACCTCTATGAGAGGTCCACGACGGCGCGAACGCGGCAATTCCAGATGCTGTGGTCGAACCAGGAAATCCTGCGACCCGCCACCTATGCGAAGTGCCCCGCGCCGGTCGTCGAGGACCGCTGGCGAGATGGCGATCCGATCGCGCGCATCGCGGCCGACTTGATCGAACGGACGTTGGATGTCCAGTTCGACCTCGGCGACTTCGACGCGGCGTTCAAGTTGATCCGCAATGACTATCTGCTATTCGCGCGCGGCGTCCCGCGTATCCGCTACGAAGCGGATGTAGACGAAGACGGCGACGAAGACGAAGAGGGAGGAAACGATGAAGACGAAGACAATGAAGGCCCGGCGGCCGTGGTCAAGGCCGAACGCGTGGTGCTTGATTTCGTGCATCGCGAAGACTTTATCCATCCATCCGCGCGCAACTGGCGGGAACTCCCATGGTGTGCCTACCGCTCGTTCCTGAGCCGGAGCGAGTGGAAACGGCGGTTCCAGGACACGCCGTTTCCGCCCGAAGACAACAACGATGACGAATCGAAGGACGGCGACAAGAAGGCGAGCGCCGAGCGAAAGGCCACCGTCTACGAGATCTGGGACAGGGTGTCGCGCAAGGTCGTCTGGATCGCCAGGGGCGCGCCGGACGTGCTCGAGAAGATCGACCCGTACCTAAAATTCGACGGCTTTTGGCCTTCTCCGCGGCCGGCTTACGGGACGCTGGACACCGACAGTCTCAAACCCGTACCCGACTACGTCTTCTATCAGGACCAGGCCGAAGAGATCGACGACCTCACGGCGCGCATCGGCGCGCTCACGGACAGTTTGAAGCTCGTCGGCTTCTATGCGGCCGGGCCGGAAGGGGAGGGCTCGCCGGAGATCGAGCGCGCGGTGCAGCCCGGTTTCGAAAACCGGATGATCGCCGTGCGGTCGTTCGACGCGTTCCGGAAGGGCGGCGACGGGACGCACGCGCCGATCGTCTGGCTTCCGGTGGAGATGGTAGCCACAATCATCAAGGAATGCGTGGCGCTCCGGAAGCAAATGATTGACGACATTTGGCAGTTGACCGGCATTTCCGACATCATGCGCGGCGACACCGAAGCCGAAGAGACGGCCGCAGCGCAGGGGATGAAGTCGAATTGGGGCGCGGTTCGTCTCAAAGAGCGTCAGGACGAACTGGCGCGCGTGGCGCGCGACGTCACCCGAATGTGCGCCGAGGTCGTGGCGTCTCAATTTCAAATATCGACGTTGCTCGAATGCAGTAACATGAAGCTGCCGACGGATCAGGACGTCGCGGCGGCGAATATGAAATTCCAGCAGGAGTTGCAGGCGTGGCAGCAACAGCAGCAGATCTCGGCGCAGCAGCAGGCGGCCTCGGGTGGTCCCAGCCCTCAGCAGGCGCTACAAACGACCCTGCCTCCTTCAGGGGCAGGTACGCCGGGGCCGAGCTCGACGCCAGAGCTTGGCCGTGGCGCGCCATCACCGCCCCCCGGCGTCGAACCGGGGCCCGCTCCGCAATCGACGCCATCGCCCGCTCCGCCGCAGCCTCCGCCCCCCCAGCCCCCAAACCTCGGTCCGACACAGGAAGAGGTTGAGGCCTTCCTTCGCTCAGGTATCCGCCGCAGATATGTAGTTGATATCGAAACCGACTCGACCATCCTTCTCGACGCCGAGCGGACGCAAAAACAGCGCACCGAGTTTATCTCCGAAGCCGGCAAGTTCATAACGGCGATGCTTCCCGTCGCCGCCGAACAGCCCAAGGCGCTCCCCTTCATCGGCAAGCTGTTCCTGTTCGGCGTGTGCGCCTTCCCAGCCGCGCGCGAACTGGAAACGAGCGCCGAGGAACTTGTGGAGTCCTTGGAAGAAGCGGCCGGACTGCCGAAGCCGCCGTCTCCGGAACAGACGAAACTGCAAGCCGACATGGAGCGCGGCCGATTCGAGATCGAGCGCGAAAAGATGGCGCTCCAAGCCGACCAGATTCGCGCTCAGGGCGAAATCGAGAAATCCCGCCTCGATCTCACGATCGCTCAGCAAAAACATCAGATGGACGTCCAGAAGATGCAAATGGAGGGCGCGCGAGCGCAGTCCGAGCATCAGATGGCGCTCGCCGAGCACGACATGAAGCAAAGGACGCTCGAGCAACAGGTCCAGATGGACGAACGCAAGATGGCCGCTCAACAGAGCATGGACATCTTCAAGGACGGCCTCGATCGCGAGCGCATGACGCGCGAGGCGGCGACGCCGAAGGTCTAACGCAAGCACCGCATGGGTTCTCGGATGACCTTTCGCTCGACTGTCTCAGCGTTGGCGATCGGCGCGCTGTGGGCCGCGCCCGCCGCCGCCGCGTTCAACGAGACCCCGCCGGAGGCGCTGGGCGTCATCGACGCCCGCGCGATGGGCTGCGCCGCGGACGGCGCGACGGACGCGGGCGCCTGCATCAACGCGCTGCTCACGGCCTACCCCGGATGCGTCAGCATCCCGCCGACGACGCTCGGCTTCTACGTCACGACGCCGATCGTGGTGAAGCGCTGCCTGATCGGCTCGGCGTTCGACCCGATCAACCCCGGCACGACCACCGTCGCGTTTCCGGGGATGTCCTGGCTCAAATGCAACGTCGGGTCGAACGCCTGCGTCACGGCTGGCGTCACGGCGAGCCTCGGCCACGCGCCGATCGTCGAGAACCTGATCCTCGCCGGGCAGGGGACGCCGGCGTCCGGCGGCATGGGGTTTCAGGTGGTCGGCGACTACAACACCCAGACCCGGAACCTCTACGCCTACAACTTCGACACCTGCTACGAATATGGACCGGGCTCTACCGCCGCGCCGATCTCGGTCTTCAACTACAATTCCTATCTGGCGGCCTGCCAGACCCATTACGTCGTGATCGACGGCTCGCCGGAAATCCGCTTCATCGGCGGGCGCTGGGGCGCGAACGGAACGGGCGACTACGCGACGGCGAAGGACTTCGTCTATCAGACGCTGACGACGACGGTCGGCGTCGGCGGCGGCCCCAACACCGTCCTGATCGAGGACGTCCAGATGAACCCCGGCTCGGGGGGCGGCGTCGCCTGCGCCTTTCGCTGGGGCGGCTATACCGGATCAGGCGGCGTCCAGGGCGAGACGCGCCTGACCAACCTCCACGTCGAGTGGCACTCGTATTCCGGCAGCGCGACGCAAGGCGTCTTCTGCTCGGACTCGACCGTCCCGACGATCGCGGACCTGTTCGTAGACAGCATGCTGACGGCGACCAGCGGGTTGACCGTGCCGCTGTTCGCGCTCGATCCCGCCACGACGCCGTCGCAGTGGTTCTTCGCGCACAACCAGTTCGGCTGCTCCGGCGTGACGCTCAACACGGGCGCGCCGTCGTCGTCCGGCGCTTCGAACCTGCATTTCGACCACAACGATTTCTGCGGCTCGGTCTCGTTCACCGCCGGAAACAGCAACGCGACGCTCTTCGCGACCGGCAATTCGGACGGGGCGTTGACCCTCGCGGGGCAGTGGGCGGCGCTCTCCATCGCCGACTCCTTCACCGGGCTCAGCGACTCGGCGACAGGCCACGTCGCCATGGGGCAGGTCAACCCTGAGTCGTCTACGCCGTCCCTTAAGTTCGGGGGCGCGAACACAGGGATCACGACCTCGACGGACACCGGCGGCTTCGCCCGCACGACCGAGGGCGGCTACATCGGCTATGCGGCGATCACGCTGACCTCGAAAGGCACGGCGACCGGCGCGGCGACGATCACGGGCGCGATCAAATATTGCGCCAGCGGCGCGATGGGCGCGGCCGTCCAGGTCGCTTCCGGCTTCACCGGCCTGACGGGCGTGCTGCAGGCTGTGATCGACGCGTCCACGACGAACCAGATCGACCTCGTGCAGAGCGGATCGAGCGGCGTCTCGGCCGTGACGGACGCGAACTTCACCAACATGACGTCGTTGCAGGTTTCGGTCGAGTGCCTGCGCACCAACTGAGCGCTTTGTCGCCGAGCACGGCATGAAGCAAAGGACGCTCGAGCAACAGGTCCAGATGGACGAACGCAAGACAGGATCGACATGCCCACTCTCGACGCGCAACGGCGCCGGGCGTTGCCCGCGCGCGACTTCGCCGGCCCCGACCGGAGCTACCCGGTCAACGACACCAATCACGCTCGCCTCGCGAAGGCGATGGCCGCGAAATACGCTCCTCCCGCGGAGCGGGCCAAGATCGACGCCAAGGCGAACGCGGAGCTTCGGAAGTGAGGACGGTAGCGCTCGCTCTTGCGTTCGCCTTCTCCGGCTCGCCCGCGCTCGCGTTGATGGATCAATCCGCGCCGGGGATCACGCGCGAGAGCGGGCAATACGTGTCCGCCGGAGCCGGCCAGTTCGGATTGAGCGTCGCGAGCGCGACCGGGCTCACCGTCCCGGCCGGGGCTGTCGTCGCGCTCGTGTGCGTCGAGGGCGGCTCCGTCCGCTATCGCGACGACGGGACCGCGCCGACCGCGACCGTCGGCATCCCGTTGTCTGGATGCATGAGCTACGCCGGCCCGCTGTCGGCAATCCAGTTCATCTCCGTCGGCGCGTCGTCCACGATCGATGCGCTATACTACAGGTGACGGCCATGCGTCCGATCGCAGTCCTCTCCGCGCTGCTGTTCTCAGGGTATTCTGCGCTTGCGCAACAGCAATCCCTGCCGATCGGCCCCTATGGCGCGCCATCGGTGAACGTCATCACCTTCTGCCCTTCCGGCTGCACCTACGCCGCGTCCGGGACGTACACGCCGACGCCCGGCGCGGTCGGCGTGGAGGTCAATCTCTACGGGGCGGCCGGCGGGGGGGGCGGCGGCGGGATGGTCGCGAACGGGACAACCGCCGGATCGGGGGGAGGCGGCGGCGGCTCGGGAGCTTTCTGTCACGCGTGGTTTCCCATCTCCGCGATCGGCGCGTCGCAGACGATCACGCTCGGGGCCGGCGGGACGTCCGGCGCGGCGGCGGCGACCACCGGCGCGGGCGCTAATGGCGGCAACGGCGGACAGACGTCCATCGGTTCGCTGCTGATCGCGGGCGGCGGCGGCTACGGCTCCGGCGGCGCGCCGGGCGCGACGTCGAGCGGCGGGGGCGGGGCGTCGTGTTTGCTTTCCGGACAGAATGCGAACGGCCAAATACAGGGGAATTTCGGCCCTGGCGGCGGCGTCGGCGCAGCGGGAAACGTTCCGACCTACGCCACCGGGGTCGGATCGGGGGGCGGCGGCGGGGCGTCCTCTGGCGGAGCTTTCGCGGGGGCGATCAACTATTGGGGCGCGACCGGAGGGGGCTCCGGTGGAGGCCTGACGGCGGCCGGAGCGGCGAACAACGGCGCGAGCGGAAGCTATAATCTCTACCAAACGGGGGCCGTCGGAGGCGCGGGCGCGGGCGCAGCGGGAGGTACGGCTTCCTCGTCGCGCGCCCTCGGCCAATGGTGGGGAACCGGAGGCGCAGGCGGCGCAGGTTCGGCGTCTCAGGGCTATCCCGGCGGCGCAGGCGGGGCTTGCGGCGGCGGTGGAGGCGGCGGCGGGGCCGCCGTGAGCGGCGGGACGGCCGGCGGCGCAGGCGGCCAAGGCGGCGGCGGGTGCGCCACGCTTACGGAGTATTTCTGATGCGCCGCGCAAGCCTGATAGCCGCCCTGCTGCTCGCCGCGCCGGCGCACGCCGCCCCGAGCCGATGCGCCCTCGTCTCGGCCGGCGTCGTGGTCAACGTCGCGGTGTGCGACCCGGCGTCGTTCGCCCCGCCCGGCCTCACGGTCGTCGCCTCGGCGACGGCTCAGATCGGCTGGACCTATGCCGGGGGCGTGTTCACGCCCGTGACGCCCGCGATCGTCTACCAGACGTCCGGCCTCACATACGCGCAATTCTGGGCGCTGTTCACCACGGCCGAACAGACGGCGATCGTCAGCTCTACCGACGTCAACGTCCGCCAGTTCCTGCTTCAGATGGCCGGTCAGGGCGGAGGCTTCATCAACCTCGGCGATCCGAGCATCGCGACGGCGCTGAATTACGCCGTGTCGATCGGCCTCTTGACCTCGGCCCGCGCGGCCGTGGTCCTCACCGGCGCGCCGCACTCGTGAGCGCCCAAATCATCGTGGTCACGGCCTCGCGTCAGACGCAAGGCCCGGGCCTCTACCTCATCTATGCCGCCTCGTGCGTGCTGACGCTCGAGGACTTCCGCCTATGGGCAGACCCGGCAAGCAAGATCATCGTCAAGGACATGACCGGCGCGCCCTCGATCTCCGTCATCCCGACCGTCGTCGGAGGTTCGCTCGGATGGATTGACGAGCAACCGTCCGCGGCGCTCACGAGCGCTTACGAGGCGCTCGAATTCCTGCCCTATCTCAACGGAAACGAGTGGATCGTCACGTGAAGCGCGCGTTGCTCGCGGCGGCTATTCTGACTTCCGCTCCGGCCCTCGCAGGCTACAACGAGCCGACCATCAGTCCTCCGAAGATCATTTCAAACAGTATGATGATA
The DNA here is from genome assembly GCA_903932535.1 of uncultured Hyphomicrobiales bacterium. GTDB lineage: Bacteria > Pseudomonadota > Alphaproteobacteria > Rhizobiales > Beijerinckiaceae > Roseiarcus. The sequence continues at coordinate 1,855 of CAIZGR010000779.1, read as the reverse complement.
ACGGAGCCGGGGCACTACGTCATAACCGGCGAGAACCTGACCATAACGCTCTCGCCGTCAGCTGCCGTCGTCTACATCAAAGACGAGATCGGGACATCTACGGTCGCGGCGACGATAGACGGCTCCGCTGACGGCGCGACCTTCACGGTAGCTTACGAAGCCTTCACTCTCGTTTACTCTCAGGCCCAAAATCAATGGCTTCAATATTGAGACGGTGGCTCATCCCGGCGCTGCTTTGCGCGCTGGCTAGCGCCGTCCCGGCTGCGGCCTATTACATCCCCGGCGGCTCCGGCTCGGCGTCCGGTGGGTCGTCGGCCGCCGGCATGGCCGATGGGGGCGGCAACGCCCGCGTCGCGCCGGGCGCGGCTCCGATATACATGGCTGAAACCGAGTTCGTTTCGCCGGCTGCAACGCCAACAGACTTCGCGGCCTTCGCCGGCCAGTCGTGGGCGACGACCGTCTATCTTCAGCGGGTCGAAATCTCGTGCGTCTCGACTTCCGCATCGGCCGTTCCGGTGCGACTCATGATGACGGACAACATCAATTCATCGACGGGAAACACGGTCTCCCTGAATGGGACGCCGCCGACGGACACGGTCCACGGCTACACGAGCACACCGCTCGTTGGGTATGTCACTCAAAATTCAAACCGCAACCGCGTCGCTCAAGCACTAATTTGGTACTGGACGTCGAATGCGACCGGCCGCAACGGCGTGAGCGTCGGACCCGAGCGCACGCTCCTCGACACCCAGGCGATGAATTGCGCCGCAGGCTCCGTCACGGGCGGCCTGTCGTCAGTTGTCCCGACCCCGATCACGTTCGACCTCACGCAAAAAGGACTGGCGCGCGGAGTGAGCATCGAGGACGCCAGCTCCCGGATGGTCGTCGTCAACCTCAACGGGCAGGCGCTGCCGCCCGGCTTCGCCCTGAACGTGAAGTGGGTGTGGACGCAAATGGAGAACCCGGTCATCGGGTTTTTTTGCGACAGTACTTGCGCAGTGGCCTTTCAGAGCTTCTTGAACGGCGGCGCCGTCGCGGGCGGCTTTTCGAAGAACGGCGGCCTAGACGCGAACGTAAACGTCAAGAACATTAGTTGGAACGGCGGACCGCTCCAACAGACCCTGTCCGAGACTGGCGGCGCGAGCACCTATTGGCCTCTTTCTAAAGTTTTGGGCTCCGGCGTCGGGAACAACACCCTCAACGGAACGACGCTCCAAACCGACGCTTCGCGGCCAAATCTCGACGGCGTCGTGATCTCTTATCTTATCAACGACTTTCGGATGGGCGTACAAGGCGTCGATCGCGACTCGATGGTCAACCGCGGGATCATCCTGCTCGATTGCGCCATTGGCGCGTTCCTCAATGGCACGACGCAAGGCCAGCCCTGCACCTCTCAATATGCGACTTCCTACTCCGTCGCGGCCATGACATGGACGGGCGGCCTCGCCACCGTCACGACGACCAATCCGCATGAATATTACGGGGGCGACACGTCCGCCGACGGTCATGCGATCCCGGCCGAGACGGCTGCGCTGAACGGGGCGGCGACCACGATCTCAGGTTCGACTAATCCGAACTGCAATGGCACCTTCGGCGTGGCCGGCGTCAACAGTCCGACCCAGATCGTGCTGAATATGCCGGCCAATCCGGGCGGGGCCTGCACGGGGCCGATCGTCGAACAATTTGCGATCATCTGGCCGGCGACCTTGTCCGGCAATCCGCGCATGAAGATCGCGCTCTATTCGCCAGCCATGCCGACGACGGACGACTACGGCACCGGCCTGAGCGGAACGACGACGGCTCCGGATTGCTGGTCTCAGTTGAACCAGAATGGAGCGGGAACGGCCTGCCTCGG
>CAIZGR010000778.1 GCA_903932535.1 uncultured Hyphomicrobiales bacterium | reverse complement strand
TGAAGCCGGCATGGCCGTCTGGCAAGCCGCCTGCGGCAATATGCTCCTTCGAGGACCGCCCCGAGGCCGCTATCAGGGCCGCGGCAGGCGTCAGACGATAGTGATTGTTCCTTCCCCCGGGGGTCGCTATAAGGCCGCCAAAATCCACTGGAGACAGGGATCAGGGATGAACGATTTCGGCTCTGAAAGCTATAAGCCGTCGGACGCGGAACCGTTCATGAATGAGCGACAGCGTGAATATTTCCGGCGCAAGCTCTTGGCGTGGCGCGAGTCGATCCTGGCCGAGAGCCGCGACACGCTGAACGCGTTGCAGTCCGAGAGCGAGAACCACCCCGACATCGCCGACCGCGCCTCGTCCGAAACCGACCGCGCGATCGAGCTTCGCGCCCGCGACCGTCAACGCAAGCTGATCTCCAAGATCGAGGCCGCGCTCGCCCGGATCGAGGACGGGTCCTACGGCTATTGCGTCGAGACCGGCGAACCGATCTCGCTGCGCCGGCTGGACGCGCGGCCGATTGCGACCCTGTCGGTCGAAGCGCAGGAGCGCCACGAGCGGCGCGAGAAGATCTACCGCGACGACTGACCGTCCGGCCGCTGCGCGCGGCCGGAAGCAGGGGCCTCAGTTCGCTCTGTCGCGCCCGAGCAGCTTGGCCATTTCCGCTTCGAGCGAATCGAGCCCGGCGAAGGGATCGTCGATCGGCGGGTGCTTTACCTTGGGCGCCGGCGACGCGACCGGAGCCGTTGGCGCGGGCGGCGCAGCCGGCCACCGGAAGCCGGCATTCGACGGCGTCTTCGTCTCCGGGCGCGGGGCCGGCTCCCGAGCCTCGACGTCCGGGGGCGGCGAAGGCTGCTCCGACGGGACCGTCGGCGCAGGGCCTGGAACCGATCCAGGAGCCGCCGCCGGCGCGGCCGGCGCCGCGTTGACGACAGGCGGGACGGCGGCGAAAGGCGCGCTCGGGCTCGGATGAGTCGCCGCGAGGACCCCTTCGGGCGGGTGCGGCGGCGCGACGGCCTCGACCGGTTGCGCGGCCAGTTCGGTCCTGTCCGCCCCTTCAGCCTTGGCCGGCGGTTGCGACGATGCGGCTTCGACCGGATGCGGCGCCGACGCGGAAACGGGCGGCGGCGCCGATGCGGCGGGCTGAGCCGTTTGCGGCGGCGCAGCGGCCTGCATCGACTGAGCCGGCTTTTCCGGCATGCGCGCGACATTGCCGCGACCGATCGGCGCGATCGGCGGCGGCATCATGCGACGGGCCGGCGCAGGCCGGACCGCAGCCGCCTGCGCCGCTTCGGGCGTCCGGCTTGCGACGGGCTCGGACGCCGCCCGATCGGCCGGCGCGGGCTGAGCCGCGGGAGCAGGCTGAACCGGGGGAGCGGAATGAGCCGGGGCCGCCGCGGGCGCAGGTTGGGCTTGCCCTCCCGGCGCGGCCGGCTTCGTGGCCGGCCGAATCGGTATCGCGCGCACCTCGGCCGCCGGCGCGGCGGTCGCCGGCGAAGGCTCGCGCGGCGCTTCGGACGCATCCGCAGCGGCGGGCTGGA
>CAIZGR010000777.1 GCA_903932535.1 uncultured Hyphomicrobiales bacterium | reverse complement strand
CTGATCGTCAGCCACGGCGGCCGCGGCTGGTGGGACCCCATGAGCGAGGCCAGGGGCGACGTCTTCGGGCTCGTCCAGCGGCTGGAGCCGGGGCTCAATTTCGGCCATGTCCGCAAGCGCTTGCGCCAATTCGCAGGGCTGTCGCCGGCCTGTCCGATCGCCGAGAGGGCAGGGCGACGCAAGGACCCCGATCGGCCTGTGCCCCTGCGCTGGGCGCATCGGAAGCCCGTGTGGCCGGGTTCTCCGACCTGGCGCTATCTTGCGCGAAAGCGATTCCTGCCGGAAGCGATCATTGAAGCGGCTTCGGGGGCAGGGGTCTTGCGGGAGGGCCCGGCCGGCAGCGCCTGGTTCGCTCATTTCGACAACGACGGCGTCGTCGCCCATGTCGACGTGCGCGGCCCGACCTACAAAGGCTCGCTCACCGGCGGATCGAAGTCCCTCTTCCGGGTGCCCCCGGTCCCCCCAATCCGGCCACGGCTCGTTCTCGCCGAGGCGGCGATCGACACGCTGAGCGTCGCTGCGCTCGAGGGCCTTCGCGACGACTCGCTGTACGGCGCGACGGGCGGTGGAATGGGACCGAACACGATCGCGGCGGTCGAGGCGCTTCTCGCCGAGATGGCGGCGCTCCCCGGCGCTCTCCTCTGCAGCGCTACGGACGCCAACGACGCAGGCGACCGGTACGCAGACCGTCACCGAGCGGCGGCGGGACAATTCGGCGTGCCGTTCGCGCGGCTGCGGCCTCCCATCCAAGGCGGCGACTGGAACGATGTCTTGCGCGCCCGCGCCGCGAGCCGGGGAGGCAAGTCATGACTGCGATCACGAAAGGAGCGCCGCGGGCCTTCGTGCTCTTGCGGTCCCGCCGTCGCCTCGACCTTCTCAATCCCGATCCCGAGGCCTGGACGGATGAAGACCTCGCCGCAGGTCTCTCGCGCACCATGCGATGGGGCGGGGCGTCGCGATGGGAGCACCCGCTCTCCGTCGCCCAACATAGCCTCACGGTGCTCGCGATCCGAGAGGCGGACGGCGCGCTGACGGCGGGGGAGGGGCTTCGCGAACTCCTGCACGACGCCACGGAATTCATGCTGGGCTGGGACTGCATCACCCCGCTCAAGGCGCAGCTCGGCGAGCCGTTTCGCACCCTCGAGGCCCGCCTGCAGACCGCGATCGACGCGCGCTACCGACTGCCGCGATGGACGCCCGAAGACTACGCGCTCCACAAGCGGGCGGACCGGCTCGCCGCGGCTTCCGAGGCAATGCACGTCGTCGGCTGGAGCCGGGTCGAGATGCGCAAGACCCTCGGCATCGCGGAGACGCCGCTCGTTCACGACCCACTCTCGCCATGCGCCTTCGCGCCGTGGGAGCCCTGGCCCCCGCGCGTCGCCGAGCGGCTCTTCCTCGAGCGGTTCCATGCCCTCGACCACGCCCATCGGTCCGAGCTTCGAAAGCTGGAGCCGGAGCTCCGATCTTCTCTCGTTCTCACAGGAGCCGAACATGCCGCTTCCTGACGATATCCCCGGATACGACGTCGACCCGGACGGAGACGCCGCCGTGTACGACGAATGGGCGGCGATCGCCGGCGACCCCGATCAGCCGCCGCCTGACTGTCGGCAACGCGACGTCGCCGCGGGTCGGACTTCCTTCGACGCGATCGCAGCGACCTTGACCGCGACCCAGATCAGGGCCGCGTCTCACCCCGGATCGATCCTGGTGCTCGCGGGAGCGGGGACCGGCAAGACATCGACATTGACCGCCGCGGTCGCCCACCGCATCGCGGTCGACTGCGTCCCGGCCCATCGCGTCCTCGCCGTCACCTTCACCAACAAGGCCGCGGCGGAAATGGCCGGCCGGATCCGCGCCGCCCTCGGTCCCGACGCCGCTCCCCACTGGCTCGGCACGTTTCATGGGCTCGCGGCCCGCCAGTTGCGCGCCTCTCCCGAAGTCGCCTCGCTGCGCGACAATTTCGAGATCCTCGACGCCGACGACGCCCGCCGGATTCTCCGCCGCGTGATGAAGGCGATGAACCTCTCCGCCGACGAAGACGACGGCGGCAAGCGCGACCCGGTCAAGATCGTGGCCGGTCACATCGGGAGATTCAAGGACCTCCTGATGACGCCGAGAGCCGCGGCCGCCCATGTCGAGAACCGGATCGGCGAAGCGAACCGCCTCCATGCCGCAATCGACGCCGCCGGACTGACCACGGCGGCGAAAGTGTACCCCGAATATCAGGCGCGCCTGCGGGAAGCCAACGCGGCCGACTTCGGCGATCTTCTTCTCTGGCCGACCCTCGCCCTGGTCAATGACGCCGACTACCGGGCGCGATGGGCTGGCAAATTCGACTGGGTCCATGGGGACGAGTACCAGGACGTCAATTTCGCCCAATACACCTGGCTGAAGACGCTCGCTTCGCATGGGCGTCGGATGTTCGTCGTCGGCGACGACGACCAGTCGATCTACGGCTGGCGCGGCG
>CAIZGR010000776.1 GCA_903932535.1 uncultured Hyphomicrobiales bacterium | reverse complement strand
TCCTGGACGGACGAAGACCTCGCCGCGGGACTCTCGCGCACCATGCGGTGGGGCGGAGCGTCACGATGGGAGCACCCGCTCTCCGTCGCCCAGCACAGCCTCACCGTGCTGGCGATCCGGGAGGCGGACGGAGCGCTGATCGCGGGGGAGGGACTTCGAGAGCTCCTGCACGACGCCACGGAATTCATGCTGGGCTGGGACTGCATCACCCCGCTCAAGGCGCAGCTCGGCGAGCCGTTCCGCGCCCTCGAGGCCCGCCTGCAGACCGCGATCGACGCGCGCTACCGGCTGCCGGAATGGACGCCCGAAGACCACGCGCTCCACAAGCGGGCCGACCGGCTCGCTGCCGCCTCCGAGGCAATGCACGTCGTCGGCTGGAGCCGGCTCGAGATGCGCAAGACCCTCGGCATCGCGGAGACGCCGCTCGATCACGACCCGCTCTCGCCCTGCGCCTTCGCGCCCTGGGAGCCCTGGCCACCGCGCGTCGCCGAGCGGCTCTTTCTCGATCGGTTCCATGCCCTCGAACGCGCCTATCGATCCGAGCTTCGAAGGTCGGAGCCCGAGCTGTGTCCCTTCTTCGATCTCGGAGGAGCCGAACATGCCGCTTCCTGACGATATCCCCGGCTATGACGTCGACCCGTGCGGAGACGCCGCCGTGTACGACGAATGGGCGGCGATCGCCGGCGACCCCGATCAGCCGCACCCTGACTGTCGGCAACGCGACGTCGCCGCGGGTCGAACTTCCTTCGACGCGATCGCAGCGACCTTGACCACGACCCAGATCAGGGCCGCGTCTCACCCCGGATCGATCCTGGTGCTGGCGGGGGCGGGGACCGGCAAGACATCGACGCTGACCGCAGCGGTCGCCCACCGCATCGCGGTCGACGGCGTCCCGCCCCATCGCGTCCTGGCCGTCACCTTCACCAATAAGGCCGCGGCGGAAATGGCGGGCCGGATCCGCGTCGCCCTCGGTCCGGATGCCGCTCCTCACTGGCTCGGCACGTTTCATGGGCTCGCCGCCCGCCAGTTGCGCGCCTCTCCCGAAGTCGCCTCGCTACGCGACAATTTCGACATCCTCGACGCCGACGACGCCCGCCGGATTCTTCGCCGCGTGATGAAGGCGATGAACCTCGCGACCGACGAAGACGACGGCGGCAAGCGCGACCCGGTCAAGATCGTGGCCGGGCATATCGGAAGATTCAAGGACCTCCTGATGACGCCGAGAGCCGCGGCGGCCCATGTCGAGAACCGGATCGGCGAAGCAAACCGTCTCCATGCCGCGATCGACGCCGTCGGACTGACGACGGCGGCCAAAGTGTACCCCGAATATCAAGCGCGCTTGCGGGAAGCCAACGCGGCCGACTTCGGCGATCTTCTTCTCTGGCCGACCCTCGCCCTGGTCAACGACGCCGACTACCGCGCGCGATGGGCGGGCAAGTTCGACTGGGTCCACGCGGACGAGTACCAGGACGTCAATTTCGCCCAATACACCTGGCTGAAGACGCTCGCTTCGCATGGGCGTCGGATGTTCGTCGTCGGCGACGACGACCAGTCGATCTACGGCTGGCGCGGCG
>CAIZGR010000775.1 GCA_903932535.1 uncultured Hyphomicrobiales bacterium | reverse complement strand
GGCGGCTATGCGGCGACCGGCAAGTCGATCAGCCGGGCAAGCTGATCAATCTCCTGCAACAGCCGCCGCATGCGCGGGCCGTAATCGGGTTCCAGCCGGGTGGCTGCGTCCAGGTACCGCTGCCAGGTGGCGCGGTCCCAGGTCGCGCGGTCGTCGATGCGTACGGCGTGGGTCGCGCCGCGCGCGGCGGCCTGCTCGCAGGCGATGACCAGGCCGGCCTCGAGATCAGCGAAGGTCTGGCGGCGGCGCGCGATGCCGGCGCACAGACCGGCGCGGTCAAGCTGTCCGCGGGTCGTGTGGGGGGCCAGCAGACTGGACTGCGCGGTGCTGAACAGAGCCGGGCGCGCGGAGGTGCCGGCGCCGCCTGGGGTCAGGTGGGTCATGGTGGGGTCCTCGTTTGGCGGGGAAGCCCCGGCCCGGCATAACCGGACCAGGGCAGGTTCAGCTTCGGGTCACGCTGCTTCGCGCAGGTCGCCGGCGTCGTCTTCGTACCCGTCCTCCGGCTCGGCAGCACCGTCGCCCTCGCCGTCTGCGCCGGTCACCGGGCCGACCGAGCCGGTGCCGGCGCGGTCATGCCGGCGCTCGGCGGCGGCGGTCAGATCCTCGGGCGCCAGCCGGAAGAGGGCGCCCGGATAGACGAAGGTGCCGTCGGTGAAGCGGCCGACCATCCGCGCCCGCGTGTCTTTCGTCCGGACCTCGACCCGCACGCCCTCGGCCGCGGCGGCCTTCTCCAGCGCGCCACGGGACAGGCAGGACAGGAACTCTTCGGTCGCCATGTTCGGCAGCCGCAGCGAGGCGCCGATCGCCTCGCCGGCGATCCGGGCGAAGGGGCCGGTCTGCGAGCGGTTTTCCCGGCAGGACAGCACCGCGGCCAGCATCATGCGCGCGGCCCGGCGCAGCCGGTCGGGGTCGGTCGTCAGCACGCCGCCTTCGGTGAGCGTGCGGCTGATCGCCTGGCGGTCGTTGCCGGTCAGGTTGCTGCCGCTGTCGACGGCGACATTGTCACCGCCGAGGGCGAGGACCAGCATACCGAGCAGGGTGTCGTCGGCGATCGGCGCGTCGGCGAGCGCCAGATGCAGCGCATCGGTGCGCAGGTCGCCGATCATGGCGATGCCTTTCTGCGTCACATCCGGCCGGGTCCGCGCCGCCGGCATGTGATCGTCTCTGTCGCCGCCGGCGGCGCCGGGCGTGGTGCCGGTTGCTGTCTTCGTGCCGCCCGCGGGCTTGCCGGCCTTCTTCGGCTCGGGCAGGCGATAGGCGACGGACTGCACCTCGCCGGTGCGCGTGTCGATGTAGTGGCCGACCAGATCGGCCTTGCCGGGCTTGCCGTAGACGCGCTCGGCCTTCTTCGGCAGGTCAAAGCGGCCGTATTCGTCAACCGGCAACAGCCGGCCGCGTTCGGGCAGGTTGTTCTGCAGCCATTCCTGCTGGGCGCCGAAGAACCCTTCGACGTTCGTGGTGGTGCGGCTGTCCTCGCCCGGTGGGGCGAACAGATCGTCCTCCCAGACGATGCCGTAGGCCTTCGCCAGATCGTCACCGAACTTGGCCGCCGAGGCCGGCATGCGGCGCTTGGCCAGCGCCCGGGCGACCTCGTGCCAGGCAATATCGGCCTGGCCCTTCTTCGGCTTGTGCTTCTTCCAGACCTGCGCCTGTTCCTCGGGCGTGGCGGCGGCGATCGTGCGCAGTTGCTCCTCGTTCGGCATGCTGCCGAGCGCCATCACGTCCAGCATCGCCGGATGCAGATGCGCCAGCAGCTTCAGGCGGCGGACGGTGCGGACTGGCAACGCGAGCGCGTCGCCGATGGCCTGCTCGTTCCAGCCCTGGGCTTCGAGCCGCTCGATCGCGCGCCAGATGTCCACGCTCGACATCGAGGCTCGTATCAAGTTTTCGGCGACCGAGCGCATCGCGTCGGCGGCCTCGTCGGCATCGCACACCATCACGTCGATCGCCGGCAGTCC
>CAIZGR010000774.1 GCA_903932535.1 uncultured Hyphomicrobiales bacterium | reverse complement strand
TAGCTCGCCGCCAGCGCCGCGCGTCCTCCAGCGCCTTGCGCTTCTGCGCGTCCGACGCCTGCATCCCCCTGTACTTGGCCTTCCAGCGGTAGAAGGTCTGCTCGCTGATCCCGTCGGCAGACCTCCGCCCTCGCACTCCCCGCCTCCTGCTCGCGCAAGACCCCAATAATCTGCGCGTCGCTCAACCTGCTCGTCCTTATGTCCGTCTCCTGACGTCGACGGACTCTAACTCAATTCACGGGACCAGGAATGGGCAGGTCACTATGTGTTTGCGTCGCCCAAGCATCTCGCCCTCCCAAGGAGTTTGAGTTTCACTTTGGCTGATTTCGCGCCGACGCAACAGTGGCAAGCTCGAAAATGGGTTGACGTTGACGCGATCGGGCTTGGACCGGGAACGCCCGCTCCTGGCGCCTCTGTCGCGTTCGGCGAAGGACCGCAATCTGCCGCGTCGGTCTCGTTTGGAACGGCTCTCGCGGTCGACACATGTGCCGCGCGCGTGTTGGCGTTTTTCATGTCGGCCCCGGGCCGTCCCTTCGACCCCGGCCGGGATTATGCGGCGAAGAGATCGCCCTGCCCGGTCAGCGGCGATGGTTCCTGGCGAACCGTACCGAGATCGGACGCCGGCGGCGGCGTTCTCGCTCCGTATTTCTCCTGCAGGCGCGCGAGCGTCGCGAGCTCGCGCCTGCGAACGGCGTCTGCCTCGCGCATCCGGAAGACCTCGATCACATTGGCGGCGCTGAGCCGGCGTTTCACCGCCCGCTCGACGTCGGAATACGTGAAGGCGGGGTCGCCGAAGTGGGGCCAGCGCAAGGTCTGGTCGACGAAGACAATTTTGTCGGCGTCACGTTCGAAGAAGACCCCATAGAAGCCTTCCAAATCGCAATGCGCGATATGCCCGAACGTGTTGCTGAGGCGCCGGTAGAGCGATTTCGTGAAGCTCTGCCGAGGGAAGTCGCCGGCGATGAACTTCATCAGCGCGTTGGCGAATTTCGCCTTGTCCTCGGCGCTGTCCCATTGCGTCGGGCTGAACTCGGCGGCGGTGAAGGCGGGGTTCGTGAGCGCGCGGACGATGGAAGCGGGCATCATGGGTCGCTCTCCTGAGATCGGGGCTTTAGGGCGGGGCAGCGGGCAGATTGGGCGTCGCTTGGGATCACGTCGCGACGCCGCTCTCCGCGGCCGGCGCGGCGGGCACGGGCGCGGCGGGCACGGGCGCGGCGAGGGACGCGTCGAGTTCGGCCATTTCGGCGCGCTTCTCCTCGAGCTCCGCCTCATGCGGGAACGCGTCGCCGAGCCGCGCCTTGAAGCCCGGGAGCCACCCGGAGACCTCGGCCGCCGTGCGGCGCTCTTCGGCAAGCTCGAGATCGAACCTGGCGAGCGCGGATTCGATGCGCGAGACGAGGCCGAGCGGGGTCGCATCCTTGTCGAGAGGGATGGCGTCGGTCCCGGCGGCGGCGCGGTCGAGCCTGAGCTCGATGTCGTCGAAATAGCCCGTCCTGACGACGACCGCGAAGCCGCCGATCGCGGCGATCGGCACGACGGCCCCCGGTTTCGTCGGCTTCATCTTTCGCGCAACCGCAATCAGCGCCTCGCCCGCGCGCTTGCGTTCGGCGAAAGGCCGGTCGCCGATCGTCATGACGAAAGCCTCGCCCCGCGTCGGGATGCGCCGGGCGAGATCTTGTGTGATCGCCTCGATCCTCCGGGTCGCCTCCTCGAGCCGCTTTTCGCCGAAGTCGATCTTGCGCCGGATGGCGAACTGATCGTCGAAATGGCTGTCGCGAAGGCGCTCGAGCCGAGCGATTTCGGACGCGAGCCCCGCCTTGCGCATCAGCCGTTCGTCACCCGAGGCGATCGCCTTGGCGAGAGCGAACTGGTTCGCCTGCGATCCGGCGTCCTCGATCCGTCTGACCGAGCGGTCGCCGGACATGGCCGCGTCGATGAAGCGGGCCTTGCGTTCGAGGATCTGCCATCCGGTCGCGTCGACGCTGCGCTTGGTGGCGTAGGCGTAGAGCTCGATCTCCTCGTTCTCGTGGCCCTGGCGCTCGATCCGGCCCTCGCGCTGCTCGATCTGCGAGGGGAGCCACGGAACGTCGAGATGGTGGAGCG
>CAIZGR010000773.1 GCA_903932535.1 uncultured Hyphomicrobiales bacterium | reverse complement strand
CGCGGTCCTCGGCGAGTACCTGTCCTCGATCCTGCGCAACGACATGAAGATCGGGCTCGGCTGGGGCCGCACGCTGAACCGCTCGCTCGAGCACCTGCGCGAGCGCTCGCTGCGCGGACTGAACGTCGTGTCGCTGGTGGGCGGCGTGACCCATTTCGCCCACGACAACCCGGCCGAATTTCCTTCGGCCTTCGCCCGGGCCTTCAACGCCGACTGCTACCTCATCCCCTCGCCCGCGCTGGTCGACAGCCCGGAAACCAAGACGGCGCTGATCGAACGGTGCGGCCTCGGCGCCGTCTATGGTTTCGCCCAGGCGCTCGACGCGATCGTCGTCAGCGTCGGGTCGCTCGGTCCCGAGGCGACGATCGCCCGGTTCGAGCTGATCGGCGAGGCCGACCGGCGCGTGCTGCGCGAATACGGCGCGGTCGGGGAGCTGCTCTGCAACGTTTACGATCACGAGGGCCGGGTCCTCGACCATCCGCTCAACCGGCGCGTCATGTCAGTGCCCATGGAGGCGGTGCGCGCGGCCCCGATCCGGGTGCTGGCCGCCGGCGGATCGCACAAGCTCGCCGCCATCGAGGGCGCGATCAAGCTCGTGAGGCCGACCGCGCTGGTGACGGACGAGTTCACCGCCCGGAATCTGACCAAGATTCCGGTCTGAGACCAGGGAGCGTCAACCTCTCTCATCCGCGCGAAACCGGGGATTCATCCCGAATTCCGCGCGAGCGAGGCTCGGGGCGTCGGCGCGAATCCCGGCGAAAAGGACGTCCTTCGGTCGTGGATAGCCGCTTGCGCGGGCATGACGAAGAAGACTGTCAGGCCGCACGCGTTACGGCGAAAGCAGGGACCGAGCGCGCGATTCGAACAACAATCCGCATAGACTCTCCGCGATCGAACACGCGACGCGCGCAAAAAATTTGCAGATCCTGTCCGTTTAACGCGATCTTGATACTTCATGCGGTTTATTATTAGAAAGCACCAATACAAATCGCCAAGCCTTTGTAGATAACGTTCTTTGTGCGCTGCGCTACGTAAAGTCCCTTATATAAGCGCATGGTCAATCATTTTATAATCGAGCGGTGTTTACGGTGTGAAACGAGACGAGATGAAGGCATCGACTGAAATTTCGTTCGATCTCGCATCGGTGAAAAACGCGGAGGAAACGCCGACGCAATGCGTTCGAAGCAGCAGGCCCGTGAATTTTTTGTCTATGCGCTCGAGGGTAGAGGAGGTCTTCAGTGAAGTTGTATGATTTTGAAGTTCTGAAAGGCGAGCAAGTTATCGCCGCCGAACGAGATGTTCCGCTCCACAATCCGAGGGCCGCATGGCCGCGGGTCATGACGATGGCCAAGCGGGTCAGCCTGACCCGGTGCCGAATCCGCGTCAAGGAGCGAGGCGAAACGATCATCCTCATCGGAGCGTCCGCAGCCTTGCGCTATGCCGATTTCGACTTCTCCGCAGCGGCATGACGACGCTGTCGGGCGAGACGTGAACTCTGCCCGTTCAGGATAAAGATCGAACGGAGCCACAAAACGCTCTGTCGACCGCGACCTGATCCCGAGGAGCCCGCGAAGCGGGCTTCTCGGAAGGCGGGAACGACAAGAGGGACGGATAGGGGTCCGCTCGCCGGATGGCCTCGACCGGATGCTGACCTTCCAGAAAAATCGCCGACAGGCCCCCTCAATCCTGCGGTCGTTCACCCCAAAGGACGGCGCCGAAGCGGGTCATGATCCGCTCCGTTCAATGCCTCTCGGAGCAGACTTCCTCCAACGACGCCAATGGTCCCAAAATCCGTGGCAACTTCACAAGGCGGCGGCCCCTGGATCGCCGCGCCGCTTCGCGGCTCGCCATGACGGCGAAGGCGCGGCGTCCTCGGTGGGAGATGGGGCGAGCGCGCGACGGCGCATGGCGGGGGAACAAGTCCCGCCGGGGCTCGGGGCGCACGAGTCGGATGGCGGGCTGTCGATGTGCGCAGCCTCGCGATCCATCCGAGTTCGACGACCCACTGCCGGCTCGACTCCGAGCAGCAGGCCGCCGCCAGCAACTTCCCCGCCTTCGTCCGCCTCTCGATCGGGATCGAAGACCCCGACGACTCGAGGACAGGCGGATTCGGCGGCCCGCACGGCGGGCGCGTACAGGTCCTCGGCTATCGGGGCTCACGCGCGCGAAAGCGCCGGCTGGGAGGCAGAGGCTCCGAGCGACCCTGCCGCTCGGATCGACCAGAATGTCCGTTCGCGTCGCGGGTCCCTCGACCACGCTCGACTGGAGACGTATGGACGATCTCGCGCCGCTCGGCTCAGGCCGCCCCCGCCGGCAAAGCCGGAATCTTGCCCGCGAGCGCCTCCTTCAACGCCTCTTCCTTCGCGTGATCGAAGGAGGTGCGGATGACGGTTCCGCCGAGGCCCTTCAGATCGTCGAGAACCCTGTCGGTCGTCATCTTCCGGATGAGGAGGAACAGACCCGCCTTGCCCGGCGTCAGGGCCGCCTGGGCGTCCTGGCGCATCTGATCGTCGTTGATGCCGACATCAGTCAGCGCCCCGCCGAGCGCTCCGCCGGCCGCGCCGGCCGCGGCGCCGACGAACGGCAAGAAGAAGATCCAGCCGATCAGCATGCCCCAGAACGCTCCCGAGAGCGCGCCCGCGGCGGCAGGGTGCATCAACTGGTTCAACTTGATGCGGCCCTTGTCGTCGCGCGTCGCGATGACGGCGTCCTCGACCGAGATGACATAGTCCTTCTGCATATCGAGCACTTTGGTCCTGACGTCTTCGGCCTTGGCCTCGCTGTCGAACACGATGAAAACAAGATCGCTCATGGGGACACCTCGGGTTTGGCCCGTAGACAGTCAACGGGATTCATGCATTTCGAAAACCGGGTTCCGTTCGGCCTGACGGCGGCCACTGCCACGGCGTCGGATCGACGGGCATAGACCGCGCCCGGGGAGCGCCGGGCAGCTTCGGCTCGAGCCGGGCGTAGCGGACGCCCCAAACGACAGCGCCGATGACGAAACGGCGTCGACTGCGCGGCGACAATTAAGTTGGCCGGTTCACCGACAATTATCTTGGCCGGTTGGGGCG
>CAIZGR010000772.1 GCA_903932535.1 uncultured Hyphomicrobiales bacterium | reverse complement strand
GGATCGCCCTGCGTCCCGAACGGGAAGCGAAGCCCGTGCAGGTAAACAAGAGCATCATTGCGAACAGTCGATCATCTAAAATATGGTTCAGCAGGGGGCCGCGCTTCGATCGCATCGTTCCCACCGGCCGGAGGGGCTCGGAGGCGCATGGGTCGGACTTGGCGGTTTGCGGATTTCGAATTTTCGACAGCGCGCGGTCTCGAACGCGACGGAGCGGTCATCGCCCTGCAACCGAAGGCTCGCGGCCTGCTCGAACTGCTGCTCAGAGCCGACGGCGCGACCGTTTCCAAGGAAGCCGTCGCCGCCGCCCTGTGGCTTTCGGAGACCGTCTCGGACGATTCGATCGCCCGAGTGGTCTACCAGTTGCGCAAAGCGCTCGGCGACGCAGGCCCCGCGGTCCTCAGGACGGTGTATGGCGAAGGCTCGCAGTTGACATGTCCAATCCAGGAGGACGTGCGCGCTGGTCCGCCTCCCGGCGACAGCGCTTCGGCCGTGATCGGCGCGGTCAACGAACTCGCCGCCAGTCGCACATCCGTGGCGATGGCCCAGGCGAAGGAGACGTTGCGCTTCGCCATCGGCCGCAATCCGGACTTCGCAGCCGCCTGGGTCCACATGGCCGATTGTGTCGCCGTGCAGGCTTGGCGGGGCTTCATCGCCCCTGAAACGGCGGCTTTGGAAATCGCCGAGGCTTGCGCCAGGGCCTTGTCGATCGATCCCCGAAACGCCGGCGCCATCGCCGTCTCGGGGTGGGGGATCGCGTTGCTTTCGGGCCGCGTCGCCGAAGGGCGAAAAAGACTGGACCTGGCGGTCGCCATGGCCCCCGGCGCGTGGCTCATTCGATACTATCGCGCTTGGCTCCGCGCCCTCGAAAGGGATCTGACCGCCGCGCTCGCCGAAGCCGAGGCCGCCGTCGCCGCAAATCCGCTCGATCGCAGGCCGATCATCATGCACATTTTGCTGAAACTCTTCGCAGGGGAGACAGGATGCGCGGACGCTCTGGCGATCAAAGCCCAGAAGCTGCGGCCCGACGTGGCCACGCTCTTCGTCTTGCGATCGATCGCCGCAGGCGTCGCCGGCAATGCGCGGCGCGCCTTGGCCCTCGTGGGTAGCGCCGCGGACATATCGCCGCGCGACCCGTTCACCGTCGGTCAACTCGCTTACGCCTACGCGAAGACCGGGGATATCGACAAGGCCCGGAGCGCCCTCGATCTCGCGATGCAGGACGCGCAGTATTCGACGCCGGCGCTTCTCGCCGCGCCGATGCTGGCGCTCGGCGAGAGGGCCGGCGCACGGCGCCTGCTCGAACGCGCCGAGGCCCGGCATTGTCCGTGGCGCGCCTTTGCGTGGTGCGATCCGCGGCTGAAGCCGCTTCATTCGACCGGCTGACGCCGAGCGCGCGGCGCCTCGCTCTGGTCCCCTCGCCCCGCCCGCCGCCGGAAGCGCCGCGACGGGCGCCGGGACGACCGGGACGGCGGGCTGCGCGCCGAAGCCTGCGCAGCCCCGGTTCGATCAGGCGGCGCGCGCCGCTTTCCGCGCGCTGCGCCAGCCCGCGAGGCCGAGACCGGCGAAGCCGGCGAGCGCCATCGCCCAGGTGGCGGGTTCGGGGACCGCGCCCTCGGTCAGCGACACGTTGGTGAACAGGGAGTACGGCGGCAGCGACGGACTGCCCGAAACGAAGAAGGACAGGACCTCGCTCGCGGACGTCGCGGTGAGCGTGAGGTTCTCGGCGAACCAGCCTTCGAAGCCGTGGCTGGGCAGGTCCGACGCCATGCTCCACACCGGGTCGTTCTGGTCCCAGGACGCCGAGCTCGGCTGGAAGTAGACAGAGAACGTTTGCGTCGTAGGGCCGTCGTACCCGCTTCCGTCGAGCAGACGCTGCTGACCGAAAGCGTTATCGAACGCCAGCGTGTATCGATCGCCGACCGTCAGGCCGTCGATGGTCTGGTACACCCTGTCGGCGTTGTAGACGCTGTTCATCGCGACAAAGTTGGAGCCGTTCGGCGCGAGGCCGTCCCAAGTGTTTGCGCCGCCGTTGGCCTGAGTCCAGAGCGCGAAATTGGGCGCATCGCCGTGCTGGGTCATCACGGCCACATTCCCGTCGCTCATCACTTTGTTGTAGCCCCAGGTCGTCCAACCGACCGCGTAGGTGATGTCGTAGAGTTCCGTGATCTGTCCGACCCCGTTGGTCAGATCGCTGAAATCGCCGTTGGTGACGAAATTCGCGCCCGCCGATGCGGGCGAGGCCGTTATCCCCGCGGCGATCGCCAGTGCAAAGAGTGAATAGCG
>CAIZGR010000771.1 GCA_903932535.1 uncultured Hyphomicrobiales bacterium | reverse complement strand
GCGGCGGCGCGCGAGGCGCCGCCGGCCATGAATGACGGCGACGCGATGTTCTGTCGCGAATTCGGAAACGGCGTCGAGAGGGATGCGCAACCAAGCTGCGCGGCGCCGGCTCGCACTTTGCGTCGGAGGGATGGGATGCGAAATCGAGGTCGAGGAACAATGGAACTGAAGAAGGTGACGCGCCCGCGCGCGGCGGCCCAGGCCTCCGCCGCCGCGCTCGCGGCGTGTCTCGCGATCGGCCTCGCTGCCCATCCGGCTTTTGCGCAGAACGCGCCGGCGCCGGCCGCGTCCGCGGCCCCCGCGCTCGAGCCGAAGGCGATCGAGATCCTCCGGGCGGCGAGCGCCAAGCTCGCCTCCTCGAGGACGATGGCCTTCACCGCGATCAGCACCTACGAGCGCGCCGCCCGCAACGGGCAGCCCCTCTACTACAGCGCGATCCACGAGGTGACGGTCGAGCGTCCGGACAAGATGCGGGTCGTCAGCCCTGGCGACGGCACGCCGGACGAATTCTATTACGACGGCAAGACCATGATGGCCTACGTCCCCTCGTCCAACGTCGTGGCCGTCGCCGACGCCCCGCCGACGCTCGACAAGCTGCTGGACGAAGCGTGGGAGAAGGCGGCGATCTACTTCCCGTTCTCGGACGTTCTGGCGTCCGACCCCTATGCGGAGCTGTCGAAGACGATGACGTCCGCCTTCTATGTCGGCCGCTCGATCGCGGTCGGCGGCGTGCCGACCGACATGATCGCGCTCGCCGGCGACGAGGTCGCGGCCGAAGTGTGGATCGGCGTCGCCGATCGGCTGCCCCGGCAAGTGCGGGTCGTCTACGCCAACGAGCCGGCGCATGCGCGCTATCAGACCGTGTTCTCGGACTGGCGCCTCGACATGCCCGTCGATCCGGCGGCGTTCACCAACCCGAAGGCGTTGAAGGCCGAGCGCATCGCGTTCGCGCCGCCCGGCGACGCCGCGCCCCCGACCGAGGTCAACCCGCCGCCCGCGGAGAAGAAGCCGTGAACCCCATGCGCGCAGGAGGTCATGCGATGAAATGTCTGGTCCTCGCGGCGACGGCCGCGCTTGCCGCGGCGACGGCGATCGAGCCTGCGGCCGCCTGGATGCGCGGCGGCGGCGGCTTCGGCGGAAGCTGGGGCCACACGGGCGGCGGCGGCTTCTATCACGAGGGCGACGCAGGCGGGTATGCGCACGCCACCGAAGTCGGTCCGGGGGGCGTCGCGCACGAGAGCGACGCCGGCGGCGCTTGGCACGGGTCGGCCGCCAACGGCTACGGCGCTTGGCATGGCGGGGACTACGGCGGCTATTACCATGGTACGGCGACCAACGGTTACAGCGCGTATCATACGGGGGCCTACGGCGCGTACTACCATCAGCCGGTCGTCGTGAATTCATACGGCGCAGGCTGCTACAACTGCGGTTACGGCGGATGGGGCGCGGCAGCTGCGGGCGCGGCCGTCGGCGCCGCCGCGGTCGGCGTTGTGGCGGCGGCCTCGGCTTGGCCGGTCGGGGCGACCTACGGCTATCTGCCGGCGGGCTGCGTCTATGTTCACCGCCCGTTCCATTCCTGGTATCAGTGCCCGGCCGGCTGGCTGGAGCCCGTCTATGGGGCGAACGGCCTCTATTATCGGGTCGTGCCGGCGCCGTTGTAGCCGGCGTCGCCTTCGGCTCGAGGCCGTGTCCGCGCGAATCTCGCGCGGGGACCTTGAAGGCTCGCGTCCGACGCCGAAGGCGCGCCGCCGTGCGTAAGCGTAAAATGAAGCGTCGTCCGCGGGGGATGCTGCGACCCCGCGAGCGTTCACACGCAGTTCACTGAGCCCGGCGTAAGACCCACGCCAATCGGAGGCCCGAATGAAAAAGTTCCTGCTGATCTCGTCCGTTGCGATGCTGGCGATGGCCGGCGCGGCCGAGGCCGACCCCGTTCCGCTCTCGGCCTATGCCGACGCGAATGGCTTTATCGACGTGCAGGCGCTGACCTGCGGCCAGCTCGCCAACACCTACCAGGAGGACGCCAACGCGCTGTCGAGCTGGTACAGCGGCTGGTACAACGGCCTCGCCCACAAGCACTACGCCGACTTCAAGAAGGGCCGAGAGCTCGAGCATCAGGTGATCGAATACTGCAAGGCCCATCCGGAGCAGAAGATCATCCACGCCATCGGCCTGCTCCTCAAGGAGGACCGCGCCGAAGGGATGATGATGGAAAAGTGAGCGGGAGGGGGCGATGAAAAGACTTATTCTCACGACTGCGCTGTGGGCGGCCGGGTCGGCCCTGCTTGCGACGGCGGCGCAAGCCCAGCAAACCGTCACCTTCCTGTGCGCGGCGCCGGCCGGGCACGTGTGCCAGTTCGCGGTGCAGACGGCCGGCTCGCAAGTCGCTTTCGCGCTGCCTTCGGGCGAGCGGAAAGACGTGCCGGGCGTCACCCCGCACGCCGACAAATACTGCGTCTGCGACCCGGGCCCGGTGACGCCCGACTGCACGGCCCCGCGGCTGGATCATTGGTGCCTGGGCGCTTGGCTCGACGTCGATCCGGGGCTCAATTCCGAGAACGACGCGGGCAAGAACATTTTCGCCGCGACGCCGAAAGAGGCGGTCGCGGGAGGAACGGTTCGGGCGCAGTGAGCCCCGGCCGCTCCGCAGAGCGAGGGGGACTCGGCCACGGCGCGACAAGAGCAGGGAGGACGTGACCGTCCTCCAATGCGGGACGCGAGAAGGCGAGAGCCTGAATTTCGCAAGAGTCTCGCGTCCGAAAGAGCTTGGAGCAAGTTGCGATGGCCGCTTGCTCGAGGGACGCACGCGAACGGCGCGAAAAATTCGGCGCCGGGCGCGGACGGCGTGTCCACAGAGGAGGTTGAGGTGAGGACATTGGGCTGGGCCGCTGCGATTGCCGCGGCAATTCTCGTGACGGCATCCTCCGCGGACGCGGCAGGGTCGGCCGTCTCCAAGGCTTGCGCCAAGGACATCAAGTCGGTCTGCGCCGACGTGAAGCCCGGCGGCGGCAAGCTGAAGGCCTGCGTCAAGGAGCATTTCTCGGACCTCTCGACGGATTGCCAGATCGCCATCGTGAAGGCGGCCGCGGTCGGGAAGGCCTGCAAAGCCGACATGAAGCAGTTTTGCGGGGAGGTGAAGCCGGGCAAGGGCGCCAAGGCCGAGTGCTTGAAATCGCACGCGGCCGACCTCAGCGAAGGCTGCAAGGACGCCGTAGCCAAGGCGGAAGCCGGAAGCAAGTAGCGTATCGTTCGCGTAGCGTTCCAGCGCCTCGACGAGGCGCCGGGCGGAAGTTTCGTACTCAATCCAGGAGATGAATCGTGAAGACAATCGCTCTCGCCGCCCTGATGGTCGGCATGCTGATGGGAACGGTCGGTGAAGCCAACGCGGTCGTTTGCGCCCGCGGCGTCTACCATGCGGGATGCGCCGGCCCGCACCGCGCCGTCGCGACGACGACCTATCATCGCGGCCCGGTACGCTGCCATGTCAATCGCTACGGCCGGCGCGTCTGCGTTCGCTGAAGACCACGCAGGTTTGCGCGGACCGCCCCGCGCTCGCGATGGGAGGCGCGCGTCTCGCGCATCTGGCGCGGCGACGCGCCGCCCCTCCGAAACATGGCGACGTTCGTGCGGCGGCTGAAGGGACGTTGCTCAGACTCCGGCGGACCGGGTTCGACCCCGTCCGCCGGCGGTTCCCGTTGCGCTGTCGTCGGGCTCAGAAGCTGTATTTCACCCCGATGAGCGGCCCGTACATCCATTGCTGGTAGCGGAAGCTGCGATCGGCGCCGGTCAGAGCGTTGAACCCCGTGTCCTGCTTCTCGTAGGTGTAGAGCACGCGGTAGCCGAGCGTCGTCGACCAGTTCCGGGTCCAGTCGTAGCCGACAGAGGCGAGCGCCTGTCCGGTGGCGCTGTCGCTCCAGCCGCCGAGATCGCCGAAGACGTTCACGAACCAGCGGTCGTCGAATCGGTAATGCGCGGCGAACCCGGCGACCGGGTCGACCCAGTCCTTGTTGACGGACGTGCTCGCGCTGAAGCCCGGGACGGGCGAATTGAGCGTCAGCTTGTTCCCGCTGTACATGTAGCGGGCGCCGACCGTGCCGTAGATCTCGAGATTGGGCGGCCCGATCGGGATCCGAACGCCGCCGAAGGCCGTGGCGATGCCTTCCGTAAGGGTCAGGTCCGCGCCGGCCGCGTTGAACGGGCCGTATGAGAGGCGGACGGTTCCCGACCCGCCGACCCTCGACCACAGCATGTCCAGGCCGACGATATACGCGCCGTTGCGCGCCAGGACCGAGCCCATCAAGGCGCCGTCGAGGTGTTCCAGAACCTTTCCGAAGCTCGCATAGTAAGGCAGGCTCGGAAGCCCCCCAAACCCCGATGTGCCGGCGAGGCTCGACGCCCATCCATACCCGGTGACCTCGAAACGCCATGGCGACGGCTCCGCAACGGGAGTCGGAACTGGAGGCGGCTTCCGGGTCGGGAGGTCCGCGGCCGACGCCGCTCCGATGGCGAGCGCCGCGACGCTCACGAAAACCGCCTTGGTCAGACCCGTCATTCGTTGCCGCCCCGTCATTTCATTGGCCGCGCTCGGCTACGCCGCGTCGTCGAATCGTTAATTAGACCGAAGTCGGCGTGCAAGAGCAACCCGGGTTACGGGCGGACAAAAGGCGACCGCCACAGCGAAAACCGGCGCGCGTTGCCGAAACGACACGCGGGACGCCGCACCCCGGTCGTCGTTGGTCGGCCTTGCAGGCGTGCACGCGCGGCTGGCGAGCGGCAGCGGCGATACCTTCGACCGTCAGCAGGCGCCGCCCGCGGCTTCGGCTCTCGACAACCCGGGCGCCGGCCGGATAAGGGTGTAGAATTGCGGTGGGGTGAAACTCGGCTGCGGCTGTACGGAGTGCTCGCAATGACGGACGGTTTGTCGTTTCGGGCGCTGTTCGCGACGGCATGGGTCGCGCTCGCCCTGGGGGCGGCTCCGGCTTGCGCCCAGTTCATGTCGGGCGCCTACCCCGTGATCACCGTGCCCCCGCCGCCGGCGCAGAGCATGGTGATGCCGGCCAAGCCGAAGCCGCGGCCGGCGACTTCCGCCCCCGACGCGCCGCCAGCCGGCGCGTCGGCCCCGCAGCCGCTCACTTGCCGCTACCACGGCCAGACGCGCGTTTGCGAGTAAGCCGAGTTCGTCGAAGTCAGCGCAGCGGCGGCGCGTACTGGATGCCGCCGTTGTCCCACAGCTCGTTCAAGCCGCGCGGGATGCCGAGCCTTGTGTGGGCGCCGACGTTCCGGTCGAAGATTTCGCCGTAGTTGCCGACGGTGCGGATCGCATTGGCGGCCCAAGCGTTCGACAGGCCGAGCGGCTTGCCGAGGTCGCCTTCGGTTCCGACCAGCCGCTTCACCGCCGGCTTCTCCGACTTCAGGGCTTCGTCGATCGTCTTCGACGAGACGCCCATCTCTTCGGCGTCGATGAGGGCGTAGTTCACCCACTTGACGAGATTGAGCCACTGCATGTCGTCCTGGCGCACGACCGGACCCAGCGGCTCTTTCGAGATCACGTCCGGCAGGATCATATGCTCGCCGGGCTTGGGGAACTGCGAACGGAGCGCGAAGAGCTGCGACTCGTCGGTCGTCAGCACGTTGCACTTGCCCGACAGATAGTTCGCCACGATGTCGGCGCCCGTGTCGCCCTCGACGATCTCGTAATTGACGTGGTTGGTCTCGAAGAAGTTCTTGGCGTTCGGCTCCGAGGTCGTGCCCCTCTGAACGCAGACCTTGGCCCCGTCGAGCTCGAGGGCCGACGTGGCTTTGCTGGTCTTCGGCGTCATGAAGGCCTGCCCGTCGTAATAGGTGACGCCGGCGAAGACGACATCCGATTCCTCCTCGCGGCCGAGCGTCCAGGTCGAATTGCGCGACAGCACGTCGATCTTCCTGTCTTTGAGCGCGTCGAAGCGCTCGGCGGCCGACAGCGGCACGAACTCGACCTTGGACGGGTCGTTGAAGATCGCGGCGGCGAGCGCGCGGCAGAAGTCGACGTCGAAGCCGCTCCATGCGCCCTTGTCGTCCTTGATCGAGAACCCGGCGATGCCCTGGCTCACGCCGCAGATGAGCTTGCCTCGGTCCTGCACGGTCTTGAGCGTCTGGGCGTCGGCCGAGCCGGCGGCGCCGAACGCGAGCGCCGCCGCGGCGGCGAGAAGCGGTTTGATCATGGCCAGCCTCGAATGTTGACTTCGGCCGCGCTCAGAGCGCGACGGCCTGCTTGATGATGACTTTGGTTCCGACCGCAACGCGACCGTAGAGGTCGATCACGTCGTCATCCACGAGACGGAAACAGCCCGACGAGACCGCATGGCCGATCGTCTGTGGCTGGTTGGTGCCGTGGATGCGATAGATCGTCTTGCCGAGATACATCGCCCGGGGGCCGAGCGGGTTGCCCGGACCGCCCGCCATGAAGCGCGGAAGATAGGGCTGGCGCTCGATCATCTCCGGCGGCGGGCGCCAGTCCGGCCATTCCTGCTTGCGGGATATTTTTTCGACGCCCTGCCACTGGAAGCCCTCGCGGCCGACGCCGATCCCGTAGCGCAGGGCGCGGTTGTTGGGCTGGACGAGGTAGAGGAAACGGTTGTTGGTGTCGATGAGGACGGTCCCCGGCGCCTCGCTGGTGCGGAAGAACACCTCCTGCCGCTCGAAGGCGCCGCTGAGCTGCTCTTCATCCGCCGTCGGGACGCGGCCCGGCTGATCGACCACGTTCATGTCGATCTGCTGCGCGGTGGCGATCACGCCGGGGAGAAACGCCGCAGCCGCCGCGATCGCCGCAGCCGCCGCCCGCGCCAGAAAAGCCATTCGAACGTTCATGTCCGCTCCATGGTGGCGATGAAACAATCGGCCTTTGTCAGACCTTCTTCTGTCCGCAACGCTCGTAAACGGAAGTGCCGTAGCGCGCCACGTTGTCGGGATCGACCCAGACCGTCGTAAACGAGTTGGGGTCGACGTTCTGGACGATGCGGTCGTCGGCCGTCGGCGCCGGTCCGGCCGGTCCGAGGTATGTCTGCCCGTCCGGACCGGGCTTGAGAACCAGCTCCGACAGCTCCGCCTGGTCGGCGAGATTCATCATGAGCCCGCCGTTGGGGCCCTTGGCGATGACGTAGGGCTTGTTGCACTGGGCCGCCGCTTCCTTCATCGTGCGAGCGCGGTCGGCGTCCCGGTGGTAGGCCGCGAAGCCCCACTTGCCGACGAGTTGATCCGGGCTGATGGCCGGCGCGGCGACGACGGGAGGGGGAGGCGGCTCCGTCGCGCATCCTGCGAGAAGCGCTGCGCCGAGCCCCACGAGCGCGAACGCCCCGGTGCGGATTGCGAATTCCATTGGCGCCCCCTCGATTTTCAGGTCGGTCCGAGCCCTGCGCCGCGAATCGCCACAAGGAAGGCCGCCTGTCTGACAGCGCGGCTTGCTAGCAAATGGCCCGAACCCGGTCAATCGACCGTCGTTCGGCGGCAAAAGGAGCCTTCAGGCCGGGCGGCGCGGACCGCCCCGGCGCGGATCGGTTCGCCCCCTTCGAGCGACGCGCCGCTCGAAGGCGGGAAAGGGCGTCGCAGCGCCGTCGCGCTCACAGACAGCACCCCGCGATCGGCGCGGCTGACCCATGGGGCGGTTGCCGGACAGCTCGGCGCCTCCGCGTCAGGACAGCGCGCAGACGAGAATTCGAGCCGCAAAGCCAAAGCCGAGCGCGATCGCCAGAAGAAGGCTCAGCCGCGCGAAGATTTGCAGCGGCGCCGGCGTTTCGCTCACGACGGCGACTTCGGGCTCCCGGCGGGGAGCGTAACGGCCGCGGCTGACGAGGCCGGGCGAGGAAGTGCGCATGAAGCAGCCTCGGGACGGTTTCTCCGAGGGGGAATCTGCTTCCGGTCGCATAAGCATTCGAGAGGCAATCTCCGGCGGACGCGTAAGAAAGCGGTAAAGGCCGCCGCCCGCCGCGCGCCGGCGACTCCGAGCCTCCGGCGCCAAAGTAGGTGCGGTCGCGTCTGGAGCAAAGCAGGGTTGCGAATTATAAGGGCCTCGCTTTCGCCGTTCGACGGCGGAGGCGACCGGCCGGCAAGCGGGCAAGGCTCGGGCCGATAGAGTTATACTCGGGAGGAAATACGAATGGCGAAACTTTCCCACGTGCTTCTGGCGGGCGCATCGGCTGCTTTGGCGCTCGTCGCCGGACTTGGGGCGGCCGGGGCGAACGATTCGGTCATCAAGGGCGGCCAGAACGCCAACGAATGGGCGGTCTACGGCAAGGACTACGCGAACACCCGGTTCAGCCCGCTCAAGGACATCAACGCCGGCAACGTGGGCGCCCTCAAGCTCGCTTACGCTTTTCAGCTCGGCTCGCTCCGGTCGAACGAATCGACGCCGCTGGTGATCGGCGACACGATGTACGTCTCGACCTCCTGGGGCCCGAAGTATGTCTACGCGCTCGACGCGGCGACCGGCGCCCGCAAGTGGACCTATGAGCCCGACATGCCCGACGACACGCTGCAGTTCGCCTGCTGCGACGTCAACAGCCGCGGCGTGACCTACGCGGACGGCAAGCTGTTCGTCGGCCGCCTCGACGGCAAGCT
>CAIZGR010000770.1 GCA_903932535.1 uncultured Hyphomicrobiales bacterium | reverse complement strand
GTCACCGAAAGGGGCCGCATTGCCGCCTCGCGCGTTCTCGTCGCAGCGGGCGCATGGTCGTCGCAGCTCCTGCGCCGTCACGGGGTGCGGTTGCCGCAACTCAGCCTGCGCTCGACCGTGATCCGCACGACGGGGACGCAAGAACTGAAGCCGGGGGCGCTGGCGACGCCGGATTTCTGCCTGCGCAGGCGGCTCGACGGAGGATTCACCCTGACGCTGCGCGCCGACGAGAGTTTCGATTTCGTGCCCGACGCCTTCCGCTTCCTTCCGCAGTTTCTTCCCGGTTTCCTGCGCGAATGGAGGACGATCAAGCTGCGTTTCGGCTCGCGATTCTTCGTCGATCTCGCCCGCTGGCGGCCGCGCCCGCTCGACGCCGTCTCCCCCTTCGAGGAAGAGCGCGTCGCCGATCCCACGCCCGATCCCGCCGTGGTGAAGAAGGCGCTCGCAGCCTTCCGGCGAAACCGGCCGGAGGTCTGGGACGCGGACGTCGCCGAGGCCTGGGCCGGCCGCATCGATGCGACGCCCGACGCCGTTCCGGTCATCTCGCGCGTCGAGACCATCGCGGGTTTGACGGTCGCGACCGGGTTCAGCGGCCACGGCTTCGGCATCGGGCCGGGCGCGGGACGCCTGGCCGCCGATCTCGTTCGCGACGCGGAACCGGTCGCCGACGCGAGCCCGTTCCGCCTGTCCCGTTTTTGGGACCAAAAGCCGCTCTTCATTGATCCCGACGTGATTTGACAGTCAGTTCCCCTCCGACGTCGGAAGCGTGGCGCGCCGCAGCCGAGGCGCCGCCAGCAAGGCCCGGCCGACCGGCGCGGCGAGTGGCGGATCCCACTCCTGTCGACGGCTGGCACTTCGAGCTTCACGCATCGGGAGATGACGCGCTCGAGCGCGCGCGCGTCATGCGACTCGTCGTTCATGTTCGCCTGGCGCCGCCCTCGCGCCGACGGCTCTCGAGGAGCGCAGCGCCGAGCGCTCCGGGCTGGAAGCGGGACTACGCCCGTCCGGCGCGCCGCGCCGCCTCGCGCTCGACGAAGCCGAGCGCGTCGTAGATCAGGATGGCGAGCAGCGCGACGATGACGCCGCCCTGCAGGACGAAGGCGGTGTTCGAGCTGTTGAGGCCCGCGATGATGACTTCGCCGAGGCCCTTCGCCGCCACCGTCGAGCCGATCGTGGCGGTGCCGATGTTGATCACGACCGAGATGCGGACGCCCGCCAGAATGACGGGAAGCGCGAGCGGCAGCTCGATGAGGGCCAGTCGGCGCCAGCCGTCCATGCCCATGCCGCTCGCGGCCTCGAGCGTGCTCTCGGGCAGGCGCCTCAGGCCCGCGACGGTGTTCTCGAAGATCGGCAGGAGCCCGAAGAGGACGAGCGCGATCATGGTCGGCTTCACCCCGAAGCCGACCGCCGGCACGGCGAGCGCCAGCACCGCGACCGGCGGGAAGGTCTGGCCGATGTGGGCGACGCTGCGCGACAGCGGCAGGAACTCGGCCCCGGCCGGGCGGGTGACGAACACGCCCGTGAGCACCGCGACGACCGTCGCGATCAGGCTCGACGCCGCGACCAGCCCGAGATGGTCGAGGGTCAGCGCGAGCAGGCTGCCCTGGTTGTAGATCGCGGGCGCGCCGTTCTCGGTCAGCGGCTCGAACACCGGCCTGAAGGCGTCCGGCGCGAGAATGAGCGCGAGCAGCAGGGCGGCGGCCGCGAGCCGCGCGACGGGCGCCGCCCACCTCATCGGGCGAGCCGCGCGTGGGCGAGAATGGCTTCGAGCGCTACACGACCGCCGGGGCGCCCGTCGCGCGCGACGACCGGCAGGCTCGAGGCGCCGCGCATGAGCAGCTCGGAGAGCGCCTCGCGCAGGGACGCGTCCTCGGGAATCGGGGCGCCCTCGGCCTCGCCCGGCGCCGCGGCCTCGCCGACCCGGACCAGGGAGAGGAGCCGGAACGGCCGCTCGGCGTCGCCGACCAGCCGCTCGACGTAGCCCGGCGCGGGCCGCGCGAGGATCTCGGCCGGCGTCGCGTACTGCATCAGGCGGCCGCGATCCATCACGGCGATGCGGTCGCCGAGCGCGATCGCCTCCTCCATGTCGTGCGTCACCAAGACGACCGTCACGCCGAGGCGGCGCTGCAGGGCGAACAGGTCCTCGCGCGCCTTGGCCCGGATGATTGGGTCGAGCGCGCCGAACGGCTCGTCCATCAGCAGGACGGACGGCTCGGCCGCGAGCGCCCGCGCCACCGCGACTCGCTGCTGCTGGCCGCCCGAAAGCTGATGGGGAAACTTGCGCGCATAGACGTCCGGGTCGAGCCCGAACAGGTCGGGCAGCTCCTCGACCCGCCGCGCGATGCGGGCCGCATCCCAGTTCAGGAGGCGTGGGACGGTCGCGATGTTGCGCGCGACCGTCCAGTGGGGGAAGAGGCCGTGGCCCTGGATGACGTAGCCGATTCCGCGCCTGAGCGTCTCGCCGGGGATCGTGCTGGTGTCGCGGCCCTGGATCCGGATCGCGCCGCTCGTCGGTTCGATCAGCCGGTTGATCATGCGCAGGAGGGTGGACTTGCCGCTGCCCTAGGTCCCGACCAGCGTGACGATCGCGCCGCGCGCGACGGTCAGCGACAGGCGCTCCACGGCCACCACGTCGCCGAACGTGCGGCTGACGTCGTCGATCTCGATCATCCTTGCCGCTCCCCGATGATCTCGACCAGCGCGTCGAGCAGGATCGCGGCGACGAATGCGAGCGCGACCGTCGGGACCGCGCCGAGCAGCACGAGGTCGGTCGCGGACTGCCCGAGCCCCTGGAGCACGAACTCGCCGAACCCGCCCGCGCCGATCAGCGCCGCCACCGTGACGAGGCCGATGTTCTGGACGAGCACGATGCGGACGCCGGTCAGGATGACCGGCATGGCGAGCGGGAGCTCGACGGCGAGGAGGCGCTGGCGGGCCGTCATCCCCATGCCGCGCGCCGCCTCGACGACGGCTCCCGGGATCCCGTCGAGGCCGACGACCACGTTCGCCACGACCGGCAGGAGGGAATAGAGGAGGAGCGCGATCAACGCCGGCGCCGGGCCGATGCCGCTGACCCCGATCCCGGCGAGCGCCGGCAAGCGCGCCGCGAGGATCGCCAGCGGGGCCATCATCAGCCCGTACATGGCGATGCTCGGAATCGTCTGGACGATGTTGAGGACAGGCAAGGTGACGCCGCCGAGCGCGGGGACACGCTGGCAGGCCACGCCGAGCGGCGCCCCGACAAGGAGCGCCGCGGCGAGCGAACCGAGCGCCAGCTCCACGTGCCGCTCGCCGTCCTGCCAGAAACTGTCGGCATGGGTCGCGTATTCCTTCATCACCGAGAGGCCGTTCCACAGGCCCGAGCTCAGGATCGCGCCGACGACGAGGGCGGCGAGGGCGAGGACCGCAAGCCGCGCCGCGGGCCCGAGCTCGAGCTCGAGCTTCGCGATGGCGTCCGTGACGAGGATGGCGAAGGCGAAGACCAGCATCCAGAATCCGGCCGCCGCTCCGATCCGGGCGAGCGCATTCCCGGGAGCGACGAGATGGCCGGGAACGAGGCCGATCAGGACGAGGACCGCGGTCAGCGCCGCGGCTCCGGCGGCGAGCCGGAGTTTCGCGCGCCCGCGAACAAGAGCAATCCCTGCGCCCGCGACGATCAGCGCCGCGCCGACCGAGGCGGCCGACGCTGGCAGCGCGTCCCAGAAGGCGAGTCCATTTCCCGAAACGATGCGGTTCGCCCTGAGCGTCGCAAACGGCTCGGCGAAGAGGGCGATCGCGACGATCGCCGCAATCGCCGCTCCGAGCTTGTTGAGACGCCCGAGGACGACGGTGGCGGCGAAGGCGCGGACCGTTCTCGGCAGGGCCTCGCCGGCGGCCGACATTACTTGGCGAAGCCCTTCGATCTGAGAAAGTCCGCCGCGACCGCCTTGGCCGACTCGCCGTTGACCTGGATGCGCCCGTCGAGCGTCTGCAGGGTCTCGAGGTCGAGGCTCGCGAACACCGGCTTCAGCGCGTCGGCGATTTCGGGGTGGGCCTTGAGGACGGCTTCCCGCACGATCGGGGTCGGCGCATAGACCGGCTGCACCGCCTTGTCGTCGTCGAGCACGACGAGCCCCGCGGCGCCGATCGCGCCGTCCGTGCCGTACACCATTGCGGCGTTGACGCCGTCGGTTCCTTCGGCCGCCGCCTTGATCGTGGCCGACGTGTCGCCGCCGGAAAGGACGAGCAGCTGATCGGGCTTGAGCGCGAAGCCGTAGGCCTTCTGGAACGCCGGCAGGGCCGCGGCGCTGTTGACGAACTCGGACGAGCCGGCGAGCTTGACCTTTCCCCCGCTCGACACCCACTTGCCGAAGTCGTCGAGGGTCTTCACCTTGGCCGCGGACGCGACCTCGTCCTTCAGCGCGATCGCCCAGGTGTTGTTGGCCGGCGACGGCGTCAGCCAGACGATCCTGTTGGCGTCGTAGTCGAGCTTGCTGGCCGCCTCGTATCCCTTGGGCGCGTCCTTCCAGACCGGGTCGTCGGCCTTGTTGAAGAAGAAGGCCGCGTTGCCGGTGTATTCCGGATAGATGTCGATCTCGCCGCTCGCGATTGCTTTGCGCACGATCGGGGTCGAGCCGAGCGACACCTTGTTCGTCACCTGCAGACCCTTCGCCTGCAGCGCCTGAAGGATGACGTTGCCGAGGAGGTTGCACTCGGTGTCGATCTTCGAGGAGACGACGATCGGGTCGGCGAGCGCCGGCGCCGAAGCGGCGAGCGCGAGCGCGACGAGAACGGATTTGAGCGAGAGCATCGGTCGCGATCCTTTGTCTTGCGGGGAACAGCGCGGCGCGCCCGAGAGTTCCGCGGGATTGCAGCGCTGCGGGACACGAAGCCGCCTTCGGCGAGATTACACTACGATAGGCATAGAGTTAGTCTTTTCCTCGGGCGGCCCGACGCCCGTTCGGGGCGGCTTCGACGTCCGATATCGGGCGGGACGCGGCGCGGCTATACGAATAAAGTCTATAATGTTTATAGATAAAATAACCCTATGATGCGGCCGGTTTCGCAGGTCCCGGAGTTGCCTCCATGTTTCGCAAGCTTCTCGCCATCGCCGCCGCCGTCGGCCTCCTCATCTCGGCCGGCTGCCTCGCCCGCGCCGACACGAATCTGAAGGTGGGGGTCTCCGCGGGCCCCTATGCGGACATCCTGCGCTACGCCGCCGACCTCGCGGCAAAGGAAGGTCTCAAGGCGAAGATCGTCGAATTCACCGACTGGACGCTGCCCAACGAAGCCTTGAACGCCGGCGACATCGACCTCAACAACTTCCAGCACGTGCCGTACCTGAACAATCAGGTCGAGACGCGCGGCTACGACATCGTCCCGCTCCAGAAGAGCATCATCGTCCCCTTTGGCCTCTACTCGAAGAAGGTCACGAAGCTCGACGACATCAAGGACGGCGCGACGACTGCGATCCCGAACGATCCGTCGAACGGCGCGCGCGGGCTCGAGCTCCTGCAGCAGGCGGGCCTGATCAAGCTCAAGGACGGCGCCGGAATGACGGCGACGGTCAAGGACATCGCCGAGAATCCGAAGCGCCTGAAGATCCAGGAGTTGGACGCCGCGCAGCTGCCGCGCGCGCTCGACGGCCTCGACTTCTCCGTGGTGAGCCTCAACTACGCCGTCAACGCCGGCCTCGACCCCAAGAAGGCGCTGATCCTCGAGGACGACCACTCGAAGTGGGGCCTCGTCTTCGCCGCCAAGCCGAAGAACAAGGACAATCCCGCGATCGTGCGCTTCATCGAGATCTAACGCTCCGAGCCGGTCAAGGAATTCATCCAGAAAAAGTTCAACGGCGTCATCCTGACGACCTGGTGACCTTCAGCCCCGCGTTCCCTGGCTGCCGCCCCGTCCCGCGCGGGGGGGCGGCGGCTCGACTCTGAGGTTGGACCCCGTGACCCGTCCCGCATCCGCATTCAAACCCTCCTCGCAACCCTATTGGGACCCCGAGGTCGAGACGCAGAGCCGCGCGTCGTGGCGCGCGAAAGCGCTCGCAGACCTTCAGCGCCATCTCGCCTTCGCGTACGAGAACGCCCGCTTCTACCGCAACCACTTCGACGCGGCGCACGTCCGCCCCGGCGACCTGAAGAGCCTCGACGACCTGAGGCGTTTCCCGTTCATCGACAAGAAGATCTTGCGCGACCGCCAGCTCGCCAAGCCGCCGTTCGGCGACATCTGCGCCACGCCCGAGCGGGAGATCGTCTACATCTCGGCATCCAGCGGATCGACCGGCGTCCCGACCGCATCGCCCTTCACCGCGCAGGACTTCGACGACTGGATCGACTACGAGGCGCGCCAGTTCTGGTCGTCGGGCCTGAGGCCGGAGGACCGCTACTGCCACTCGCTCAACTTCTCGCTGTTCGTCGGCGGCCCGTGCGTGCTCGGTGCACAGAAGCTCGGCGCGCTGTCGATCCACGCCGGCACCGTGCCGTCCGAGCGGCTGCTCGGAATCCTGGGGCAGTTCCAGGCGACCGCGATCTGGACCACGCCATCCTACGCTTGGCATCTGGGGGAAACGGCGATCAAGGAGGGGATCGACCCGCGCAAGGATCTCGCGGTCAAGCGGATCTTCGTCGCCGGTGAGCCGGGCGGCTCGATCCCAGAGACGCGCCAGCGGATCGAGGATCTCTGGGGCGCCTCGGTCTACGATTATTACGGGCTCTCCGACATCTTCGGCTCCTGCGCCGGCATGTGCGAGGAGAAGAACGGCCTGCACTGGGCTGAGGACCACATCTACCCGGAGGTTCTCGATCCGGACACGCAAGAACCCGTCCCGCTTGGGCAGCGCGGCGAGCTCGTGCTGACGACGCTCAAAAAGGCGGCGCGGCCGATGGTCCGGTTCCGCACCGGCGACATCGTCTCGTTCACCGACGCGCCCTGCGCCTGCGGCCGCACGTCGCTGCGCATGGTCGGGGTGCACGGGCGCCTCGACGACATGCTGATCATCAAGGGCGTCAACCTCTTTCCCTCCGACGTCGAGGCGATCGTCCGCAAGGACCGGGAGCTCACCGGCGAATACCGGCTCGTCGTCGAGCGGGTCGAGCATCTCGACCGCCTGACCGTCGAGGTCGAGCACGTCCGTGGCTACAACGGGACGGCGGAAGCGCTCGCGACCCGGATCGGCCATCACCTCAAGGCGCTCACCGGCGTCAGCGCGGCGATCAACGTGCTCGCGCCCGACACGCTGCCACGCGCGACCCACAAGGCCAAACGCGTCGAGGACCGCCGCACCGGCGTGTGGAGTTGAGGCGAGCCTCGGTCGAGGCTCGCCTCTTCGACGCTACTCGGCGGGCACCCGACGATAACGCCCGTCGACGCCCAGAAATGCGCCGTCGCGGTAGAAGCTTTGCGCGCCGGCGGCGGCAAGCGCCGCGAGCCGTCGCGGCAGCGGCTTGCCCTCCCGCCTCAGCCTGTCGATGACGCGCTCGGGCTCAAGGTCGTCGAGAAGCTCGAACGGCCCGCGCCGCCAAGCGAATCCCCAGCGCATGGCGCGATCGACGGCGACGATGTTCTCGGCGATCTCCGGCACGAGGTCGGCGGCGTAGAGCAGCGTCCCGCCGAGCGTGTCCCAGACGAGCCGGGCGGCCGCGTCGTCGATGAAGACGAGGCTCACTGGATCCGCGCGTCGCGCGGGAAGCTTCGGCTCGACCGCCGGCCGCCAGGCGCCGGACGTGAGATCGAACACCTCCTTCAGCTTCCCGCCGTCGGCCGTCTTCGTCATGCGGTAAAAGCCGCCGCTCGTCTTGCGGCCGAGCTGTCGGCGCGCGAGCATCGTTCGCTCGGCTTCGGGAAACCGCGCGAAGGCTCGCCCGGCGTCGCCCGCGGGAAGGTTCGCCTCGAGATTGCGGCCGACGAGATCCATGACGTCGAGCCCGATCAGGTCGATGAGGCCGTAGAGGCCTGTCGACGGCAGGCCGACGGGCGCGCCGAGCAGCGCGTCAACCGTCTCCTGCGAGAGACCCTGTTTCAGGAAGGGCTCGGCCTTGTGCAGGCCCGACAGCATGAAGAAACAGCCGATGCGGTTGGCGATGAAGTTGACCGTGTCCTTCGCGCGCACGACCCCCTTGCCGAGTCTCTCCCGCCCGAACGTCTCGAAGGCGGCGACGACCTCGGGCCGCGTCTCAGCGCCCGGCACGAGCTCGAGGAGTCGCATCACGCGCACCGGGTTGAAGAAGTGGGTGACCACGATGTCCTCCCGCAGCCGGAGCGGGAGCCCGGCCACGATCTCGCTTAGGCGAATCCCCGAGGTGTTGGTGCTGACCACCGAATCCTGGCGCCGCGCCGCCTCGATCGTTTCGAACAGGTCGCGCTTGGCCGAAAGATCCTCGATGATCGCCTCGCAGATCCAGTCGGAGTTTTCGATGCGCGGCAGGTCGCCGTCGATTGTTCCGGTCGCGATGCGCGACTTCAGCAGCGCGGCCTCGTCCGGCGTCGCCGCCGTCGCCAGCGCGCGCTGAAGCCCCCGCGCGACGGCGGCCTGATCGACATCGAGGAGCAGGACCTCGCAGCCGACGCTCGCCGCGAGCGCCGCGATCCCCGATCCCATCGTTCCCCCACCGATGACGGCGACCGAATGGATTGCAACGGTCATGAGGCCAGCTCCGGCGTTGGGGCGGCGCCGTTGCCACCGTGCACTCCTGGCTCATAGCGTCCCGGCTCGAGCAAGCCAAGAAGCTCGTCTATTGTTTTAGTCAATTTATATCTGTACGGTGC
Organism: uncultured Hyphomicrobiales bacterium; assembly: GCA_903932535.1. Lineage (GTDB taxonomy): Bacteria > Pseudomonadota > Alphaproteobacteria > Rhizobiales > Beijerinckiaceae > Roseiarcus. The sequence goes on along the minus strand of CAIZGR010000770.1, from coordinate 11,045 downwards.
TGCCATGAATGAGCGCCCCGACTTTTCCGGAGGCTTCACGGCGCGCGGCGCGCGGCGCGCGGCCGGCGCAGATGATCCGCATCGAGGGCGTCTCGCGCGTCTACCCCGCGACGAAAAAGAGCGCGGCGGTCGCGGCGCTGAAGGACGTCGACATCGCGATCGGCGCGGGCGAGATCTACGGCCTGATCGGCCGCTCCGGCGCCGGCAAGTCCACGCTGCTGCGCGCGATCAACGGCCTCGAGCGGCCGACCGCTGGCCGAATCTCGGTCGACGGCGCCGGGATTTCTGCTCTCGACGGCGAGCAGCTTCGCGCCGCGCGCCGCAAGATCGGTATGATTTTTCAGCACTTCAATCTCCTGTCGTCGCGCACGACCTTCGACAACGTCGCCCTGCCGCTCGAATTCGCGGGCCTCGATCGCAAGGCCATAGGCATGCGCGTGGGGACCCTGCTCGAACTCGTGGGCATCTCCGACAAGCGCCACCGCTATCCGGTCGAGCTTTCGGGCGGCGAAAAGCAGCGCGTCGGAATCGCGCGCGCTCTTGCGACCGAGCCCAAGGTGCTGCTCTCGGACGAGGCGACCTCCGCGCTCGACCCGGACACGACGCGCGCCATCCTCGCCCTGCTTGCCGACATCAACAGGACGCTCGGCGTGACGATCGTGCTGATCACCCACGAGATGGCGGTCGTGAAGGAGATCTGCCATCGCGTCGGCGTGATGGAGGCGGGCCAGGTGATCGAGGAGGGAGACGTCTACGACGTCGTCTCCCGGCCGCGCACCGACATCGCGCGCTCGTTCCTGAGCGCGCTCAGCGGCCGCGAGCTCCCGCGTTGGCTCGCCGAAAAGCTCCACCCCGATCGCGAGCGCGCGCTGAAGGCGGTTCTCCGCCTGCGCTTCACCGGCGAGAAAGCGACCGAGCCGGCGATCGCGCGGCTCGCGCAAAAATTCGGCGCCGACGTCGCCATCCTTCAGGCGCAGGTGGACGAGATCGGCGGCCGCCCGTTCGGCTCGATCGTCGTCGCCGCGCCCGCCGACGAGGAATTCGACGCGGCGGCGCACGCGTTCCTCGCCGACTACGACGTCGCGGTCGAAAGGATCGGCTATGTCGACTGACATCTTCGAACAGGTTCGTGATGCGCTTTTCGAGTCCCTCTACATGGTGTCCGCAGCCTGGGCGATCGCGAGCCTGATCGGCGTGCCGCTCGGCGTGTTCCTGGCGACGAGCCGGAAGGGCGAGCTGCTCGCCGCGCGGCGCCTCAACGCGTGCCTGAACCTGATCGTCAATGCGACGGGCTCGACGCCGTTCATCATCCTCGTCGTCGCGCTCATTCCGGTGACGCGCTTCATCGTCGGAACCTCGATCGGCGCCACGGCGGCGATCGTGCCGCTCTCCATCGCCGGCGCGCCCTACATCGCGCGCGTGGTCGAGGGCGCGATCCGCGAGGTCGACCACGGCCTGATCGAGGCCTCGCTCGCCATGGGTGGGACGCCGCTCCAGATCGTGCGTAAGGTCTTGCTGCCCGAGGCGCTGCCGGGGATCGCGCTCGGGCTGACGCTCGTCGCCGTCGCGCTCATCGCCTATTCCGCGATGGTCGGCGCGGTCGGCGGCGGAGGCCTCGGTGACCTCGGCATCCGCTACGGTTACCAGCGGTTCCGCGTCGACGTGATGGCGATCGTGATCATGATCCTGATCGCGCTCGTCCAGATCGTGCAGATGGCCGGCGCGGCGATCGCGAGGATGGTCAACAAGCGCGTCCGACCCGCCTCCGGCCGGTCAGGGCGCGCGTAGCCTGACCGCGTGGGGCCGTGGCGCGATCACGTCGCCATGTCGGCCGGATCGATCCCCGCCACGACGACCGGCTTCTTCATCGCGTCGCGCCGGAACGGCTCGCCGAGCTCCTGGTTGATCAACACTTCGATCAGGGTCGTCCTGCCGCGCCGCTGCTGATCCTCGATCGCCAGGCTCAAGGCCGAGGTCAGCTCGTCCGCGGTGCGCGCCTGGGCGCCTTGGAGGCCGCAAGCCCTGGCGACGCCCGCGTAGGTCACGTCCGGATCGAGCTCGGTGCCGACGAAATTGTCGTCGTACCAGAGCGTCGAATTGCGCTTTTCCGCGCCCCACTGGTAGTTCCGGAACACGACCATCGTGATCGCCGGCCATTCCTTGCGGCCGATCGCGGTCAATTCCGTCACCGCGATGCCGAAGGCGCCGTCGCCGGAAAAGCCGACGACCGGCAGGTCGGGGCGCGCGATCTTGGCGCCGACGATGGCTGGAAGACCGTAGCCGCAGGGCCCGAACATGCCCGGCGCCAGATATCGCCGGCCGCAGTCGAACGACGGATAGGCGTTCCCGATAGCGCAATTGTTGCCGATGTCGGAGGAGATGATCGCCTCGCGCGGCAGCGCCGCGGAAATGGCGCGCCACGCTTGCCGCGGGCTCAGCCAGTCGGGCCTGGCCGCCCGGGCGCGCGCGTTCCATGTGGTGCCGGGATCGTCGTCCTCGTGATCGAGCGAGGTCAGTTCCTGCGCCCAGGCCGACTTCGTCTGATGAATGAGCGCCCGACGCGCCTCCCGCTCGAATTCGCCCGCGTCAGGCGCGAGTCTGGACCGCAGTCCCTGCGCGACCCTCGCCGCGTCGCCGACAATGCCCACGCGAATCGGTTTCGTCAGTCCGATCCGGTTCGGGTTGATGTCGACCTGGATGATCGCGGCCTCTTTCGGCCAGTAGTCGAGGCCGTAGCCGGGTAAGGTCGAGAACGGGTTGAGGCGCGTGCCGAGCGCAAGCACGACGTCGGCTTTGGCGATGAGCTGCATCGCAGCCTTCGAGCCGTTGTAGCCGAGCGGACCCGCATGGAGCGGATGCAATCCAGGAAACGCGTCGTTGTGCTGGTAGCCGACCGCGACCGGCGCGTTGAGCCTCTCGGCGAGCGCGACGACGTCGGGAATGGCGTCCGCGAGCACGACCCCGGCCCCTGCGAGAATCACCGGGAACCGCGCGCGGGACAGAAGCGCCACGGCTTCGTCGAGCGCTGCGTCTCCGCCCTGCGGAGGCTCGAACTCGACGATCGGCGGGAGCGGAATGTCGACGACGTGGGTGAAGAGGTCGCGCGGCATGTTGATCTGCGCGGGCGCCGAGAGGCGGCGCGCCTGGGTGATGACGCGGTTCAGCACCTCCGCCACGCGCGCCGGGTCGCGCACCTCTTCCTGGTAGCCGACCATCTCGCGGAACAGGTCCATCTGCTGCGCCTCCTGGAAGCCTCCTTGGCCGATCGTGCGGTTGGCGGCCTGCGGCGTCACAACGAGAAGCGGCGTGTGGTTCCAGTAGGCGGTCTTCACCGCGGTGACGAGGTTGGTGACGCCGGGCCCGTTCTGGGCGATCACCAACGAGATGCGGCCCGAGGCGCGGGTGTAGCCGTCCGCCATCATGCCGCCCGAGCCCTCGTGCGCGCAATCCCAGAACCGGATTCCGGCCTTCGGGAACAGGTCGGAGACCGGCATGAAGGCCGAGCCGATGATCCCGAAGGCGTCGCGGATCCCGTGACGTTGCAAAACCTTGACGAAGGCCTCCTCGGTGGTCATGCGCATGGGTCTGACGTATCCTCCGTTGTCGGGGGTGGGGGCCGGCGGCTTCGCAAGAGGACAGTCGCCGGCGTTTATTTTCAGTCGGCCCTGCTAGACCTTGCCCTTCCACGGCGCAGCCCGGCGCTCGATCCAGCGCATCGCCATCTCGAAGGCGAAGGCAACGATCCCGATGATGATGGTGCCGAGGATGACGACGTCGGTGCGCAGGAAGTTGGCGGCGTTGAACACCATCTTGCCGAGACCCGCGTCGGCGGCGATCATCTCGGCGGCGACCAGCGTGGTCCACCCGACTCCCATGCCGATGCGAAGGCCGACCAGGATGTCCGGCAGCGCGGCGGGGGCGATCACGTGCAGGATCACCTGTCGCGGCGAGGCGCCCATCGAGCGCGCCGCCTGAATCTGCTCCTGGGCGACCGACTTGACGCCCGCCCGCGCCGCAAGCGCGACGGGAGCGAAGATGGCGAGGAACAGGAGGATGATCTTCGACGTCTCGCCGATGCCGAACCAGATGACCATCAGCGGCAGATAGGCGAGCGGCGGCAGCGGCCGGTAGAACTCGATCGGCGGATCGAGAACGCCGCGGGCGATGCGGGACACGCCCATCGCGAGCCCCGCGGGCACGCCCAGAGCGACGGCGAGGGCGAAAGCCGCAAACACGCGGGCGATGCTCGCAAGAAAATGCGTCGCCAGCGTATGCTCGTCGAGGTCTCCGGCCATCGACTGCACGAACGCGCTCCAGATCGCCTCCGGCTTCGGCAGGAAGAGCGGCTTGATCCAACCTGAGTGGGTGGCGATCCACCAGGCCGCGAACAACACGGCGGCCGAGGCGACGCTGATGGCCACAGTCGAGCCTTCGCCGAGCGTGCGGTGGCGGCTGGTCGCGCGCTTCGCGGTCACGGTCGGCTCGGTCGTGACGACCTGCGTCAAGGACGGCCTCCTTCGAAGCCGGGCGCCTTGCCGGAAGAGCCTAGGACGTCGGCGAGAACGGCTTCGCGCAAGCGGATGAATTCCGGATCGGACTTGATCTTGCGGGCGTCTCCGCAAGCGATGTAGCGCGCCGAGAAGTCGAGTTCGTAGGTCTTCGCGATGCGACCCGGCCGCGGCGTCATGACCACGAGCCTGGTTGCCAGAAACAGAGCCTCCTCGACCGAATGGGTGATGAAGAACACCATTTTCGAGGTGCGTCGCCAGACGTCGAGAATGAGCTCCTGCGTTTGTTCGCGCGTGAACGCGTCGAGAGCGCCGAGCGGTTCGTCCATCAGCAGAGCTTCGGGATCGGCCGCAAGGGCGCGTGCGATTCCCACCCGCTGCTGCATGCCTCCGGACAATTCGTAGATCATGCGTTCGCTGAAATCGGCGAGGCCGACGAGCGCCAGCGTCTCGCGCGCGATCGCGTGGCGCTCGGCCCTGGCCACGCCGCGCATCTTCAGCCCGAAAGCGACATTGTCCAATACGTTGAGCCACGGCATCAAGGCATGGCGCTGGAACACGACGCCTCGCTCGGCTCCCGGCCCCCGGATCGGTCCGCCGTCGAGGAGCGCCTCCCCCTCCGTCGGCGGCAGGAAACCCGCCAGGACGGACAACAGCGTCGTCTTGCCGCATCCGGACGCGCCGATCGCCACGACGAAGTCGCCGCCGCGCATGTGGAGATTGACGTTCGAGAGGGCGACAAGATCGCCCTCCCGCGTCTCGTACCGCACCGTCAGGTTGCGGACCTCGAGGCTCGAGGCGGCCGACGCGCGCTCGGCCGGCGCGCGTGCGGCGGCCAGGCTCCAGCCGGCGCTCAACGACTCGCCGCCGCCGCGAACTCCGGATCGACGAACTTGCCGAAGTCACCGGGGATCTCAGTTATGCGGCCCTGAGCCTTGAGGAACGTGCCGGTGTTCGCCAGCGCCTTGGCGACGCCCCCGTTCTTTCCGCCGCCGAGCCACTTGTCGGTGGCCTGCTCGGCGGCTGTCGGAAAGGCGTACTCGGCCAGACTCGCAGGCACGTCGGCAGGCGTCGCGCCGACCACTTTCGCGATCGCCTTCACCGCGTCGGAATCGGCGGTGTAGCCGGCCTTGCCGGCGCGGTAGGCGGAGTCGGCCTCGTCGATCTTGCGGACGAGGGCGGTCACGAAGTCCTTGTTCTTCTCCGCCCAGGCGCGATTGACGATGATGGCGTCGAAGGTCGGGGCGCCCTCCTTGGCGACGTCGGCGGACGACAGCAGCGTCTTGCCGCCGGACGCCTTGATCTTCGACAGGACGGGATCCCAGATGAAGGCGCCGTCGATGTCGCCGCGCTCCCACGCCGCGAGGATTTCCGGCGGGCGAAGATTGATCACCTGCACGTCCTTGCCGCTGATTCCGGCCTTGTCGAGCGCGTAGGTGAGTTGATAGTGCGACGTCGAGACGAACGGCGTGGCGATCTTCTTGCCCTTGAGGCTCGCGAGACCCGTGATGCCGGATTTTGGCGAGACGACGAGTTGCTCGGCGTCGTTGATGTCGTCGAGGATCCAGATGACCTCGACGTCGAGCCCTTGCGCCGCCGCCGCGGTCGCGGGCGACGAGCCGACCTCGCCGATCGGGATGTCGCCCGACGCCATGGCCTTGATGACGTCCCCGCCGCCGCCAAAAAGCTTCCAATTGATCTTGTAGCCGGTCGCCTTTTCGATTTCGCCCGCCGCCTGGGCGACGCGGAATGGGACAACCATGTCCTGATGCGCGAAGGTCACCTCTTTGGTCTGAGCCTGAGCTGTCGCCGCCCCGAGCCCGAGGAGAAATGCCGCCGCAAGAATCGAACGAACCGTCATATCCAACGCGCTCCCTTGCTGATGTCCTCCTGAGTGGCGGCCTCCCGCGTGGATCGCCGGCTCATGGTTGACGACGATACTATGAGTTTGTCTATCTTCATAGTCAATTGTCGCGCGGGAGTCTCGGGTCAAGGAGCGCCTGCGGCCCATTCGGCGCGGCGCGGCCGAGGTAGCGGCCGAAACGTCTGGGCAAGCGTTGCAGCCGGCCGGTTTCGAGTGGCCGCGATCGTGTCGCGTCCGCTCACGGACTTTCGAAGAACCGCGCCAACCGAGGGGAATCGTTGACGAGTCCCGCAAGAGCGCACGTAACGTCTTGAAGGCAATCGGCGTAGAAGAGTCCGCAAGCCGTCAGAACGCCCCGTATTTATGGGCGTTGCTTCGTGAGGCCGAGGTTGCGGAGGGCGGCGAGCAGTTCCTCCGGGCGCTCGGTCGGCAGCAGGTGCCCGGCCCCGCGCAAGACGACGATCCGCGCCCCGGCAATCGCTTGGCCCAACGCCTCGCCCGCGGCCAGCGGCGTCATGAGGTCGCGCTCGCCGAGCACGAGCAGCGTCGGGGCCGTGACCTTGGCGGCGTCGGCGAGGCCGGTCTGGTAAGCGTTGCAGGCGGCGAGGTCGGCGCCGAGGACGCCGGGCGGCGCATTGTTCAGCAGCCGTTGCGCGCCGCCGAGCATCCAGAGGCCGGGCGCCTCGCTGCCGCCGAACGTAGCGTCTGGACCCAGCCCCCAGAGCGAGACCATGGCGATGGCGTCCGGATTGTCGGCCGTCGCCGCGGAGAGCAGGTTGAGGTGCACCGGCATCGTCGCCGCCGTCCCGACGAGCCCGAGGGCCGCCACCCGCTCGGGGTCGAGCGCCGCCGCCGCGAGCGCGGCGAGCGACCCCATCGAATGGCCGACGAGGAGCGCCCTGTCGACGCCGAGGCGCGCAACGAGGGCCAGCGTCCACCGCGCCAGCGCCTCGATCGAGGCGAGCGGAGGGCCCTCGGACGCGCCGTGTCCAGGCAGGTCGACCGCGGCGACGTTGTGTCCGTGACTCGCGAACCACCGCGCGTGCAGAGCCCAGACGCTGCGGTCCATGCCCGCGCCGTGCAGGAAGACGACGAGAGGACGCCCCGGCTCGTGCGCGCGTCCCCCCGTCGCGAGGAACACCCGCCGCCCGTCGAGATCAACCTGCATGGCGGCCCTTCCCCGGTTGGGATCGTTTGAGCGCCTGCTCGATGTCGGCGACGATGTCCGCCGGGTCCTCGAGGCCGATCGACAGGCGGATCAGATCTTCGCCGACCCCGGCCGCCGCCAGCGCCCCGGCATCGAGCTGGGCATGGGTGGTGGAGGCGGGATGCAGGACCAGCGTCTTCGCGTCGCCGACGTTGGCCAGATGACTCGCGAGCCGGAGGCTCTCGATGAACCGGACCGCCGCCTCGCGCCCGCCGCGGACGCCGAAGGTGACGATGGAGCCCGCGCCGCGCGGCAGGATGCGCTTCGCGAGCTCCGCGTCGGGATGGCTCTCCATCGAGGGGTGAAGCGCCCACGCGACCGCCTCGTTCTCGCGGAGCGCGGCCAAGACCGCAAGCGCGTTCGCGACGTGCCGGTCCATCCGCGGCCCGAGCGTCTCGACGCCGAGGAGGATCGTCGCCGCGCTCGACGCCGGCAGCGCCGCGCCGAAGTCGCGCAGCCCCTCGGCGCGGGCGCGCATGACGAAGGCGGCCGGGCCGAAATCCTCGGCGAAGTTGAGGCCGTGATAGCCTTCATAGGGCTCGGTCAGCGTTGGGTGCCGCCCGGCCGCCCGCCAGTCGAAGCGACCGGCGTCCACGATCACCCCGCCGAGCACGCGCCCGTGACCGCCGATCCACTTCGTCAGCGAATGCATGACGATGTCGGCGCCGAAGTCGATCGGTCGGCAGAGATACGGCGTGGCGAAGGTGTTGTCGATCAGGAGCGGCACGCCCGCGTCGTGGGCGATGGCCGCGATCCGCTCGATGTCGAGCACCTCGAGGTTCGGGTTGCCGATCGTCTCCGCGAGGACGAGGCGGGTCGCGGGGCCGATCGCCGCGGCGAAGCCCGCGTGATCCCGAGGCGCGACGAAGGTCGTGCGGATGCCGAAGCGGGGCAGGGTGCGGGCGAGCAGGTTGACCGTGCCGCCGTAGAGCGCGGACGAGGCGACGACGTGGTCGCCGGCGCCGGCCAGCGTCGTGATCGCGAGATGCAGCGCCGCCATGCCGCTCGCCGTCGCCACGGCGCCCACGCCGCCCTCGAGCGCGGCGACGCGCTCCTCGAGGACCGCGACGGTCGGGTTGGAGATGCGGCTGTAGATGTGGCCCGGGCGCTCGAGGTTGAACAGGGCCGCAGCGTGCCCGGCGTCGCGAAAGACGTAGGACGTCGTATCGTAGATCGGAACGGCGCGTGCGCCGGTCGCGGGATCGGGTCGCTGCCCGCTGTGGAGGGCGAGCGTGTCGAACGCCGGAGGTTTTGGAGCCGCCAAGACGAATGAACCCCCTAAAACGCAAGGCCAGCGCACTTCGGCCCCGCTTTCGCTGGATTGGCGACACGCGAGCGAGACCGTTCATGTAGATAGAATAAGAGGAAATTAGGCGCCACAGCGAAACTCGTCCCGAAGCTCGCCATCACCGTCATCAGCGTCACTCCGGATTCAACGGCCCTCGTCGGCAATAACGCTCGCAGACCGCGCCATCGGATCCAGAAAATTCCGGTTGCATTAGTCTACTAGGTTTATATACAAATTAGAGCATGACCATAGCCTCCTCCAGATCCGTTTCGAGTTTCTCGCGCGCCGCGGCGGCCATCATCAACGCCGGCCGCGCCGCAGCGGCCCGCGGATGGGTTCCGGCGACGTCTGGAGACTTCTCCGCCCGCATTGACGAGAACTCGTTCGCCGTCACGCGGAGCAGTGTCGACAGGGGCTCGCTACCGCCGGACGACGTCATCGTCCAGGCGATCGACGCGCCGCTCGAGGAAGGATCGTCGGCCGAAACCGCACGGCGCAAGCGCCTTTATCGGGACCCGTCAGAGGACGTCGAAGCGCTTGCGGAGCGCGTCGCCGTCCGCCTCGCCGAGCAGCCGAACGGCGCCATTCCCGCCCCCGGCCACGTGCTCGCCGGCCACGGCCTCGCTGCCCCGGGGTCGCGACGCCAGAGACGCCTGGCGCACCTCGAAGCGCTCGAAACCCTCTTCCAGCAGGTCCTTCTCAGCAGGAGCTACCGGCCATGACCCGTTTGATCGATTCTTCGGCAACCGATCCGACAGACGTGCGTCTCGACACGCAAGACTTCGACGTCGTCGTGCGTGAGCTCGCCGCGATCGGCGCGCGCATCGAGCGATGGAAGGCGACGCATCCGTTGCCGCCGAACGCCGCGCCGGGCGAGATCCTCGCGGCCTACGCCCCCGAGATCGAGCGGCTCAAACGCGAGCGCGGCTACACCGCGGCGGACATCGTCAGCATCAAGCCCAACAACCCGAACTGGCCGGCGCTCCGGCAAAAATTCGTGGAGGAGCACACGCACCACGACGACGAGGTCCGTAACTTCGTCGAGGGCAGCGGCGCCTTCTACATCCACGCCGGCGATCGAGTTCTTCAGGTGGTCGGCGAGGCCGGAGATCTTCTGTCGGTTCCCAAGGGAACGCCGCACTGGTTCGATGGAGGAGACGTCGGCGACTTCACCTGCATCCGCGTCTTCACCGACCCGGCCGGCTGGGCCGCGCACTACACCGGCGACCCGATCTGGCGGACGTTCCCGCGCTACGAGAAGGCCGCCTGAGTCCGACAATGCCAGAGAAACAGCCGAGCTCGTATCGGATCTTTTCCGATCGCGACGTCGTCGATCATTTGGCGAGCGTGCCGCGGGCGCGCGAACGTCTCGGTGGCGGCCCGAGCGACTGGCGCGTGCGCGACGTCGCGGACGGCAACCTCAACGCCGTCTTTCTCGTGGACGGGCCGGGCGGCGGCGTGTGCGTCAAGCAGGCGCTGCCCTACGTCCGCGTCGCCGGCGAGAGCTGGCCGCTCGACGTCAACCGCGCGACCTACGAAGCCGCGTATCTCTCTCGGCTGGCGCCTCACGTCCCGGGCCTCGCGCCAACACTCTATCACTACGACTCCGAGCAGTTCGTGATGGTGATGGAGAAGCTCGAGCCGCACATCATCCTGCGCAAGGGGCTGGTGGCGGGCGAGCGCTTTGCGAAGGCGCCGGAGCACGTCGCGGAGTATGTGGCCCAGGCGGCGTTCCACACCTCCGACCTCGCCGTCCCGTTCGAGAGGAAGGCGGCCGACGTTGCGCTGTTTTCGCAGAACGTCGCGCTGCAGCGGATCACCGTCGACCTCGTGTTCACCGACCCTTACGTCGAGGTGTGGCGCAACAAGGCGACGCCGCCGCTTTCGGATTGGGCCGCGGCGCTTCGTTCCGACGTCGCGCTGAAGAGCGCGGTCGCCGATTTCCGCCTCGGGTACCTGACGAAGGCGCAATCCCTTCTCCACGGAGACCTGCACTCAGGCTCGGTCATGGCGACGCCCGACGACACCCGTGTCATCGACGGCGAGTTCGCGCTCGTCGGCCCGACGGGCTTCGACGTCGGCAACTTCATCGCCCACTACGCCATGGCGTGGTACGCAAAACCGTTCCATGGCGGCGAACCCGAGGCGGTCGCCGCCTACCGCGACGCGATCGCCGGC
>CAIZGR010000769.1 GCA_903932535.1 uncultured Hyphomicrobiales bacterium | reverse complement strand
CGACAGGATGGAGCGCCCGCCGACGGCGCGCAGCGCCTTGTCGCCCCCGCCCATGCGGCGCGCGAGGCCGCCCGCCAGCACGACGCCCAGCGTGTCGTCAGGCGCAATCTTCGCCATCGGCCTCCCTGCGGCGCCTCGGCCCTTCGTCCCGCGCGTCCGGAACGCCTTCGCTCAATCGGATTGAGCGCGCGCCGGCTGCGCGCGTTCGCGGCCGTCCTTCCGATAGCGCGTCAGTCCAGCCCGTGCGCCTGGGCGCGCGGCGCCCGGCGACGGCTGGCCACGACCGCGCCGCCCGCGAGCGCGATCGCGGCGAGCGGCGACGACCCGAGCGCCGGCAACGGGGCCTCCCCCGGGAGCAGCTGGGTCTGCGCCGCGTTCGCGTAGACCGCCACGAGCGTCGGGGCTGCAGCGGAGGGCGCGGACGTCAGCGGAACGGACTGCGTGCTGGACGCGACCATGTCGAACTCGAACGCGGCAAGCTTGGTGTCGACCGCCACGACCTTGTTGTAGGTTGCCCCGTTGGAAAAGTCGAAATTGACGAAGTAGGAGCCGTTCGCCCCCTGGCTACCTTGAGCGGTGGTGATCTGCGAGCCGCTGTACGAGGCGACCAGCGTGGAGCCCTCATAAAAATTCAAAGTGTTGTAGCTGTCGACCGAGCCCCAGTTGAGGCCGAAATATTGCTGGTTCTGGGCGTAACTGATCGTTACGTTGTTGTTGACCTCGGCGGCGAGATAATTCGTGGTCTGAGGCCCGCTCGGGGTGTAGGGCGCGGCGGCCGTCGCGGTCGTCGTGCCGTGATAGACGCCGGACGAGAGCCCGGACGCGGTCCCGAACGTGATCGTATTGCCCTGGCCGAAATAGAGTTCCTGGCTCGCGACCAAGCCGTTCGTTCTCGCCTGCCCCAAATCCAGCACCTGAATGCTCGAATTGGAGGGAAGGGAACTCAAGGACGCCGACATTGTCACGTTCAGGTCGGTGGTGGCGGCCTTCGCGCCCTGCGCCAGAATCGCCGCCAACACGACCGCCGCGATCGACAGAGACTTGACTTCGAAATTGGGCATGGCGGCGCCCCCTGCTCCATAACACTGATTTCATACCGCCCCGAAAAAATGAAAGCAACGACCGTGCCACGCATTCGAGACCGGCCGACCCGACAGTCGCAGCGCAAGGGCAACTCGAAAAATGCGGACTCCCGGACGACGGCTCGGGCCGATCGCTTCCCCGACCCCTGCGGCGTCGCGCGCCTCAGCCTTTCTTCTTGCGCTCCCGGAACGCCTTCGCCCAGCCGGGGTATGCCTCCTGGCGGCCGCGCGCGACCGCGAGCGCATCCGCATCGACATCCCTGGTGACCACCGAGCCCGAGCCGATATAGGCCCCGTCGCCGATCTTGACCGGCGCGACCAGGGACGAGTTGGAGCCGATGAAGGCGAACGCGCCGATGTCGGTCTTGTACTTGCCGAAGCCGTCGTAGTTGCAGGTGATCGTTCCGGCGCCGATGTTGGCGCCGGCCCCGATCCGGGCGTCGCCGATATAGGTCAGGTGGTTGACCTTGGCGCCCGTCTCGATCGTCGCGTTCTTGATCTCGACGAAATTGCCGACTTTCGCCTTGGCCGCGACGTCCGCGCCGGGCCTCAGCCGCGCATAGGGGCCGATCGACGCGCCCTTGGCCACCCGCGCGCCCTCGAGATGGGAGAAGGCGTGAATGATCGCCCCGTCGTCGATCGCGACGCCGGGACCGAAGACGACATGCGGCTCGATCAGCACGTCGCGGCCGATCGCGGTGTCGAAGGACAGGAACACCGTCTCGGGCGCGATGAGCGTGGCGCCCTCGATCATCGCGCGCCGGCGCAGCCGCGCCTGCATCGCGGCCTCCGCGGCGGCGAGCTGGACGCGGTCGTTGACGCCCATCACCTCCGCCTCGTCCGCCTCGATCGCCCGCGCGCCCAGCCCGCGGGCGAAGGCGATCTCGACGAGGTCGGTGAGGTAATATTCCTTCTGCGCGTTGTCGGGCGTCACCGCTTCCAGCATGGAAAGAGCGACCGCGCCGCCGAAGGTGACGGGGCCTGCGTTGCACAGGCGCGCCAACCGCTCCGCCTCGCTGGCGTCCTTGTGCTCGCGGATCGCCACGAGCCGGCCGTCGCGCTCGATCAGGCGGCCGTAACCGGTCGGATCGGCCGGCGCGAAGCCGAGCGCGACGAGGTCGGAGCCTTCCGCGAGCCCGGCCCGCAGCGCTTCGAGCGTCGCGCCGCGAAGGAGGGGAATGTCGGCGTAAGTCACGAGAATGTCGTCGTAGCCGCGCGCGATCGCCTCGCGCGCCGCCAGAACCGCGTGCGCCGTCCCCCGCCGCTCGGTCTGGACGAAGACCTCGACGCCCGGCGCGGCCTGCCGCGCCGCCTCGGCCACATCGTTGCGGTCCGGTCCCACGACCACCGCGACGTCGGCGGCGCCCGCCTCGCGCGCCGCCGCGAGGGCGTGGGCGATCATCGGCCGGCCGGCGACGGCGTGCAGCACCTTCGGCCTGCTCGAGCGCATGCGGACGCCCTCGCCGGCGGCAAGAACGATGGTGAGGCAGCGGCGGGCGTCGAGACTCATGTGTGAGCTCCGGATCGGTTGACGGAAGGCGCGCGTTTCTAACGCCGGCCCCGCCGCCATGCAAAACTGCGGCCTCGGCCTGAGACAAAATGCGTCTCGCGGCGCCGCAAAATAGCATATAGAAATGCTTGGCTGGAGGCGGCGCACGGCGTCAGGACGCGTGTTGTCCTCGTCGGGCGCCGGGTTTTGAGCTTGTTGAAAAAGGGAACGCCGATCGGTCCGCCTGCGGGCGGGCCAGACGGGCGTCGAGCGAACGAAACGACTATGATGGCGCCGAAACGTCGCGAATTCCTGGAATGGGCGCTCGGCGGAGCGCTGGCGGCGGCGGGGACGCGGGCGGCCCCCGGCGCAGCGGCGGCAGAACCGCTCGCCCAGCCGGCGCCCTTCGCCCAGGACACGGTCCTGAAAGCGGCCATGACGCTCGCCGCCTCGCCCTACAAGCCGCCGGATACGCCTTTGCCGTCCCAGTTTTCGGGATTGACTTTCGAGCAATACGCGGCGATTCGGCGCGCTCCCGGCACGGCGATCTGGGCCGACGACAAAGTCGGATTCACGCTCGAGCCGCTGCACCGGGGGTTCGTCTATACCACCCCGATCGCCATCAACATCGTCGAGAACGGGTTCGCGCAGCGCCTGGTCTACGACCCCGCCGACTACGATTTCGGCAAGCTCCAGGCGCCGGCCGCCGCGGGCGACATCGGCTTCTCGGGCCTCAGAATCCTCGGCGCTTCGGACCACGGCTTCCAGGACGCGGCGATTTTCCAGGGCGCGAGCTTCTATCGGTCGCGCGCCCGCGGCCAGAATTTCGGCGTGACCGCGCGAGGGCTCGCGATCCGCACCGGCGACGATCCGGGCGAGGAGTTCCCCGTCTTTCGCGAGTTCTGGGTGGAGAAGCCGAAGCCCGGCTCCAACACGCTCACCCTGT
>CAIZGR010000768.1 GCA_903932535.1 uncultured Hyphomicrobiales bacterium | reverse complement strand
CGGCGCCCTCGTCGCCGCGGGCGGCAACGCGAGCCTGATGGCGATCGGGTGAAAGTGCGGATCGGCGCCGGTCTTCGGAAACCCAGGCCGCGCGTCACACGGCTCGGGATCCCGACGCCGCGGACTGCCGGATCAGCTCGCCATCGCGCCGGAGCGGAACCGATAGCGGCCGTCGGCCGTGCGCTCGAACGTTTCGCTGATTCGGGGATGGCGCACCGGCTCGCCGGACTCGTCGGGCAGAAGATTCTGCTCGGATACGTAGGCGATGTACTGGCTGTCCGCGTTTTCGGCGTAGAGGTGATAGAACGGCTGGTCCTTGGACGGACGGACTTCCGCCGGAATCGAACGCCACCATTCCTCGGTGTTGCTGAACACCGGATCGACGTCGAAAATTATGCCTCGGAACGGATAGATCCGATGCTTGACGACCTGTCCGATGCCGAATTTCGCGATGCGCGGCGTCATGCGAACGGCATAGACTGCGGAGGCAACCGCGTCAATTCGCGATCGGCGCCCGTTGGGGCCGCGCCGGCTAGAACCGATATAGCGCAGCGTATTCAGGATCTTTCGCCGCCACCTGCTTGGCGAGATCGACGATGACGCGCGCCTGCTTCCACGTCGCGTCGTCCTGCATCTTGCCGTCGATCATCACCGCGCCCGAGCCGTCGGGCATGGCGTCGAGGATCTTGCGGGCGAAGGCGACCTCGCCGGGGTCGGGCGAGAACACGCGCTTGGCGATGGCGATCTGGCTCGGATGCAGCGTCCAGGCGCCGGCGCAGCCGAGCAGGAAGGCGTTGCGGAACTGCGCTTCGCAGGCGTCGAGATCCGAGAAATCGCCGAACGGGCCGTAAAAAGCCTTGACGCCGTTGGCGGCGCAGGCGTCGACCATGCGCGCGATCGTGTAGTGCCACGGGTCCTGCTGGAAGGAGACGCGGGGCGCGCCCGGCCCCGTCGAATCGGCGAGGACCTTGTAGTCCGGATGCCCGCCGCCGACGCGGGTCGTCTTCATCGCGCGCGAGGCGGCGAGATCGGCCGGCCCGAGGCTCATGCCATGCATGCGCGGCGAGGCGGCGGCGATCGCCTCGACGTTGTTGACGCCCTGGGGCGTTTCGAGGATCGCATGGACGAGGATCGGCTTCTTCAGGCCGTGCCGCGCCTCGAGCAGCGCCAAGTACTGGTCGACGAAATGAATGTCCCAGTCGCCCTCGACCTTGGGGATCATCACGACGTCGAGCTTGTCGCCGATCTCGCCGACGATCCGGGTCATGTCGTCGAGAAACCAGGGGGAATTGAGCGCGTTGACCCGCGCCCACAGGCCCGTCGAGCCGAAGTCCGTCGCCTTCGCCATGGCGATGAAGCCGTCGCGCGCGGCGATCTTGGATTCGATCGGGATGGCGTCCTCGAGATTGCCGAGGACGACGTCGACTTGCCCTGCGAGCTCGCCGGCCTTGGCGCGCACTTTCTCGATGTGCGGCGGGACGAAATGAATCATCCGCTCCAGCCGGGATGGCAGCTCCAGATAGGGGCGCGGCGCGCCGATCGCGAGAGGCTCGAAGACTTTGCGGGGAGATTTCATGAGGCCCGGCCTGAAACTGCGGTTCGGAACGAGCCTTAGTTCGATTTCGCCGGCGCCGCAATTAGCCGAGGGACTTATCGGATTCCGGCCCCGCGAGGCGGCGCCTCACGCTGGGAGGGACGGCGAGACGCCGCTCCTCCAAATCCTGTCCCTCAGGCCCGCGTCTCGAGCCGCTCGATCCGGCGCGCCAGCGCAACCCTGCGCCCGCGGGCGAGGGCGAGTTGCGCGCCGATCGAGGTCAGTTGGTCTCCGCGCAGAGGATTGGAGCGCATCGCCTCGTCGAAGTTGATGATCGTGACGAGTTCCTGGCTCGCACGCTCGAGAATATCGATGAAGCTCAGAGTCTCGCTCAGATCCTGGCGAAGGTCCTCCAGCGAATGCGCCGCGCGTCCCATCAAGCGACTCCACGCTGCTCCTGGCGCCTCGCTCCGGCTTCTCGATCGGCCGGTTCGGCGCCGCGCTCACCTTCACGACAGCCATCCGCCGTCGTTCGCCTCGCTCGCAAAAATTCAAGGAGCCTGGAGGCGTGTGTATAGGAAATTGGCGGTGCGGCCGATTTGAGGCGGTTCCCTTGCGGTCGCGCAAGGCCGGAAATGCGGGTAGGAGCGGCTCGCGCCGCGCGAGGAGGCGTGACGATGAAGGCGGCGATTCTGGAGCGCTTCGGGGCGCCGCCGCGACCATGATGTCCTCGCCGGCTGCGACCTGCGCGAGAAGCTTGGAAAGATTCGTCTCGGCGTCGCGAATCGTCACAGGGACCATGCCGCCTCGCTCATCGGCCGTCCAAATCTCCGCAGATCATTCGTCCGCCTGTCAACGCCCTTGCGAGCAAAGCGCGAAGCGTGGTTGCGTCGGGCCATGTCGCTCGCCCTGATTCGCCAGCCTGCCGTGGTCGCGCTCAACCCCGAGCAGCAGCGCGCGGTCGAGCATGGGATCGGCGCGGCGGAGGGGTTTTCGCCGCTGCTCGTCATCGCCGGGGCGGGCTCGGGCAAGACGGCGATGCTCGCCCACCGGGTCGCGGCGCTCATCCTCGCCGGCGCCGATCCGAAGCGGATCATGCTCGCGACCTTCTCCCGCCGGGCGGCGGCGGAACTCGTCCGCAGGGTCGAGCGCCTGCTCGCCCGAAGCCTGCCGCCCGAAGCCGCGGCGGCGGCGGCGCCCGAATACGCCGGCACCTTCCACGCCATCGGCGCTCGGCTCCTGCGCGAATACGCGTCCCGAGTCGGGCTCGACCCGCAGTTCACCATCCACGACCGCGAGGATTCGGCGGATCTCATGAACTGGGCGCGCCACGAGGCCGGGCTCACCGAGACCAAGGACCGCTTTCCCACCAAGGCGACCTGCGTCTCGATCTATTCGCGCGTCGTCAACGCCCGCGCCGGCCTCGAGGCGACGATCGGAAAGTGGTTTCCGTGGGTCGCGGCGCACGCCGGCGCCCTGCGGGTTCTCTTCGCCGCTTATGTCGAGGCGAAGCAGCGCCAGAACGTGCTCGACTACGACGACCTCCTGCTCTGGTTCGCGCAGATGCTGGCCGAGCCCGAGATCGCGGCGGAGATCGCGGGCCGCTTCGACCACCTGCTGGTCGACGAATACCAGGACACCAACGCGCTCCAGGCCGATATCGTGCTCGCGCTCCGCCCCCGGGGGGCGGGCCTCACCGTCGTCGGCGACGACGCGCAGTCGATCTATTCCTTCCGCGCCGCGACGGTGCGCAACATCCTCGATTTTCCCAAGAATTTCGAGCCGGCGGCGCGGGTCGTCACGCTCGACCGCAACTACCGCTCGACCCAGGCGATCCTGTCCGCCGCCAACGCGGTGATCGCGCTCGCCCCCGAGCGCTTCGCCAAGGACCTCTGGACCGACCGCAAGGAGGGCGCGCCGCCCGCGCTCGTCACCGTCGCCGAGGAGGCCGAGCAGGCGCGCTATGTCGCGACCGCCGTGCTCGCCAGCCGCGAGGCGGGCGCGGCGCTGAAAGCGCAGGCGGTGCTGTTTCGGGCCTCGCACCACAGCGCCGCGTTGGAGCTGGAGCTGACGAGGCGCAACATCCCGTTCGTGAAATTCGGCGGGCTGAAGTTCCTCGACGCCGCGCATGTCAAGGACGCGCTCGCCTTGATGCGCTTCGCCGAAAACCCGCGCGACCGGGTGGCGGGCTTCCGCGTGGCGCAACTCCTGCCCGGCGTCGGCCCCAAGATCGCCGAGAGCATCGTGATCGCCGCGGCCGAGGACGACGGCTTTGCGGCGCTGGCGGCGCTGGCGCTGCCGGCCCGCGCGCGTCCGGGCTTCGCAGCCTTCGCCGACCTTCTGCGGCGGCTCGCCTCGCGCGCGGCGCCCTGGCCCGGAGAGCTCGCCGACGCCGTCGCCTGGCTCAGCCCCCAGATCGAGATACGCTACGACGACGCGGCGGCGCGGATCGGCGATCTCGAGGCGCTCGAGCGCATCGCCGGCTCCTTCGCCTCGCGCGAGCGTTTCCTGAGCGAGCTGACCCTCGATCCGCCCGACGCCACCAGCGACGAGGCGGGTCCGCCGCTGCGCGACGAGGACTATCTCATCCTCTCCACCATCCATTCCGCCAAGGGGCAGGAATGGCGGTCGGTGTTCGTGCTGAACTGCGTCGACGGCTGCATTCCGTCCGACCTCGCGACCGGTTCGTCTGAGGAGATCGAGGAGGAGCGCCGGCTTCTCTACGTGGCGATGACGCGCGCCAAGGACGAGCTGACGCTGATCGCGCCGCAGCGTTTCTACGTCCACGGCCAGCCGAAGCGCGGCGACCGCAACGTCTTCGCCGGCCGCACCCGCTTCATCCCGCAGCCGCTCTTGAAGCACTTCGACCGCCGGACGTGGCCGGCCGCGGCGGCGGCTGAGCCGGCGCGGCTTGCGTCGGAGGGGCCGCGCGTGGATCTGGCGGCGCGGATGCGGGCGATGTGGCGGTGAGGGGACGAAATGCCGACGATCAGCGCTTTTTACGGCATCCTCATCCAGATGTTCTGGAGCGATCATGCGCCGCCGCATTTTCATGCTCTCTACGCTGAGCATGAGGCGTTGGTGGACATTCGCACGCTCGAGATCATAGAGGGGTCATTGCCACGGCGCGCGATGGCGCTCATGCTGGAGTGGGCGCAGGAGCATCGCGCAGAACTCATGGAGGATTGGGACCTGTGCGCGCGCAACCAGTCACCGAAAAAGATTTCCCCTTTGCCATAACGCCGGATATCCGGCCGCGGGCGCCCTGGCGCGTCGACAGCGTCGAGGCCTTGCCGTGTTGTCGTCTTCGGGTCCGCTTCGTCGACGGGTTGGAAGGGGTCGTCGACATGGCGGGCCTGATCGCCTCGCCGCAGGCCGGGGTGTTTGCCGTCCTCGCCGACACCGCTCTGTTCAATCAGGCTTTTGTTCAATTCGGGGCCGTGACGTGGCCGGGCGAGCTGGATATTGCTCCGGACGCCATCCACGCCGCCATCAAGGCCAGCGCCGAGGGCCTCTGTGTCCTGGCATGACGGACACGCGAAAATACAATTGTATTTTGTCCTTCTTCCGCCTGAGCCGATACGGCATCTTTTCAACGCGCACGGCATTGGCGGCGTGGAGCATGGCCGTGAGGTCGGGTGCGCTCCGAGCAACCGGCGACCGTCGATGAACGCCTGACGCCGCCACATGCTCGGCTGCGACGGCTTTCGCGTTAACCGCCGGCCGGCGCAATCCGGCGCACGAAGCGCCCTCGAGCCAACCGGCCCCTCGACAGACCGCCCAGGACTCCGTCGAACCGGCCGCCGCTACCCCTCCTTGCCGACCGAAATGTCCGGAGCGGACGGGTGTTTCATGCCGACGATATGGTATCCGGCGTCGACGTGCAGGATCTCGCCCGTCACCCCGCGCGACATCGGCGAGAGGAGATAAACCGCCGACTCGCCGACTTCCTCGATGGTGACCGAGCGGCGGAGCGGCGCGTTGTATTCGTTCCAGCGCAGGATATAGCGGAAATCGCCGATGCCGGACGCCGCGAGCGTCTTGATCGGGCCCGCCGAGATCGCGTTGACGCGAATGGCCTTGTCTCCGAGATCGGCCGCCAGATAGCGGACGCTCGCCTCGAGCGCCGCCTTGGCGACTCCCATCACGTTGTAGTGGGGCATCCATTTCTCGGCGCCGTAATAGGTCAGGGTCAGCATCGAGCCGCCCTTCGCCATCAGCTTTTCCGCCCGCTGCGCGATCGCCGTGAACGAATAGCACGAGATCGCCAGCGACTTGGCGAAATTGTCCTCGGTCGTGTCGATGTAGCGGCCCGTCAACTGGTCCTTGTCGGCGAAGGCGATGCAGTGGACGATGAAATCCAGCCCGCCCCATTTCTTTTCCGCTTCCGCGAACACGGCGTCGATCGACGCGCCGTCCGTGACGTCGCAGTGGCCGAACACCTCGGCCCCGAGCTCCTGGGCGAGCGGGCGGACGCGCTTCTCCAACGCTTCGCCCTGGAAGGTCAAACCCAGTTCGGCGCCCGCGGCGTGGACGGCGCGCGCGATTCCCCAGGCGATGGAGCGGCTATTGGCCACGCCGAGAACGATCCCGCGCATCCCGCGCATGACGCCCGGCGCTGCGGCGACAACATTCGCTTGCTCCATCAAACCCTCGCTGAGCTCCGTTCCGGGACCGGAATGCCTCGGCAACCCTTAGACAAGCCAAACGCGCATGGGAAGTCGGTGCCCGGCCGTCCCACGTCACAAAATATTCGGGTCCGCTCACATCGACGCTTTGTGATCGGACCGCCGACCGCGTTACCCGCGACCCGAGCGCGGATCGTAGGGCTTCAGCTCACGCCATTTGCGCATGAGCTCGGTCAATTCCGAATCCTCGGCGTTCGGCAGCACGATGCGGATGGTCGCCAGCAGGTCGCCGGCCACGGCGTCGCCCGCGCCCGGCAAGCCCTTGCCGCGCAGCCGCAGGACCCGCCCGCCGCTCATGCCGGGCGCAATCGACATTTCGACCTCGCCGCCGAGCGTCGGCATGCGGACCTTCCCGCCCAGCACGGCGTCGTAGAGCGTTACCGGCAGATCGAGCCGCAGATCGCGTCCCTCGGCCTTGAAGACCGGATGGGGCGCGTATCGGATCGTGACGATGACGTCGCCGGCGGGGCCGCCGTGCACGCCCGGATGGCCCTGGCCGCGCAGGCGTATCGACTTCCCTTCCTCGATTCCGGCGGGCACGCTCGCGTCCAGCATCCGGCCGGTGGGCAGGACGACGCGGACCGAACCGCCGGTCGCCACCGTCTCCAGCGGAACGGCCACGGTGACAGGAATGTCCTCCCCCTTGCCGGCCTGTTGCGGCTTGGCGCGGGCGCGCCGAGCGCCGCCGAACAACTCGGACAGAATGTCCTGGTCGATCGATCCCGAGCCGGGCGGGAACCCGCCCGGCCCGAAATCGTAGCCGAAGCCGCCGCCTCCGGGCTGGCGGCCGAAGCCGAAGCCCTCGAACTGCGGCGCGCGCGGCTTCCCCTCGGCGTCGATCTCGCCACGATCGAAAGCGGCGCGCTTCTTTTCGTCGCCGAGAATCTCGTAGGCGGAGCCGACTTCGGCGAAACGCTCCTTGGCCCGAGGTTCTTTGCTCTGGTCGGGATGAAACTTCTTGGCGAGCTTGCGGAACGCGGACTTGATCTCCGCGGCGCTGGCCGACTTCGACAACCCGAGAACGTCATAAGGATTGCGCATCATGAGCCCATTGTAATGCGACCGCCTTGACGAAGCGCGACCGCCGATGTCTCCTGAACTTATCTGGTCCTTGGCGGGGCTTCATGCAAGACCGAGGCCTCGCTCGCGCCGATTCCCAAACTTTCGCCGAGCCGCGCGCGGTTGTCGATCCCAGCGGACGCGGCTATGACGGAGCAGGCGGGGATCGGGTTCATCGGACAGGGAGCGGCAAAGCCGTGGGCAGCGTGACGACGGGCGACTTCACCGAGGCCGGAGACCCCTTCGCCCTGTTCGACCTCTGGCTCGAGGACGCCGCGGCCAGCGAGATCAACGACCCCGAGGCGATGACCCTGGCCACCGTCGACGAGGCCGGCCTGCCCGACGCGCGGGCGGTGCTGTGCAAGGGCGCCGGCCCGCAGGGCCTCGTTTTCTTCGGCAACGCCGAGAGCGCCAAAGGGCGCGAGCTGGCGGGCCATCCCAAGGCGGCCGCCCTGTTCCACTGGAAGTCGCTGAGGCGGCAGGCGCGATTCCGCGGCCTCGTGAGCCCGCTCGCGGAGGCGGAGGTCGACGCCTATTTCGTCTCGCGGCCGCGGCAGAGCCGGATCGGCGCTTGGGCGAGCCAGCAGTCCCGTCCGCTCGAGTCGCGCGCGGTCCTCGAGGCGGCGGTCGAATCCTACACGAAGCGGTTCGGCGAGGGCGAAATCCCCCGGCCGGCCTATTGGCGCGGCTGGCGGCTCGCGCCCCTTCAGATCGAGTTCTGGCATGACGGGGCGTTCCGCCTGCACGACCGCGTCCTGTTCAGCCGCGCGGACCTCGACGCGCCTTGGGAGCGCCGCCGGCTCTACCCTTGAGCCGCTTATGAGCTGGTCGGCCGCCCAGTATGTGAAGTTCGAGGCGGAGCGGACCCGTCCGGTGTGGGACCTGCTCGCCCGCGTCCCCGCCTCCGGGGTCCGCCGCGCAGCGGATATCGGATGCGGTCCCGGCAACTCGACCGAGGTCCTGCGAGCGCGCTGCGAGGGCGCCGAGATCGTCGGGATCGACAGTTCGCCCGACATGATCGCGGCGGCGCGGAAACGTCTGCCGGACGTCGCCTTCGAAGTCGCCAACGTCGAAAGCTGGCAAGGCGCGGACTTCGACGTCATCCTGGCCAACGCGGTCATCCAGTGGATTCCCGATCACGAGGCCCTGCTGCCGGCCCTGATCGCGAGACTCGCCCCGGGCGGCGCGCTCGCGGTCCAGACGCCCGACAATCTCGACGAGCCGTCGCATCGGCTGATGCGGGAGGTCGCGGCGGCCGGACCCTGGGCGAAAAAACTTGCGGAGGCGGCCGAGGCGCGCGCCGTGCGCCAGGGCGCCGATTGGTATTTCCGCCTGCTGCGGCGCCATGCGCAACGCGTCGAGATCTGGCGGACGACCTATTTCCACCCGCTCGCCGGCGCGCCCTCCATCGTCGAATGGGTGAAAGGCACGGGGCTGAGGCCGTTCCTCGATCCGCTCGACGCCGGGGAGCGCGAGGCCTATCTCGCGCGCTACGGGGCCGCGATCACAGAGGCTTATCCGGCCGAGCCCGACGGCACGGTCCTGCTGCCGTTCCCGAGGCTGTTCTTCGTCGCCGTGCGGTGACCGCCGGCCGCAAGCGCGCCCCGTCCTGCGAATCTGGAGGGCGGGCGCGTCGCCGTTTCCGTCTCGACGCGCGCCTGCGTCCCCCGGGTCCGCCGCCCGCGATGGCGGTGGACGCCCGACAGGCGATATCTCAAACGCGCGGGGAGCGGGTGTGGGCCGAGCGGCGGGAATGGGCGGGACAGCGGACGTACGAGGCTCGCCAAGTAAAGGCTGGAGTCCGCGCTGTGCGGGAGTTCGTCCCGAGCGATCCAACGGCCGGAATCGACGTGTTGTGTGCTTTGCAATCGCATGCGCTGACGTTGCAAGTTGGACAACAAGCGGTCGTAGACCTGTCCGACGACCTGGACGGTGGGGTTCCGGCCTCGCGCACGTTGCGCAGGCGGCGGGGCGCGCGGGCGGTTGGGCTCTTCCGCGGCCCGATGATCGTGTCGAGGCCGGCGGCGCGGGTCGCGCCGAGCACGGCGGCGACAGCCCCGTGCGGCAGCGAGCGCTCGACGGAGAAGGGCCACTCCCCCGGCGGTAGCACGACCCCGCCCTCGAAGACGCCGCGCACCCCCTCGACGTGCTCGGCCGGCCAGTGGGAGAGGTTGAGCAGCGTGCGCTTCCGCACCCGCCCGCCGTGCCGCCGGCTCTCGCGCAGCAGGATGGCGGGCGGGGAGGAGCGATTGGGGACGGTCTCGATGTACTTGGCCGATGGATAGCGCAAAGGCCATGCGCAATCAACGGAAACATCGGGTTTACATGGCTATATTTCTGTGCGTCCAAAGAGGAAAATGCGCGCAAGCTCAGACCCTTGACGTCTCGGGAAAAAGAAGCCCCGCTTAGGTTTAACCGCGCCGGCCGGTCAAGCGCGGGTTCCCCGCCCATGAGGATTTTGCCGCGCGAACTTTCGTCTCGCAGAATCGAATGCGATCCGCTAACAGACAAATCCCATGGCGCGGTTCATCTTCATCACCGGCGGCGTGGTTTCCTCGCTCGGCAAGGGTCTGGCTTCGGCGGCGCTCGGCGCGCTGCTGCAGGCGCGCGGCTATACGGTCCGCCTGCGCAAGCTCGACCCCTATCTCAACGTCGATCCGGGCACGATGAGCCCGACCCAGCACGGCGAGGTGTTCGTCACCGACGACGGGGCGGAGACCGACCTCGACCTCGGCCATTACGAGCGCTTCACCGGCTGCAACGCCAACAGGCAGGACAACATCACCACCGGCCGCATTTATCAGGAGCTGATCGCCCGCGAGCGGCACGGCGACTTTCTCGGCGCGACGGTGCAGGTCATCCCCCATGTCACCAACGCCATCAAGGATTTCGTCCTGGACGGCAACGACGGTGTCGATTTCGTCCTGGTCGAGATCGGCGGCACGGTCGGCGACATCGAGGGCCTGCCGTTCTTCGAGGCGATCCGCCAGCTCGGCAACGATCTTCCACGGGGCCACGTGGTCTATATCCACCTGACGCTGCTGCCCTACATCCCGACGGCGGGCGAGCTGAAGACCAAGCCCACCCAGCACTCGGTCAAGGAGCTGCGCTCGATCGGCATCCAGCCGCACATTCTGCTCTGCCGCTCGGACCGCGAGATCCCGCGCGAGGAGCGGCGCAAGCTCGGCCTCTTCTGCAACGTGCGCGAGAGCGCGGTGGTCGAGGCGCGCGACGCCCGCTCGATCTACGACGTGCCGGCGCTCTACCACGCCGCCGGGCTCGATCGGGAGGTGCTCGCCGCGTTCGGCATCGAGCCCGCGCCGAAGCCCGACATGCGGCGCTGGGAGCAGGTGTCGAGGGCGTATCACAACCCCGAGGGGGAGGTCACGATCGCGGTCGTGGGCAAGTACACCGGCCTCAAGGACGCCTACAAATCGCTGATCGAGGCGCTCACCCACGGCGGCATGGCCAACAGGGTGCGCGTCAGGCTCGACTGGATCGAAAGCGAGATCTTCGAGACCGCCGACCCGGCCGCCCGTCTCGAGGGCGTGCACGGCATTCTGGTGCCCGGCGGATTCGGCGCGCGCGGCGCAGAAGGCAAGATTCTCGCGGCCCGCTTCGCGCGCGAGCGCAAGGTTCCCTACTTCGGCATCTGCTTCGGCATGCAGATGGCGGTGATCGAGGCCTGCCGGTCGCTCGCCGGATTGCCCGAGGCGAACTCGACCGAATTCGGGGGAACGCCCGAACCCGTGGTCGGGCTGATGACCGAGTGGCTGCGCGGCAACGAGCTCGAGCTGCGCCGGGCGGAGGGCGACCTCGGCGGCACGATGCGGCTGGGCGCCTACCCCGCCCTTCTCAAGCCCGGCTCGCGGATCGCCGGGATTTACGGGCAGACCCAGATTTTCGAGCGCCACCGGCACCGCTACGAGGTCAACACCGCCTACCGCGCCCGCCTCGAAGACAGCGGCATGATCTTCGCCGGCATGTCGCCCGACGGCGTGCTGCCCGAGACGATCGAGCTTGCCGACCATCCCTGGTTCATCGGCGTGCAATATCACCCGGAGCTGAAGTCGCGCCCCTTCGAGCCGCATCCGCTGTTTGCGAGCTTCATCGCGGCCGCCAAGACGCAGAGCCGTCTGGTCTGAGCCGCTCAGAAATGACCCGACAGCGCCTTCAACGCGTTCGCCGCGCGGCGCGCGCGGGCGGCGAGCCGCGCCTCGCCGGGGCCTGAGCCGGCGCCGAGCAGCCGCTCCATCGTCAAGGACCCGATCAGGAGATCGAAATACGCCTCGGTCAGCGCGTCGAGGTCGGAGGCTTCGATCCATCCGCGCGCCGCGCCTTCGCCGACATAGCCGCGCATCCGCTCGAACACGTGGGCGCGGCCATTGGTCTCCAGCGCCTGCCCGAGCGCGTTCGCCGGGTCCGTTTCGCAGATGGCGAGCCGATAGAGCGCGATCGTCGTCGGGTCTGCGAGCCGCCCCAGGAGGGCGGCGCCGAAGGCCTCGACCGTCGCGAAGAAATCGGCGGCGGATTGCGGCGGCGCCATCGCGATCGGCGCCGTCATCTCGCTGCTGCGCTCGCGGACGATCGCGTCGAGAATCGCGCGCTTGCCGGCGAAAAGCTGATAGAGGGCGCGCTTGGACGTGCGCGCGCGCCGCGCGATCTCGAGCGTCGTCGTCGCGGCGTAGCCCTTCGACAGGAACGCGTCGCCCGCCGCCGCGAGAACGGCCGCCCGCCGGGCCTCGACCGCGGCGTCGGCGCGGGTCCTCTCGCTCTTTTTTTTCGCTTTTTTGGTACTGATCGGTTCCATTCCACGCATCGTCCTGCTATGACTGGTTCCATATAGTACCACCTGCCCCGGCGAACAAACCGGCCTCAGCCCTTGGAGGCGCGCATGATCATCCCACCGATTGCACGCGGCCGGATTGCGCTTGCCGCCATCCTCGTCCTTCTGCTTCTGGACCTCGGCCGAACGATCCTCGTCCGGCAGGCGATGGTCGAGCCGGTGTCGCGATGGAGTCCCGATCCGAAGCGCTACGCCGACCTGCCCTGGCCGCCCGCGGCCGGCGCGCCGCAAGGGGCGACTGCGGCCGAGAGGATCTATTTCGCGCATTGCGCGGTCTGTCACGGTCCCGACGGTCGCGGGAACGGACCGGCGGCGCCGTCGATGATCCCCCGCCCGCGCGATTTCACCGAGGGCGCCTACAAATACAAGTCGACCCCGGCCGGGGCTCCGCCGAGCGACGACGACCTCACCGCGACGATCGCCGAAGGCTTGGCCGCAAGCGGCATGCCGGGCTGGAAGGACATCCTCACGCCCGGCGAGATTCGCGGCCTCGCCGGCGTCGTCAAGGCGATGTCGCCGGCTTTCGCGCAAAGCCAGCCGCCGGTCGCCGTCCCGCCGCGGCCGGCGCCGACCGAGGCGAGCCTCGCGCGCGGCAAGGCGCTCTACGCGGACGCCGATTGCGCCGCCTGTCACGGCGACGACCTGCGCGGCGGCAAGGTCCTGGAAGACGCCAAGGGCTATCCGGTCGTGTCGCGCGACTTGACCGCGCCCTGGACCTTCCGCGGCGGTTCGGCGCCCGAGGAGATCTGGCTGCGCCTGACGACCGGGCTCGCGCCGGGTCCGATGCCGTCCTCTGCGCGGCGGCTCGACGCGAGCCAGCGCTGGGACGTGGTGAACTACCTGCTCGCCAACCAGCGCGTCGCGCCCTGGGCGGCGGGCGGCGCGTTGCAGGGGCCGGGGGAAGCCTCGGACCCGGTGGCGCGCGGCCGTTACCTCGTCCGCGCCGAGATGTGCGGCCTCTGCCACACGGAAGTCGACGGCGGCGGCATTTATCGGGAGGACCACTATCTCGCAGGCGGCATGCGCGTCGGCGCGTTGCCGCAGGGCGTGTTCGTCAGCCGTAACCTGACGTCCGACCTCGAAACCGGCCTCGGCCGCGCCACGGCAGGCGAGATCGCCGCGGCGATCCGCGACGGCCGCGGCCTGGACGGGCGCGCCCTCAATATGTGGGGCATGCCGTGGATGTATCTGCATCGGCTCGGCGCCCAGGACGCGGAGGCGATCGGATTCTATCTCAAGACGCTGCCGCCGGTTCACAACGCCATCCCCTCGCCGCTGCACGCCGGCTTTGTCGAAACGATCGCCCGCAAGATCATGGCCGGCGGATTGCCGGCCGCGCCTCCGCCGACCCTGACCTACGCCGAAGGGAGCTTCGCCAACCCGGCGAACGCGTCTCCCGATCGGGTTCAGAACTGGCTCGTCTATGGCCAGGCGGCGGCGGCGTTGGCGGCGATCCTGGCGCTCGTGAGACGGCCATCGTCGCCAAGGGAATGGGCGCTCGGCGCGGCCGGGGTCGTCGCGCTCGCCGTCTGCGGCGCCGCCGGCTGGTTCGTCTATGCGACGCCGTCGATCGCCCTTCTGCCGCCCGACCGGGTGGCCGACGGCGCCAGCGGAAGCATTCCGGCGCCCGATGTCGCGGCGCTCCCGCCCGAGGCGGCCGCCATGGTCAGGCGCGGCCGATATCTCTTCAGCGTCGCCTCCTGCGCCTACTGCCACGCCAACGACGGCTCCGGCGGCTTCAAGCTCAACGGCGCCTTTTCCGAGGAATACGGTTTCGGCACGATCTTCGTCTCCAACATCTCCTCCGACCGGGAGACGGGGATCGGCGCCTGGAGCGACGCCGAGATCGCGCGCGCGATCCGCAGCGGGGTCGCGCGCGACGGCCGGCCGCTCTTCTGGCAGGGGATGCCCTGGGACCATTTCTCGAACTGGGACGAGGAGGACATCCGCGCGCTCGTCGCCTACCTGCGGCTGCTTCCGCCGGTCGCCGGGAAGGTCCCGGCCAACGCGCCGAAGTCCGCCGGCGATTGCAAGGTCTACACCTTCTGGGTGCGCAAGAGCGCGGAGCCCGGCTGCAAGGGGTGAGCGGGGCGAGGCTTCTAGCGGGTCGCGGTTTCGTCCTCGACGCCGAGGAGATAGCCCAGGCCCCGCGCGGTCTTGATGACGTCGACGCCGAGCTTCTTGCGCAGCCGCCCGATGAACACCTCGATCGTGTTGGAATCGCGGTCGAAATCCTGCTCGTAGAGATGCTCCACGATCTCGGTGCGCGAAATGACGCGCCCCGCGTGATGCATGAGGTAGGACAGGAGCCGGTACTCGTGGCTGGTGAGCTTGACCGGCTGGCCGTTGACCGTGACGCGGCCGGCGCGCGCGTCGAGCCGCACCGGGCCGATCTGGAGGTCGCTCGAGGCGTGGCCCGCGGCGCGGCGCAGGAGCGCCCGGAGGCGAGCGAGAACCTCCTCCATGTGGAAGGGCTTGGCGACATAGTCGTCGGCGCCGGCGTCGATGCCCTGGACCTTGTCGCTCCAGCGGTCGCGCGCGGTGAGGATCAGCACCGGCATCGTCCGCCCCGCCTTGCGCCAAGCCTCGAGGACGGAGAGGCCATCGCGCTTGGGCAGGCCGATGTCCAGCACGACGGTGTCGTAAGGCTCGGTGTCGCCCTGGAACCAGCCTTCCTCGCCGTCGAAGGCGCGGTCGACGGCGTAGCCGGCCGCTTCGAGCGCCGAAGAAATCTGGCGGTTGAGATCGCGATCGTCCTCGACAACCAGCAGGCGCATGCGGTCTTGCTCTCCTTCGGTCAGTTCTTGATCGGCGGCTCGTGCGCCTCGTGCGCGTCCCTGGGCTCGCGGGGCTCGCGCGGAGGGCGGGCGATCAGCTTGCCGGTGCCGGCTTCCATCTGGACGTGGATCAGGCGGCCGTCGCGATGCAGGAGGGTGATTTCGTAGAGGAAGTCGTCGCCGTTGACGCAGAGCTTCGCCGACAGCGCCTCGGCCTTGCGCTGCTGGGCCGCGGTCTTGAGCGCCGCATAGGGCTCGAGGAGCTTGTGCGCCTTCACCTGCTCGCGCGTGTCGGCTGCGTTGAGGCAGGGGGGCTTCGCGGCGGACGGACGGGACTCGGCCTCCGCGGCGCGCGCGCCGGCCCCCGTCATCGCGAGGCAGACGACCGCGGCGCGACTGACGGTGGCGAGCGCGGCCATGACGACGAAACCCCTTTGTCCCTACGGCGCCCAACATCTTCGCTTTGGCCGCTGAATGCAATCTGAACGCAGCCGGCCGGCCCGCGCCGCGCCGATTGAACGCGCGCCGGTTCCGTCGCATGAACGGCCATGTCTTCGCGCCGCCCCGTCCTGCGTCTTCTGCCGGCCTTGCTTCCGGCGTTTCTCGGGTCGCCCTCGGCGGCGCTGGTCGGGGCCGCGCCAGACGGGCGGTTCGCCGGCCGGGTCGCGATGGTGCTGATGCGCGGTCCGGGCGAGGCCGGTTTCTGCTCGGCCCTCGTGCTCGATTCGCGCACGCTTCTCACCGCCGCCCATTGCCTGAGGGGCGTCGGCGACATGGCGGTCCACTATCGCGACGCCTCGGGCGCGCCGGTCGTCATCCCGGTCGAGGCCGCCCTCGCCCATCCGCAATACCGCCCCGACGCGATCCGCGCCCGCGTCGCGTCGATCGACGTCGCGCTGGTCAGGACCGCTTCTCCGCTCGACGCCCGCTTCGCCGGCGCGGCGATCGCGTCCGGCGACGGGCCGGCGGTCGGCGACGCGGTCATCCTGACGGGCTTCGGCTCGACGCGCGACGGCGATTGGAAGTCGGGCGGAATCTTGCGCAGCGTCGCCCTCGCGGTGCGCGCGCCGGCGTCGAGCGTGCTCGTCTGGGCCGCCGACCCGGCGGGGCGGATCGCCGGCGCCTGCTCGGGCGATTCCGGCGCGCCGATCTGGTCGGCCGACGGCAAGACCGCCGTCGCCGTCGCGGCCTGGGCGCAGGCGCCGCACGGACGCGGCTGCGGCGGCCTTACGCAAGGGCCGCGGCTCGCGCCGCTGAAGGGCTGGATCGAGGAGACGCGGCGGAGTCTCGGCCGAAGTGGCGTCAGGGCATTACACTGACTGCGATTCAGAGATAAATGCACTGTCAGCGCGTGCCAATAAAATGCACTGTCACCGGAACTACGGAACTGTCACGGGAACCCCGGGACCCCAAATAGAATGCACTGTCACCGTATCCTGTCACCGTAACCAAGCCAAGAAGCGGCGGGTCGAGCGGGAGCGGGCCGAGCGGGCGGAGCCGTGAGGGGATCGGGAATTGAAATCAGCGGCGCCGAGATCCCGATCGCGAGACGCGCCTTCGGCGCGCAGGGCAGAAGGCCGGAGAGCCGGTTCTCATCGGCGACGGCGCGACGCGGACGGGCTGGACGCGGGCGCGCGGGGGCGCGGGGCGGCCCAGCCATTTCCGATTCGGTTCTGAGCCGTTTCAAGGGATTGCGGCGCCTTTTGCGATTCGGTCGCGGCCGGAGGCCGAGGCTGACAGGGAAGCCGTGTGCGGGCGGGCGAACTGCGAGCTTCTGGAAAAGGAGCGGTGACTTCAGAGAGCGGGCGCTTGTTTCCGGTCGTTTTGGAGACTATTTAACGTAATTCATTTGCCATTAATAATGCGCGTCGTCGAGGAAATCAATAAAACGCACCGTCACCATAATGCCAGCGACCGTGAAAGTGAATCTACAGCCACAATCGGCGCCTGTCTCGCTCAAACGACCGTCCGCCCGTTAAGTCCGACAGGCTGCTAGGTGTGGGCGTTAACCGGATAGGCACTCCATAAACTATAGCTCACGGCCATCCCTACTTAATTGCCAGGAACCCTTCGAAACAAACCCACTTCAGGAGCGTCATCATATCGACAAAGCCCGCTCGCTTTAGCAGACCCAGGTTTCCATCTGTCGAGAACGGCTCAAGCACGCCCTTAAGGCTCCTGGTCTTATTCACAATATTCTCCGCCGAGAACCCGTGATCGACCTTGAAATCTGTATACACTTGGTTGGCATAGTCTTGAAATCGCGCGTCTGGGGCTCTCACCTTTTCAAACAAGATAAATGCGCCACCCCAGTTGAGAGAGTTATAGATCTTGTTTATCAATTCCTGCCTTATCCGGGGAGGTACAAATTGAATCGTATAATAGGATACTATCATGTCAGCGCCAGACATATCAACCGCAAGCGCGTCCTCGCACAAATACAAACCTCGCGGATCACCAGCACCCCTACTCGCCGCAGCGTCAATCATATCTTGGATTGGATCAATACCAACTATTTTGAGGCCAGGTCTCTCCGAGTGCCATTTCAGCAGTTTTCGCGTAAGCGCCCCGTCGAGCAGCCCAACTCATAAATCCTGCTATCTCGTGACGTAATAAAGAAATCCGAATACTTGCAAACGAGATCGTGCCCGAAGTTATATAACGGAACGGACTTCTCTACATGGCTCTCAAAATCCGAACTTATTCCCTCAAACGTCCAAGACGCGTTACCTGCAGATATGTTGTTGTCGACGAGCGTCATCTATGCGCCCCTGTCAAAAGAAATAATATACCAAGCTGGAGCCGGACTATGGACGTTTTGACAACCCGATTCTGATATCATCTGCTCCAAAGAACGTTGATCCAGATGTGAATGCCAACCAGACTCGCGCCGCGCTATCAGGTTAGGTTGGATTTCGAGATAATTGTAGCTGAGAAGCACTTTCTTCGACGAGACCCCCGCCCGGGTAATCACCCATCGGACATCATTTATGTATTCGAGAACTCCAATCACTGAAATCCAGTCGTAATGTCCATGTGGAAATTCGTATAGATTTAGGTCTGAAACGATACAGCCCTCGCCTCTATCAACTATGTCTGATGGTGTATACGTGCATCGCGGCTTTAGGTGCCGCCGCAAAACCATTGACGCGGCACCGATATCTAATACGTGCACGCCATCGGGTATAAGAGAAGCAGTATATTGCGCCCGGCTGGGATTCTGGGCACCCCACGTTTTTGACGCATCCATCCACTTATCATAGTCAGTCGGAATCACGTCTATTTGCGCGATAGGCATCTTTCTCACCTCCTCAACAGCGAAGCGGGTCGCCTTCGACGTTGATCCTACCTCTCAATCTTCATCACCAAACGCTACGCCTACTGCGCGCAACCACCGCTTTTCCAACTCCACCCAAAGTAGAAAATTCGAGTTCCTTTTCACGCAGCCGGTTACGTATGCGAGTTACCACGTCCAGCCTATTGTTTCCAGCATATTGTTTACAGAAGCTCCTGCGACCATCTGTCGCGCAATCGCGCGACATGTGGCCATTGCACGAAGACAATTCGTCGGAAAGCCGCGCTCGCGTTTGATGAGATTAGGCCGAGCAGCCAGCTGCCCCCTGCTTCAACGAGAGTGCTCGCCGTGTCAAACGACATCCGGAACTGGACCCCTTGCGACACGAAGAACTGGCCCCCCCTTGGGTTGGCATGGTTCCGGTGACAGGTTCCGGGTTCCGGGGTTCCGGTGACAGGGGTTCCGGTGACAGTGCATTTATCTCCCAACGCCGACACCGCGGTCGCTTTACGGGCCATGCGCCAACGGTAGGGTCCACGGTCGTTGAAGTTAATAAAATGGACTGTCACCGTTGTGGCGCATCGGAGCCGAGGATTTTCGCTTCCGTCCTGTCTCGGAAGCGGATATCCTTCTCCTATGACCGAACTGCTCTAGCGCGCCGTTGAAGCCGCCTGTGGCCTTCGTGCGGCTGCGCAGGACGAAATCGCCCGCCTCGTGTT
>CAIZGR010000767.1 GCA_903932535.1 uncultured Hyphomicrobiales bacterium | reverse complement strand
TTCCCAGACGCTGGCCAGAGTTTCGCAGTTCGGTCACCGACAACTTCCGCGTCATCAATCCGAAGGATTTTCGGGTTCTGACGTGAACCGGGTATATTCGACGAGGCGCGCGTTTTCTTCCGGCCCGCTGTCCCTGCTGTCGACGTACAAGCGCCCGACCGACTTCAGCGTCGCGTCGAGCCGATCGAACGAATTGCCGACATCGTCGGCGATGAGCCTGGCGATGTTGAGCGACGCGCGCCCGCTGGAAGCATAGTCCGCCAGCCGGAACTGCCAGACCACATAAGCCGACAGCAGAGCCACGACCGCCGCCACCGCGAGCGCGGCGCCGTAGAAGGGAACAGGCGACGGACCCGGCCGTGGAGTCTGTTTCGCGGACAAAAGCCAAATCCAGAAAGATGATTATGTGAGCAATCTACACCCGATGAACAAGAGGGAAACAACGAACTTCGATTGTCTTGTGCGGAGATGACGGCGACGGCGCCTCGGCCCCGTGAGCCTTCGCAGCCGGCCTCGCGCGCATTCACGCCGCCGGCCGGTCGGCCCGAGGGGCCTGGAGGCGGGCTCGGGTTCGTTCGCGACATGAGAAGGGAGAAGAAATTGTTGCGGAAAAATAGAATGTCAGGTAGAGCGGTCCTCATAACTTCCGATGGACCCGTGACGCCGCTCGCCTCATTCCCGCAGCGCTGCTTGCGGGAATAGCGTCTCGAGCGCGACGAAGCCCGCGCGGCGCGCGCCGGGCGCCCGACCGGAAGCGTTTGGACATCCGCTCCGGCGCGCCGAATTGTGGCTGAAATACGGCTAAAAGGCCTCGCGGAATCCCGTCCTGATCGTAACCCCCGAGCCGCTCTCGCAGGGGGCTTGGCCGTCGCTCCGAAAGACGAATTTGGCTCCGGCGCCTTGAAATCGCGCGAGCGCTTGCAAACCGCGCGCGGGGCGGCCTCGCAGGGCCGGTTTCGACTCCTCTCGCGCGAAAGGGAGCGCAGCACGCGCGGGCGTTCCTTCTCATCGAGCCGCTCACGGCTGTACCTGGGACAGCGGAGGCGGCGCGAAGAACGATGCCCCGGCGCTTTCCGGGGAAGCGCCCGGGCCGGCGCGCTCGACTGTGACAGCGTCCATCTGTTAAGCCTCGCGCGCCAAGACATACGAAACGCGGGGCATTGTGATGAAATCCGTCCTCGGCGGCGCCGCGGCCCTAGCCGCGATCGCGACCCTCGGCCCGTCCGCCTTCGCTGCGGACCCGCGCCCGCTGGTGACGACCCAGCCCGATCCGCAGGCCGACGTCGCCCCCTATTTCGTCTCCGACGCCGACCCGCGCTGGTCGAGCCCCGAGTGGTCGGCGGCGGACATCGAGGCGTTGCGCAAAAAGGTCAAGTACGTCTTCGTCCTCTTCAACGAGAACCGCTCGTTCGACCATGAGTACGGCACGTTCCCCGGCGCCGACGGGCTCTATTCCGACGGCCAAAAGCCGCGCGCGCCCGCCGACACGCCCGGCTTCACCCAGACCTATCTGGACACCGTGACGGGCCGCACGGTCGCGGTGCAGCCGTTCCTGGTCGGCCCGCATGAAAACGCCTCTTTCAAGGACTCGACCGACCATTCGCACAAAGGCCTCGCGGCCAAGATGGACGTGCAGGACGGCGTCGCGAAGATGGACAAGTTCGCCGAGGTCGAATGGCGCAAATTCGCGAGCTTCGGCGAAAAAGGCGAGAAGATGGGGACCCAGTTCGCCCGCCTCGCCATGGCGCACATGGACTGCGACACGATCCCGTTCTTCTGGCGCTGGGCCAGCCGCTTCACCCTGTTCGACAACAATTTCGCCACCGAGGACACGCCCTCGACCCCGAACGCGGTCGCGATCCTCGCCGGCCAGGGGGGCGAGACGCAATGGGTGAAGCACCCGAGCCCGACCGAAAAGCCCGCCGGCGCCGGCTTCACCGGAACCATCGGCGGCGCGATCAACGGCAAGACCTACAGCGGCGCGGCGACGACGCAGGGTCCGCCGCTCCTCAACGATCCGCAGCCATGGTGGGGCTCGGCGTTCGACCAGACCGCCCTCGGGCGCGAGCCCACCGCCCCAGGCGAGAACTGGGAGCCCGGCAACACCGCCTCGAACCTGACCTTCGCCTCCCTGCCGCTCACCATGATGGGCGGCTGGATCAACCTCTTCACCCAATGGGACCGCAATCCGGCCTTCGACCTCGCCGACGTCCAGAAGGACATTCCCGCCATCGCGGCGCTCGGCAAGCCCCCCGTCGAGTGGCGATGGTATCAGAACGGCTACGACCTCGAGCCGACGGACGCCGGCCTCGTCGTCTCGCACAAGGCCTATGTCAGCCACCACAACGGCGCGCAATATTTCGGCTACGTCGCCGACAATCCGGTCGAGCAGATCAACCTGCGCGGCGAAGGCGACTTCTTCGCCGACCTCGCCGGAGGCGACCTGCCGGCCGAGGGCGGCGTGTTCTATGTCCGCGGCGGCTATTACAATCTCGGCTATCCGAAGCAGACCGCCGTCATCCAGAACCCGAACTACCCCGACCCCAAAGGCCTGACGCCGGACGAGCTCGCCAAGATCGCCAAGGTCAAGTCGGGCGACGACGACCATCCGGGCTATTCCGACAGCCAGCTCACCGAGGCGATGAACGCGCGCGTCATCAACGCGGTCGCGAGCAACCCGAAGCTTTGGGAGCAAAGCGCCATCGTCATCACTTACGACGAATCGGACGGCCTCTACGACCACGTTCCGCCGCGCATTCTCAGCTGGGGCCCCGACGGGCTGCCGCTCGCGCGGGGCATCCGCATCCCCCTCATCGTGATCTCGCCCTATGCGCGGGCGCATGCGGTCTCGCACGCCGAAGGCGACCACAACGCGATCATCGAGACGATCAACGCGCTCTTCGGCCTGCCGGCGCTTTCGAGCCTGCCCGACGAAAAGCAAGCGCTCGCGGATGGCGATTCGCCGGCCTTCAACGCCGTCGCGCCCAAGGGGTTCGAGCAGAAATATCTCGGGCCGCGCGACACGCCCTCGCCCGTCACCGACGGCCTGCTCTCGGGCTTCGACAAGGCGCGCGTGACGGGCGCCCTGCCGCCCCTGCCCGCTTCGCTGGCCCTCATCCCGAGCGCGGACGTCGAGACCTTCCCGCATTACGGCGGCAAGGGCTGCGCGGCGATCGGGGTGGTCCCGGAGAACGTGCGGCAGAACATCCCGAACGCGATTCCCGAGGGGTTCAATTCGCTGCCCGCGACGCTGCCGGATTACAATTGAAGTCGCGGCTTGTCGCACGGACGGCCCAGGCCGCCACGCTCGCCTTCGCGTTCGTCCCCCCGCTCGCGGCCCAAGCCGGCCCGGTCGTCGATCGCATAAGGGCCGAGGGGGTCATCCGCTGCGGCGGCGTTTCGCGGCCGGGGCTCGCCGGCCAGTCGCCCGACGGGCGCGAGGCTGGCGGCCTCTATCTCGACCTCTGCCGGGCGATCGGCGCGGCGCTGCTCGGGCCGGAGGGCCGCGTCGCGTTCCACCCCTACGATTTCGACGCCGCCTTCGACCGCATGCGAGACGGCCGCGACGACCTCGCCTTCCTCGACGGCTCGGAGATCCTCGACCAGCGCCTCGCCGGCAAGACGATCCTCGGGCCGGCCGTCGCCTTTGTCTCTACGAGCGTCAGGGTCCCCGAGGACTCGGCTGCAAGGAGCCTCGCCGACCTTGCGGGCAAGTCGGTCTGCTTCGACCAGGGCTCCGCCGCGCACCGCAGCCTAGAGGCCTATATGACCGCCCGTCGGCTCGACTTCACCCGCATGCCCTACACCGAAACCGGCGAGATGGACGACGCCTACGCGGCGCGGAAGTGCGACGCGGAAGCCGGCGAGATCGGCGACCTCGCGGCGGCGCGCCTTTCGGGCGACGCGAAAGGCCGGAAAAGCCGCATACTGCCCGAGCCGCTCGCGACCTTCCCCGTCTTCGCGGTCACGCCGGCGAGCGACCCGCAATGGACGGCGATCGTCGCCTGGGCGATGGTGGCGCTCGAGCGCGCCGAGCTTCCGCCGGGACCCTGGACGGCAGGCGGCGCCGAGGCCGCCGCGGCGTCCGGCGCGGACCTCGGCCTCCCCGACGACTGGCGTAGGCGTGTTCTGGCCGCAGCCGGAAGCTACGCCGATATCTACGCCCGCAATCTCGGCGACCGCTCGCCCCTCGCCCTGCCCCGCGGACCCGACGCTCCCGCCGAGGCGGGCGGCCTGTTCGTGACGCCGTTCCGGGAGTAGGCGGGCGGTCGAGCCCTTCCGGAGGTCCCGGCGCCTCGCCGCTGGACCCCGGCGGCGGCCTGCGCTATCGAAAGGGCGGGTCTGGGGGATCGGATGCAGAAAGAACTCTCGTTGTTCGTGGGCACGTTCACGACGCTGCTCGCGATCATCAACCCGCTCGAGGTGCTCCCGGTCTATCTGCAGCTCCTGCTCGGCAAGGACGAAGCGACCCATCGCGCGGTCGCGCGCAATTCATGCTTCTATGCGTTGCTGCTGTGTTTCTTCTTTCTCGTCTTCGGAACGCTGATGCTGCGAATCTTCGGCGTGCCGCTCGCCATGGTGCGGGTCGTCGGCGGCATCATTCTGATGAAGATCGGCTTCGAGCTGTTCACGCCGCAGAAGGGCCAGGGGATCGCCTCCGCCGGCGCCGATCCGGACGCCAATATCGCCTTCGTTCCGCTCGCCATGCCGCTGATGTTCGGCCCCGGCGCCATCGCCACCATCATCGGCATGACCGCGACCATCAGGCAGTCGGGCGCGGAGCTGCTGTCGTTCGCGGCCATCGCGGCGGCGATCGTGCTGACCATACTCGTCACCTATCTCTGCCTTGCCTACGCCGACCGGCTGACGAAGTTCATGGGACCCATGGGGATCGACGCGACCACCCGCATCGTCGGCTTCTTCGTCTCGGCGATCGGGGTCGGACTTATCTTCGACGGCGTGTTCGAAGCGTTGCAGTTGCACGGGATCACGTCGCTGCACTGAAATATACGCGGTCTGCGGCGCACGCATTCGGGGCGCGTGGCGACGCGCCTCCTTTTCGCGCCTACGCGACGGTCCGCCGCCGGGCGGCGAAACGGAACAATCCGGCGACGGCGAAGCCGGCGAGCGCCATCGCCCAGGTCGACGTCTCCGGGACCGGATCGCCCGCAGCGGCGCTCGTCGCCCATCGTCCGGCCCCGGCCCCGGCAGCGGTCGCGCGCAGCGAAAACCCGTAGGCCTCGCCCTGATAGACGGTCAGCGTATCCATCAACGGCTCGACGCTGGAGAGCAGGGCGACCGCCTCGAAGCTCGCATTCGGCCACAGGCCCTGCGGCGCGTCGTAGAACGGGTCGACGCCGAGGCGGACGCCGTGGAGCACGCGGTTCGAAAGGGTCGCGCCATATTGAAACGGGTAGATCGGTCCGCAGAACGCGCCGTTCGAAGGGCTGGCGCCGGAGGACGCCCCAGCGCAGGTCTTGGGGAAGCCGGGATTGTCGCCATTGGCGTCCTGACTGAATCCGAACGTGTCGAGCGTCTCGATCGGCGTCCGGAGCGCGCCCCCGATCGGCGTGTAATTGACCACGAGCGCTTGCGTCCACGCGAGCTTGCCGAGCAGCGCGGCGCTTCCGCCGCCGAGGGTGAAGATCACGGGCGAGAGCCCGCCTGCGGAATTGCTCGCGCTGACGTCGACGGTCGCGTCGATCCGGAGATCGAGCTTGCCGCCGTCCACCAGCTTCCAGGCGTCGCCGTTGGCGGCGTTCCAGGCGGCGAAGGCGGAGGCGAAGGTCGCCACGGCCCCGCCGACCGCCGGCGAGCCGATGAACCGGCTCTTCTCGCCGGCGGGCTCTTTGCTCAGATAGCGGGTGTCGGTGCAATTCCTCAGGCGGCCGCCGTCGCAGGACGGCAGCGTGACCGCGGCGCTCACGACGCCGGCCCGGGCGGCGTTCGCCGCAACGAGCGTGAAGGCCAGCAGGGCGGCCACGCCGAGGCCGGGCTGCGCCGCCATTCCGCGTTGGATCGGGCCGTCCATGTCCACCTCCCGGTTGCCGGGCGCGAAGCCGATTGACCGTGCACAAGTAAGGTCATCGTCGATAAGGACGCCGGCGCCGAGGTTCAAGCGTATTGTTCGCAGCGTCGCGACGCGCGCGGAAGTGTCTCGATGCCGGTAGACAGCGTCGACATCGGCGCTCGCCCTGTCGAAACGTTCGCGCCGCGCGCCGGCCTCGTCGCCCGTGGCGGCGCCCGGTCTCATTCTCGCCACACCGGCGCCGCAAGAGCGCGGGCCATGCGCAGCGCCTCGGGTAGACGGGCGAATTGCTTATCCTAAACAAACAGTTAAAGGTTGTTTCGATGGACGCCTCCCCGCGCGGCGCCAGAGTCGTGCCGCCGTTCGCGCCGCCACTCGGCGCGGCGCTCGCCGCCGCGCTCGCGCTATCGGGCTGCATCGGCCCGGACCTGAACACGGTCGGCGACTACGGCGCCGGCCTGTCGCCGTTCGCGAGCGCTTCCGCGCCCGAGCGGCCGCAGCCGGTGCAGGTGTTCATCGCCTCGACCCGCAAGGGCGAGACGGGCGAGGCGGCGCGCGCGCAGGCCCGCGAGGCGCATTACGCGCTCGCGACCATGACGGTCCCGCCCGGCCATCACGCCGGCTCGATCGAGGAGCCGCTGTGGGGCCGGCCCAACGGCCGCAACGACATCGCGCTCGCCGGCGAGCGCGACCTCGACGAGGACGAGTTCCGCGCCGAGCTCGCCTCGCACATCTCGGGCCGGATCGGCGTCAACCGCGACGTGCTCGTGTTCGTGCACGGCTTCAACACCAGCTTCGACGAGGCGCGCCTGCGCGCGACCCAGATCGCGGCGGATGCACATTTCGGCGGCGTGATGGTGCTGTTCACCTGGCCATCGAAGAGCGACCTGTTCGGCTATGTCTCCGACAAGGACAGCGCCACCGCCTCGCGCGACGCGTTGCAGGGCCTGTTCCACGATCTCGGCCAGACGCCGGGCGTCGGCAAGGTCCACATCCTCGCCCATTCGATGGGCGGCTGGCTCAGCATGGAGGCGCTGCGCGCTTCGGCGATCGCCGGCGACAAGGATCTTTCCGGCCATCTCGGTCAGGTGATCCTCGCCTCGCCCGACATCGACATGACCGTGTTCGCTTCGCAGATGACGCGAATCCGGCCGGCCGACGTCACCGTGTTCGCCACGCCGAACGACCGGGCGCTGTCGCTCTCCAGCATGATCGCCAGCTCGCGTCAGCGCGTCGGCGCGATCGACGCCGCAAAGCCCGAGGACCGCGCCGAGATCGAGAGCCTGGGTGCGAAGGTCGTCGACATCAGTGCTTATTCCGACGCCGACCGTTTCATCAGCCACGCCGTGTTCGCCAACTCGGCCAATGTGATCGGCGCGATCGGCGCGCAGATTTCCGCCCCGCGCGCCGAGGACGCCAAAGCGGTGTCGTCGATCGACGCGACCAAGTACCAGGACCCGGACGCCGCGCCGGACGCCGTCATCGCCGCGCCCGGCTCGCCGGCGGCGACCGCCGTGCAGGTGGCGCCGCTCGCGCCGGCCCCGGCGCCTCCCGCGCCAGGGGACCAGAAGCCGGCGTCGTAGGCCTCAGCCTCGGGCCGCCCGAGCGCCGGCGCCGGCGCGAACGAAGCTCTTTCGATCAGCAATTCCAAAAGTTTCCCGCGGGACGGTTCTCACTCGATTTTGGCTCATACCGGGACCCGGCGTGACGGCCGGACGATCCCTTCGACCAGGGCGGAGAGCAACGCCTTTCCGCGTTTTCGGACGTTGTGGGGGTTCCTGGGCAATCCGGCGGTTCGAAAGATCGAGCCCCATGAAATACAGACAAGAAAATTTAGACCTTCAGCGGTCGCCGACGCCCGGCCGGGATCGTGCCGGAGAGATCGTCGAAACGGACCCGCAGTCCTTGCAAACATAGCGCTGACGCCATTGTTGCGTTTCGTCATGGCCGTTGCGCGCGACATGCTCGCCCCCGCATTTCGAACATCGCACGCCCTCCGGCCAACGAGCCTTACGAACGAATTCGAAACATTTCGCTTCGTCGAGCAAACCCGAAAGATCGACCAGGGCGCCCAAAGCGCCAACGTCCTGCGATTCGGTTGGACGCCGAGAGAGTCAGACATTTCCGCTCCGCGATAGACCCTCCGAGCAAAAAAATCGCCGCCCCAACCCACCCGCCATGTCAGATCCCCATCCCAACACCCCGGGTCCCGATATGAGCCAACGAGAATAACTCGGAGTCGTTCGTCCTCCTTGTTCGCGCGGCCCTCTCATGTTAGCCACGCCTTCGAAATCGGGGTATAGCGCAGCCCGGTAGCGCGGAAGTTTTGGGTACTTCAGGTCGCAGGTTCAAATCCTGCTGCCCCGACCACCTAAACCCATGAAATCATTGAGCGCCGTTCGCATCGCGTTCGGAGGTTCCGTTCGGATGGCGTTCTCGGCGGTCATGGCGTCTTCCGGGCGCGCTTGCGCGCTTCGGCGACCGAGGCCGGCGCGGTCTCGGCGGCGCGGTCGTAGCGGGTCGTCATGACGGCGCTCGAGTGGGTGGCGGTGCGGCGGACCTCGTCCATGGGGGCGCCGGCCTCGAGCGCCTCGGTCACGGCGCCGGCGCGGCTGTCCATGTTCCATACCGACTTCGGGATGCCGGCGGCGTCCGCGATCTCGCGATACCACTTGCGGTAGCTCCGTTCCCGAATCGGCTCGCCGTAAGCCTTGACGATCGCGCCGCGGCGCTCGTCCTGCGGAACTTTCTGCAGGAGCGGCCAGAGCAGCTCGAGCCGCGTCAGGTCGTGGACGACCTCCTTGCTCCCGTTGGACTTGGACGTCCGCACGCGGAAAATTCCGCCCGGGATATTGTCCCAGCGATACGAGCCCGCCCAGGCCTCGCGCCCCGCCGCGTCGCGAGTCCATTCGCCGATGACGTCGCGCTGCCTCAACATGGTCTCGAACTGGGTCGCGACGCCGATCGCCATCGAAAGGCCGCGGCTGTCGCCCCGCGCGAGCGCGGTCGCGATGAACGCCCGCGCATGCTCGACCGTCATCGCGCCGCCCCGCGCCGCCCCCCGCTCGAACTGCATCTCCGCCAGCCCGGCGACGAGGACGCCGCACTCGGCGTAGCCCATGGCGTGGCCGAATTTCAGGATCATGCGCAACGCCGAAATGGCGTCGTGGGCGCGCTTGACGCGCTCCGGGCCGCCCTCCGCCGCCGGCGCCCGCCAGTTGCGATACCAGCGCCGCGCGTCGATCGGGGCGACGGCGCGCACCGCGCGCTTGGCGATCGTGGCGCGCAGCACCTTCAGGCTGTCGCCGTACGCCTCCGCGGTCGAGCGCCGGACTTCCTGAATCGGGCTGTCCGGGTGGCGCTCGAAACAGTCGCAGAGGCTCCCGATCGTCCCGTCGTAGAGCCATCGCGGCGCCGGGCCGCGGTCGAGCCAGAGGTCGAGCCGGGCGGCGTAGGCTTCACACAGATCTTCGATCTCCGCCTCGCTGGCGCCGGGCGGCAAAGGAATCCACCGGTCCGGATAGCCGAGCGCCTTGGACGACAGGCTGGCGGCGCTCCAATACAGCTTTGCGGGGCCGGTCTTGCGTTTTCTGGACACGAGGCCCGGCATCGTCGAGCGGGGCGGCATCGAAGGTTTCCTCTCCATCCGCGACCTGCGGATCAGATTTGCGCAGTCCAGCCTCGGCGTCCAGCCACGCCCGGACCGCGGGGGCGTAGCGGGCCTTGAACAGCGGGTCGGGCTTCGGGAAGCCGTAGCGCCCGAGCTCGGTCAGCGCGCGGGCGAAGGCGGCGCGCGAAAGGTGCGGAGCGAGCGCGGCGTGAAGCGCAGCTTCGTCCTGATAGAGCGGAAGAGGGGTCATGAACGCCTTGCCTTAAGCCGATCATCTTTCGCGCCGGCCTCTCCGCCGCCGCGCGTGGCGGGGCGGAGAGGCCGGGCTTCGGGCCTTCGGGGGCGCCGCCAGGGCGGCGGCGCCCGTCAATGCAGCCGAGCGCCGGGCGGAATCCGATCGCCAGCCAAGGGGTCAATTCCGCCGCGGCGGTCAAAGGCCTCTTCGAATTTCGCGAGCAGGCTTCGGCTCGCGGCCAGAGACGACTCGAGTCGCGCACGATCGCCGTCGCGCGCCGTCACGAGTTCCACTTCGAGCTTCCGGGCGTGGCGTTCGATCGCGCCCGTGAGCGTCCAGCGAACCTCCGATTCCGTCATGGCGTCACCGCTTGCCTGAGCGTCGATTTGACGCGAGCGCGCCGGGCTGTCGCCGATTGCCCAGGCGCTGGGCGTCAGGGCCGGTTCCGGGGCGGCGGCGTGCGCGGGCATGACTTGGGCTTTTGCCTTAACGGTCTTGTTCGACATTGAGCTTCCTTTCGAGTTGCGGCGCTATCCAGCCTCAGGCCCGCGCCACGACGCCTTTCGGGACCGTCAGGACGGCCCGGAGGTCGGGAGTGTCAGGGGGTGTTGGCCTCGGCGCGCCATGCCGCGTCCAGACGACCGCCAAGCTCGCGAGGGGCGCCGCGGGCGGACAGGGTTGCGCCGAGCGACGCGGT
The DNA here is from genome assembly GCA_903932535.1 of uncultured Hyphomicrobiales bacterium. GTDB lineage: Bacteria > Pseudomonadota > Alphaproteobacteria > Rhizobiales > Beijerinckiaceae > Roseiarcus. The sequence continues at coordinate 625 of CAIZGR010000767.1, read as the reverse complement.
CGGAGCGGTCTGCATCTTCAGATGCACGGCGATGTGAAAAAGGACGTCTGGCGGAAGAGACACGGGCTTGCTCTTATTTCGTAACACGGATACGATATTGGAGGTTTGCAAGGGTTGTCAACCGAAATCGTAACAGGGTTACGAATGAACGGAATTCAGTGCAAAATGGCGCGCGCCGCGCTCGGCCTCGGCGTGCGCGAGCTTGCCGAACGGGCGAAGGTTTCGCCGGACACAATCGCACGCCTTGAGCGCGGCGAGCCCTTGCGTGAGAGAACGATCGACGCGATTCAAACTGCCCTCGAGGCCGCTGGCGTCGAGTTCATCCCCGAGAACGGCGGAGGGGCGGGCGTGCGGCTGCGGAAAACGACGGCGTCGATCCATTCGATTTCGCAGATCACGAGATCATCCGAGACGTAGACGACGACGCTCAGGACGTCGACCGGCGGGCGACCGTCGGCGGGCCGGCGACGAGGCGCGGCCCGGACGCGCTTGCGGCGCGCGCCGGCCATCCGGCGAAGGTCGGCGCGACGTCGAGGCGCTGAGGCGCGCGGCCCGGCGGGCGATCGGCGGCGCGGCCCGGACGCGTCTGCGGCGCGCGATGGCCCTCCGGCGAAGGTTGACGCGA
>CAIZGR010000766.1 GCA_903932535.1 uncultured Hyphomicrobiales bacterium | reverse complement strand
GGCGAGCATCGGCTGCCCGGCCTCGCCGTGGGGAACGCCCTCGCGATCCAGCGCCGTCGCGAGCCGCGCGACCGCCGCCGGGGCGTTGTCGCAAGCGGCGAACACGTCGGACCAGGCGATCGAGCGCGTCAGCCCCTCCGCGTCCGCGATCCGGCGGGCGAGCGCCTCGGCCTGCGCGCACAGGCGCTCCATGCTGGCGTCGGTCAACGTCCTGAGCGTCGTCCAGAGCTCCCCCTGCCCCGGCGCGACGCCGAAGCTCCGCGCCCCCATCTCGACATGCGTCACGGTCGCCATCGCGAAAGCGTCGTCGAGCGGGCCAGGACTTCCGAGCGCGGCGAAGGCGGGCATGAGCGCGGCGAGCGCGGCCATCGGCGAGACGCCCTGCCCCGGCGCGCCGGCATGCGCGGTCCGCCCCGAGAGCGCGACCGTCATGCCGCGCGAGGCGCAGGCGACCGGGCCGGCGCGGAGCGCCGCCGAGCCGAGCGGCAGGCCCGGCATGTTGTGGAGGGCGAAGCAGAAATCGGGCGCGATCGCAGCGAACTTCGGATCGGCGAGCACGGCCCGAGCCCCCGAGCCGTCCTCCTCGGCGGGCTGGAAGAGCAGCACGGCCCGGCCGCGCTTCGGGCGCCCGGCGGCGAGCCCGCGGGCGACGCCAGCGAGAATCGCCATGTGGCCGTCGTGGCCGCACAGATGCGCCCGGCCGGAGCGCGCCGAGCGGTGGGCGACGGTCGAGACCTCCTCGATCGGCAGCGCGTCGAGCTCGGCGCGCAGGAGCACGGTCGGGCCGGGCGCTGCGCCGTCGTAGACCAAGGCGAGCCCATGGCCGCCGAGGTTCTCGACGATCCGGTCCGGCCGCGTGGGGGCGAGAAAGCGGCGGACCGCGCGCGCGGTCGCCGCCTCCGCGCCCGAGAGCTCCGGCGCGCGGTGCAGCGCTTTGCGCCATGCGGAAAGGGCCACGAGGTCGTCCTCGGACAGGAGCATGAACGGGCTATCCTCAGCCTCCGTCGAGGCCGTCGGGAAGGATTTCGCGACCGGTTTGGGAAGGCCGATTGACGCCGGTTGACCTAACATAAAGTCCTTTGTGTTGGGCGGGATATCGCCTAATCACGCGTCTGCCGGAGACCCTCGAGCCGCCCATGTCCAGCGTCACGATCCGCAATATCGATCCTGCGGTCAAAGACCGGCTGCGCCGGCGCGCCGCCCGGCGCGGCCGATCGATGGCAGCCGAACTCCGGGCGATCGTCAGCGCCGCCGTCCAGGAGGACGCCGCGCCGGCTTCCAATCTCGCTGAGGCGATCCGCCGCCGCTTTGCGCCGCTTGGAGGCGTCGATCTCGAACCCCATCCGCCCGTGACGCCGGGAGCGCCGCCGACGTTCGAATCGTGATCGTCGTCGACACCAACGTCATCTCGGAGCTGATGCGCCCCGAACCGGCGCGTGGTTTTCATTGATTCGCGTCATCTTGGCCGATGCCGCAGCAGCATCCCGTAGAGGTCGCGCGGATCGTCCGGGTCGGCGAGCAGGTCGAGATGGACGAAATGCCCGGTCCGGTCGAGCTGGTCGCGGATGTAGCGCAGGGCGGAAAAGTCCTCGATCGCGAAGCCGACCCCGTCGAACAGGGTGATCTGGCGCGCGTCCCGCCGCCCGGGCGCCTCGCCGGTCAGGACCTGCCAGAGCTCGGTCACCGGGTGCGCAGCGTCGAGCTGCTGGATTTCGCCTTCGATCCGCGTCTGCGGCGCGTATTCGACGAAGATGTCCGAGCGCAGCAGGATATCCCGGTGCAGCTCGGTCTTGCCCGGGCAGTCGCCGCCGATGGCGTTGAGATGCACGCCGGGGCCGATCATGTTGTCGGTGAGGATGGTCGCGTTGCGCTTGTCGGCGGTGCAGGTGGTGACGATCTGAGCGCCCAGGATCGCCTCCTCGCTCGAGCCGCAGGCGGCGATGTCGAGCCCCGACCCCTTCAGGTTCGCCGCGGCCTTCCGCGTCGCCCGCGGGTCGACGTCGTAGAGCCGCACCGCCTCGACGCCGGCGAGCGCCTTGAAGGCGACGGCCTGGAATTCGCATTGCGCGCCGTTGCCGACGATCGCCATCGTGCGCGCGCCCGGCGGCGCGAGCGCCCGTGCGGCGAGCGCCGACATCGCCGCCGTGCGCAGCGCGGTCAGGATCGTCATCTCGGAAATCAGCATCGGATAGCCGCTGTCGACATGGGAGAGCACGCCGAAGGCGGTCACAGTCTGCCTGCCGGCGGCGGCGTTCTTCGGGTGGCCGTTGACGTATTTGAAGCCGTAGGTCGCCCCGTCGCTGGTCGGCATCAGCTCGATCACGCCCTCGGCCGAGTGCGCGGCGATCCGCGGCGTCTTGTCGAACAGCTCCCAGCGCCGGAAATCTTCCTCGATATACGCGGCGAGCTCGACAAGCATCCGTTCGACGCCGATGTCCCACACGATCCGCATCATGTGGTCGACGCTGACAAACGGAACGAGACTCAACAATCCCGGCCCACGCGGGTTCATGCGACGCTCCCGGTTCAAGCTTGCGGACGCGGCGGCGCGGGCACAAAGTGGCCACACGTCCGGCCGCCCTCCGCGGCCTTGTCCTTCCCTTATATCGGAGCCGGTCCGCGACATGAACGCCCCCGTGAGCAATTCCATCGCCGCCATGATCCCGGAACTCACCGAATGGCGGCGCGACTTCCACCGCCATCCGGAGCTCGGCTACGACGTGCCGCGCACCGCGCGCCTCGTCGCCGAACGGTTGCGCGGCTTCGGCTTCGACGCGGTGATCGAAGGCGTCGGCAAGACCGGCGTCCTCGGCCTGCTGCACGGCGCCGACGGCCCGGCCGCGGGGGCGGAGAAACGTGTGCTCTTTCGCGCCGACATGGACGCCCTGCCGATCCACGAGGCGACCGGGGCCGAATACGCTTCGTCCGCGCAGGGGCGCATGCACGCCTGCGGCCACGACGGCCATACCACCATGCTGCTCGGCGCCGCGCGGCGCTTGGCTGAGACGCGCGAGTTCGACGGGACGCTGGTCTTCTGCTTCCAGCCGGCGGAGGAAGGCGAGGCCGGCGCGCAGGCGATGATCGACGACGGCATGCTCGAGCGTTTTCCGGTCAAGGGCGCCTACGCCGTGCATAACTGGCCGGGCGTGCCGGTCGGCGCGTTCGGGGTCGTGCGCGGTCCGGCGATGGCGGCGACCGGCAAGTTCCACATTACGGTCGAGGGCGTCGGGGGGCACGCCGCCTTCCCGCACCTGAGCCGTGACCCGATCGTCGCCGCGGCCGCGATCGTGATGGCGGCGCAGACGATCGTCTCCCGCGTCGTCGATCCGCTCGATCCCGCGGTCGTGTCGATCACCGCGATCCACGGCGGCGAGGCGTTCAACGTGATCCCGAACCGGGTCGAAATGAAGTGCAATATCCGCTGCTTCTCGGACGCGGTCGGCGAGACGATCGAAAAGGAGCTTCGGCGCATCTGCGCCGACACGGCAGCGGCGCTCGGCGCGCGCGTGACGGTCGAGACCGGGGCCGGAATCCCCTACCCGCCGACCGTCAATCACCACGCGGAAACCGAGATCGCGCTCGAAGCCATGCGCGCGGTCGCGGGGCCTCGGAACGTGCGCGACGACGTGAGGCCGGTGATGGGCGCAGAGGACTTCGCCTTCGTCCTGCGTCAGGTGCCGGGCGCCTATATTTTTGTCGGCAACGGCGATTCGGCGATGCTGCACAACCCGCAATACGACTTCTCCGACGCGGCCCTCCCCTACGGCGTCGCCTACTGGGTGGAACTGGCGCGGCGGGTGCTGCCGGCCTGACCGGTCAGGGGCGAAAGGGGGGGGAAGAACGCTGCGCGCGGCGGCGCACGCCTCCCCCCCGCAATAGGGGTCGCGGACGCGGTCAGACTGCGGATCGGGCGCCCTCGCTCAAGGCGGATCGAACGACTTTCTCAGCCACTTGCCGATGACCTCGGCGGGCGCGCGCCACGACGTGTCCAGCATCATCGCGTGGGGAACGCCTTCGAGAAAGCGGAACTCGGCGTTCCAGAGATTCGAGGACAGAAACAGGTCGGTATAGGGAATGAAGCAATCGTCGGCGCCGCCCACCACGAGGGCCGGCAGGTGAGGACGCCCGATGAAGGAAAACCATTGCGGGACCATCAACTCCAGATTGGCGCGCAGGGACTCCCGCTGGAACAGCCGCGCGTAGCGCATGGCGAGATCGACCGGGAAGTCCGCTGAAAAGAGCCCACGCCGAATCGCCTCGTAGTCCGCCGCGTCCACGCTGCGGGACTGAACGCGGCTCAGCGCCCCGAGCAGTCTCGGGTGGCGCAGGGACATCTGCGCGAAAGATGGGCCGAGCCCTGCGAGACTGGCGGGCGAGAGGAGCGCCAGTCCCGAAGCCGCATGCTTCTGCACGAAGCGTTGCGCGACGAGGCCGCCCATGGAATGGCCGATGATCACCGGCGGACTTTCGAGCCCCGCCGCCGCCGCGACCGCGTCTTCGACGAAATCGGCGATGCCGAACCGGTCCAGTTGCTCGCGGCCCGAACTGCGGCCGTGGCCGCGCAGCGAAACGGCGATGCAGCGCCATCCCGATTCCGCAAAGAAGGGCAGAAAATGCTCGGCCCAAACCCAGGCGCCACAAAAGGCGCCGTGGATGAACAACAGAGGCGGCCGGCGCGAAGGTTCTCCGGCCGTGACGATTTCCAGCGGCCCATCGATTACAGACGCCATGCCCATCGTCATCTCCATCGGCGCGCTCGACGGCGCCGGCCGCCGGGATCGCCGCCGGCCGGCCCAGGCCGCGCGCCGCTCCTGCCCGCGGTTGCAGGCAGGTCCGTTACTTGACGCCGAGCAGCGCCAGCATGATGCCGCCGGAGATCGCGGTGCCGAACACGCCGGCGAGGTTGGGCCCCATCGCGTGATAGATGAGGAAATTCTCCTTGTCGTACTCCAGCGCGACGTTGTGGCTGACCCTGGCCGCGATTGGCACGGAGGCGATGCCCGCCGAGCCGAGCAGCGGATTGATCTTCTCCTTCAGGAACAGGTTCAGGATCTTGGCGCCGACCACGCCCGAGCCGGTGCCGAACAGGAAGGCGACCAAGCCGAGCACGACGATTTCTATCGTACTGCCGGTGAGGAATTTGTCGGCCGCCATGGTCGAGCCGATCGCGACCGTGAGCACGATGATGATCACGTTCATCAGGTCGTTGGCCGCGGTCTTGGCGAGCCGGTTGACGACCAGCACCTCGCGGAACAGATTGCCGAGCATCAGCATGGTGATCAGCGGGGCGACCGGCGGGAAGAACAGATTGACGATAATGCCGATGACGATCGGGAAGGCGATCTTCTCGAGCCGGCTCACCTGCCGGGACTGCTTCATCCGGATCCGCCGCTCCTCCGGAGTGGTGAGCAGTTTCATCACCGGCGGCTGGATCAGCGGCATCAGCGCCATGTAGGAATAGGCGGCGACCGAGATCTGCGGCAGCAGATGCGGCGCGAGCTTGACGGCCATGAAGATCGCCATCGGCCCGTCGGCGCCGCCGATGATGCCGATCGCGCCGGCCTCGGCGAGCGTGAAGCCGAGCAGCTTCGCCCCGATGAGCGCGACGAAGATGCCCAGATGCGCCGCCGCGCCCAGGATCACGAGCCGAGGATTGGCGATCATAGGCGCGAAGTCGGTCATCGCCCCGACGCCGAAGAAGATCAGCGGCGGCACGATGAGCAGCTGCACGCCCTGATAGGCGTAGTAGAACAGCCCGCCCGGCTGGGTGAGGTCGGACCCCGGCACGTTGGAGATGATGCACGAGAAACCGATG
>CAIZGR010000765.1 GCA_903932535.1 uncultured Hyphomicrobiales bacterium | reverse complement strand
GCCGATCGAAATTCCGCCGCCCCAGAAAGGTCCCGACGGCGCCTGGCTTTACCCCGGCGATTATTTTCCGGACTTTCCGGGACGCCCGCACGCGGACAATCCGGTGCAAAATTTCTCGAGGTTTCTGGACCGGGATTCCCAAACGATCGCCTCGCTCGGTATCCTTTATGCGCTCACGGACGACGCGAAATACGCGAAATACGCAAGAGATCTGCTGATCGCATATTCGAACTTGCCTCGCTATGGGGCGTCCACGTTGACGAACTATCGTTACTCGCACGGGCTGACCAGCTTCACCCTCGAAGACTCGCTGGATCTTCTCAATCTCGCTCGGGGCTACGACCTCATCTACAACTTCCCGGCCTTGTCTGCCGCCGATCGGACGCGAATTCACGACGAGCTGCTGCGGCCGCTGGCCTCGGTGATGCTCTATCCGACCGATATCGGACACGACCCGACCGCCACTGTGGCGGCCGCCAACAATAACCGGGCAGCCCTCGGCGATGCGGCCGTCCTCCTCGCGGGCTACGCCACAGACGACCAGGAACTCGTCGACGCAGCCCTCTACGGGACGAGGACGACGCTCACCGACCCGCGTGACGCGGCGTGGCGCTACAAGCACTTTCCGCCGCTGAAGGATTGGGTGGCGGCGACGGCGGATCACCCCAGCGCCGGCCTGTTGACGGTTCATCTGGCCCCGGCGGACATCCCCGCCGGGACGTGGGTCGAGGGCAGTCCCGCTTACAGCTTCTACGCCTTGCAGGGTCTGGTCAGCGCGGCCGAGGCGGGATGGCGCCACGGGATCGACCTCTACCATCACAACGACAGCATCATGAAGTATCTCTTCGATTTCCCGCTGCTCCTGGCCTACCCGGACATGAGCATCGCCGCGGAAAACGACTCGCACCGGCTGTGGTTGCGATCGCCGACGCTGTACGATTACGGATATCTGCGATATCGAGATCCTCGTTACTTGGCGATCATCAATCGGTCAGACCGGCGTCCGTCTTTCGGCGCCGGCGCCCAGGGCGCGAAGCAAAGGGCAGAAGGGGAATCCGGCCGTCGCCTGATCGATCCATGGGCTGTCGTCGCGCCTCCGGCGGTCTTTTTCGACCTCGACCCGCGCGAGGAAGCCCCGCCCCCGAAGTTTCCAGACGTCAATTTTCCCGCTGTCGGCTTCGGCGTGCTGCGCGCTCCGGCAGAGAACGGCCCCGGCCTCACGAGCCTGACGCTGTCCTACGGTCCCGCCGGTTCCCATGGACACCCCGACAAGCTGCACATCGATTTATGGGCACTCGACGACATCCTGATGCCCAGTCCAGGGGTGCTGTTTCCTTACGACAATCCGCTCGACCCGAAGTGGCATTGGACGACGCTCGCCCACAATACGCTCACCGTCGACGAGGCGAACCAGCACTATCTGGCTCACCCTCCCCAGAAGGAACAGGCTCACGCGGACCAATTGGTTTACGGGCCGGCCGAGCGCTTCGGCGTGCAACGCGCATGGTCCGACACTGTGTATCCCGGCGTGACGCTGGATCGATCGCTCTGCCTCACCCGGAATTATCTGGCCGACCTGTTCGCGGCCTTTTCAACGGCGCCGCACAAATACGATCTTGCATGGCACATTCGCGGAAAACCCACGTCGGAGCTCCCCTTCGCCGTTTCGCCGTTTCCCGACCCTGTCCCCAACGGATACAACGCTTTCACCGAGGTGCGGCAGGCCCCGCGGACAAACGGCGCCTGGTCCGTCGCTTTCGGCGAGGAAGGACGTTTCGCGCGATTCCTTGCGGCCGGCGGAACGCCGACCCAACCGGTTCTCGGATCGGGGGGAACCTACGCCGACACCTCGCCCGGCGGGAAACCCGTCACGTCGACCGCGCCGACCCTCATCGAACGCCGTGAGGCGCTCAATGCGACCGTATTCGGAAACGTCCTCGACGTCTCGGGGGGCAGGACCGGGTTTGTGAAGGCGGTGCGCCAGCTCGGGGGGCAGGATCAGGGCTTCGGGCTCTTGAGCGTCGAAACGACGGACGGCGCCGATCTCTGTTTTGCTTCCTACCGGTCCGGCGTGCATTCTGCGGCTGGCCTCGAGACCGACGCCTTGCAGGCGCTGGTCGAGATGAAGGGGTCTTCTCCCCGCGCGATCTACCTGGGCGGCGGCACGATCGTGAAGGTCGGGGATGCCGCTTTGCAGCGAAGTGAAGAAGGCCTCGCCTCGATCGAGGCGGACGACGGCGGCGGATACGTGGTCTCCAACCCCTCTCCCAAGCCGGCGACCGTCACCGTTTCCTTGAAAGCCCTCGAAGGCCTCGAGGCGCACGATCTCGACGACGAGGGCAAACCGAAAGGCAAGGCGGACGTCGTCGTCCAAGGCGCCGGCGTCTTTGCGCTGCGGCTCGACGCTGGCGCGCGCGTCGGCTTCTTTCCGCCCGGCGAGCTATGAGCGGAGGCTTTGAGGGCGCGCCGCGCGGGCAGCCCGCCCCCGAAGGCCTTCACCCGATCGCGATCTTACGCGGCTGGGCGTTTTTCGCCTTGGGCAGAATCAGCGTCAGCACGCCGTCTTCGAGGTTGGCGCTGATCTTCTCCTGATCTATCGTGTTGGAAAGCGCGAACGAACGCGCATAATGACCGATGTTGTACTCGGCGTAGACGGGCTCCATGTCCTTGTACTTCGCAGTGTCGATGCGGCCATCGACCCTGAGCACGTCGTTCTCGAGGCCGACGTCGAGGTCCTTCTTCTCGACGCCGGGCATTTCCATCACCACCGCCAACGCGTCGTCGGTCTCGTAGATGTCCGCATAAGGGATGAAGTAGCGGCCGGAGACCGTCTTCTCCTCCTTGGCGACGAGCTCCTTCTTCTCGCGAACGGCCATTTCCTTGTTCTCAGCCATCGTCGTCCCCTCGTCCTTCGGGTCTTTGCTCATGGAGGGTTCCTTTCAGCCGATCCTTACGGTCCTGGGCTTGTCGCTCTCCGCCCGCGGCAGAAAGAGCGCGAGGACGCCGTCGCGATACTCGGCCTTGACGCCGTCGGGATCGATTGCGACGGGCAAGGTCACCGCGCGATCGAACCGGCCCGAGAGACGCTCCCGGCGATGCACCGCCGCGTTCTCGGGAAAGGCGAGCGCCTTCTGGCCGGAGAGCCTCAAGGTGCGGCCCTTCACCTGCAGGTCGAGGTCGGATTTCTTCACCCCCGGAATTTCGGTGATGATGATGAAGTCGTCGCCCTTGCGGAACACGTTCATCGGCGGATAGGCGCCGCCTCCGCTCGGTCCCGCCTCCAGCCAGTCGCTGGTCCGCAAGGCGTCGAGCGCCTGCTGAAAGCTGGTCAGCGCGCTGAAGGGATCCGGAAATAACGCCATGATTGCCTCCTTCCCAGTCGCGAGGCGACGGCGCCCGGGGCCTTGAGGCATTCTGGCGTCCTCGGGAGGCGGGCGGGCGTCTCGCCGCCGCGCATTTGAGGTGGGAAAGCGCCCGCAAGGCGTCAAGAGGGCGACTGGACGGAACGGCGCCGGAAAAGCCGCTCGTCCGGTCGGGAGGGAGCGGCGGCGATATAATATTTAATTATAGCGTGCCGTGGCTTGCGACGCGTCAATGCAGCCCCGAGCGAGGCGTGTATTGTTGACGCAGGCTGAGGACCAGCCGGAAGTGGAGGGTTCTATGGCGAAAGTTGAAACCAAAGTTCCTGTCACGACAGAGACGAAGCCCGGAGGGGCGCCGGCGACGATGCAGATGCAGTTGTTGCGGCCGTTCGAAAGCCTTCGCCGGGAGATCGACCGGCTATTCGAGGACTTCAACATGAGCCCGTTCAGGCTGCCGCTCCGCCGGCCGGCTTTCGATGTCGAGCCGTTCTGGTCGCCCGAGTCCTGGGTGGCCTTGCCGGCGGTCGACTTCATCGAGCGCGAGAACGGCTATGAGGTTCACGCCGACCTGCCGGGCGTGGACGAGAAGAACGTCGAGGTGAAGCTGGCGGGCGACGTGCTCACCATCAAAGGTGAGAAGCAGGAGGAAAAGGAAGAGAAGAAGCCCGATTTCCACGTGAGAGAGCGCCACTTCGGATCGTTCGAGCGCGCTTTTCGCGTGCCCGAGGGCGTCGACGCCGAGAAGATCGACGCCAGCTTCAAGAAGGGCGTCCTGACGATCATGATGCCGAAGACCGCCGAGGCGCAGAAGCCAGTCAAGTCGATTCCGGTCAAGGGCGAGTAATCGCGTGACGGGCGGACGCGGCCGGCGTCTCGAGCCGGCGATCCGCAAGGAAGGGCGAGGGCCGAAAGGCCCTCGCCTTTTGCATGCCTTGGAGCCGGGCAGCGGCTTGCAATCGCCGCGTGCGGTCGCTAAGCGCCGCGCATGTCCGCCCCGCCGATCGCCCTCGTCAACGCCCGCCTCGTCGACCCCGCGCGGGAAACCGAAGTCCGCGGCGGCGTCTTCGTGCGGGACGGCGTGATCGCCGGCGTCGGTCCCGAAGTCACGCGCGCCCAGCTCCCGGAAGGAACGCGGATCATCGACTGCGCGGGCGACGTGGTCGCGCCGGGGCTCGTCGATATGCGCGCCTTCGTCGGCGAGCCGGGCGCCGAGCATCGCGAGACGATCGCGAGCGCCAGCGCCGCGGCTGCGGCGGGCGGCGTGACGAGCCTCCTCGTCCGTCCCGACACCCATCCGCCGGTCGACGATCCGGCCGTGGTCGACTTCATCCTGCGGCGAGCGCGCGACGACGCCAAAATCCGCATCTTCCCGTCGGCGGCCCTGACCAAAGGGCTCGAAGGGCGCGAGATCGCCGAGATCGGGCTCCTCGCGGAGGCCGGCGCGATCGCCTTTTCCGACGGCCGCCGCTCGATCGGCGAAGCGCAGACCATGCGTCGCGCGATGACCTATGCGCGCGACTTCGACGCGCTGGTCGCGCCGGTGTGCGAGGATCGTTCGCTCAGAGGCGACGGCGTGATGGCGGAAGGCCTCCGGGCGAGCTGGCTCGGCCTGCCCGGCGTGCCGCGCGAGGCCGAGACGATCGCCCTCGAACGCGACCTTCGGCTCGTCGCGCTGACCGGCGCGCGCACCCACTTCCAGATGATCTCCAACCGCCTGTCGATCCAAGCGATGCGCCGCGCCCGCGACGCCGGCCTGTCCGCGACCTGCGGCGTCTCGATCAATCATGTCACGCTGAACGAGATCGACGTCGGCGACTACCGCACCTTCCTCAAGCTCAGCCCGCCGCTGCGCGGAGAGGACGAGCGCATGGCCCTGGTCGAGGCGTTGAACGAAGGCATGATCGACGTGATCTGCTCCGACCACGATCCGCAGGACGTCGAGACCAAGCGCCTTCCGTTCGCGGAGGCCGCGGCCGGCGCGATCGGCGTCGAGACCATGCTCTCGGCGAGCCTCCGGCTCGTCACCGCCGGGCATCTCAGCTTGCCGCGTCTGATTCGCGCCATGACGCTGAGGCCGGCGGAAATCCTGCGCCTGCCGGTCGGACGCCTCGCGGCCGGCGCGCCGGCCGACGTCATCCGCTTCGATCCCGAGGAGCCCTATGTCCTCGATCCCGCCGGCCTCCACTCGCGCTGCCGCAACACGCCGTTCGACGCCGCCCGGCTCGAGGGCCGGGTGAAGCTCACGCTGGTTGCCGGACGCGTCGCCTACGAATAACGTTAGGTCAATAGACGACGAGGCGGAGCGGGCATGATTGGGGTTTCGTATGGGGCGGCGCTCGCGCTGGCGCTTGGGTACCTGCTGGGCTCGATCCCGTTCGGCCTGGTGCTCACGCGGCTCGCCGGCGCGGGCGATCTGCGCGCGATCGGCTCCGGCAACATCGGCGCGACCAACGTGCTGCGCACGGGACGCAAGGGCCTCGCCGCGGCGACGCTCGTTCTCGACGCCCTCAAGGCCACTGCGGCGGTCGTCCTCGCCGCGTGGCTCTTCGGCCCCGTGGCCGAGCTTCCCGCCGCGGCGGGCGCCCTCCTCGGCCACCTCTATCCGGTGTGGCTCGGGTTCCGCGGCGGCAAGGGCGTGGCGACCTTCCTCGGCGGCCTCATCGGCGTCGCCTGGCCCGCGGCGCTCGCCTTCGCGCTGGTCTGGCTCGCGGTCGCCATCCTGACCCGCTATTCGTCGGCCGCCGCCCTCGCCGCGACCGTCGTCTCGCCGCTCGTCGCCTGGGCGATCGGCCTGCCCGAGGTCGCCACTGTCTTCGCGATCCTGGCCGCGCTCGTGTGGCTCAAGCACAGCGCCAACATCCGCAGGCTCGTCGCCGGCGCGGAAGCGAAAATCGGGCGGACGTGACCCATGGCGAAGCGACCGCCCGCGCCGCGCCTCTCCGATGACCAGTTGTTCGACTGGCTGAGGCTGATCCGCTCCGAGAACGTGGGACCGCGCACGTTCCGTGCGCTCGTCAACGCCTGCGGCGGGGCGCGCGGAGCCATCGAGGCGCTCCCGGACCTCGCCCGCCGCGGCGGGGCGCGGCGGCCGATCCGGGTCGCGACGACCGGGGAGGTCGAGCGCGAGCTCGCGCTCGCGCGAAAGCTCGGGGTCCGTTTCGTCGCGCTCGGCGAAGCGGACTATCCGCCGTTCCTGCGCCAGATCGATTCGGCGCCGCCGATTATCGCGCTGCGCGGCCGCGAGGAGGCGCTTCAGCAGCCGGCGGTGGCGATCGTCGGCTCACGCAACGCGTCCGCGGCGGGCCTGACTTTCGCCGATCGGCTGGCGCGCGGGATCGGACAGGCCGGCTACGTCGTGGTGTCGGGCCTTGCGCGCGGCGTCGACCAGCGCGTCCATGTCGCGAGCCTCGAAACCGGCACGATCGGGGTGCTCGCCGGCGGACACGCCCGCCCCTATCCCAACGAGGCGATCCCGCTGATCGAGCGCATGGTCGAGCGCGGCGCGGTCGTCTCGGAAATGCCGATCGAATGGGAGCCGCGCGGACGCGATTTTCCGCGCCGCAACCGCATCGTGTCGGGCCTCGCGCTCGGAATCGTCGTGGTGGAGGCCGCGCGCGGCTCGGGGTCGCTGATCACGGCCCGCTTCGCCCTCGACCAGAACCGCCAGGTGTTCGCGACGCCCGGCTCGCCGCTCGACCCGCGCGCCGAAGGAACGAACGATCTTCTGAAGCAGGGCGCGACGATCTGCACGTCGGCCGAGGACGTCGTGACGGCGCTCGCGCTTGCGCGTCCGACCGAACTGTTCGCCGCGCTCGACGAAGGCGGCAGCGCGGGCGAGCCGCTCTGGAGCGAGCAGGCGCTGCTCGGCGTCGATCCGGAGACCACGCCGCGAACGACGCCCGGCGACGAGCTCGACGAAGCGAAAGGCCCGACCTATGTCGCCGTCGACAGCCTCGAGGCGGCGCGCGACCGGATCGTCGCGCTGCTCGGGCCGTCGCCGATCTCGCTCGACGATCTCGCCCGCTCGGCCGAGGCTTCGGCTCGAGAGGTGCGCGTGGCGCTGATGGAGCTCGAGCTGGCCGGAAGGATCGAATTTTCCGGCGGCGACAGGGTCGCCTTGCGTCCCTCTCGCGACGAAACGGCCTGAGCGCCCCTTTTCGGCGTCAGTCGTCCGAGGAGTCGAACTCGGCCTGACCCTCGTCGGAAAGGCCGCCCTTTTCGGTTTCGGTCTCGCCTTCGCCCTCGGCGCCCTCGTTGGTGCGCAGGAAGAGGTCGGCCTCGGACCGCGCCATGCCGAGGAAATAGGCCAGCAGATCGTGGTTGGCCGCGAGCGCCATAGCCTCTAGCTGGGCGGTCATGTCGGAGACATAGGAAGCGATGTCGAGCGCCGCCTCGCGCGTCGCCGCCGCATTGTCGGCCCTGGCCGAACGGTCATGCGCCGCCGGCCCGCGCTGGGGGCGTTTTCGCCGTGGGAACCCTTCGTGGCTGGCCATGCAACCTGTCGCTCTTGCCCGGGCGGGACCGAATGTTGTCCTCGGTACAGGCCGAAGGCGCAGCACCCCGCCGATTCGGCCTTCTCCCACCACAGCCCGATAAAGACTTTTTTTTCCGGCAAAACACAAGCCCTCTCGGTGACCTCGTTGAAAGAATCTTCAGCGCCGCGGTCAGCGACCGCCCGCAAGCGCCGCAAGCCGGTCGAGCGCGCCTTGCAGGATGTATGCCGCGGCCATCTTGTCGACGACCTCGGCGCGCCGCGCCCGGGAGACATCGTTCTCGATCAGCGACCGAAGGACGACCGCAGTGGAGAAGCGCTCGTCCCAAAAGGCGATCGGCAGGTCGGTCCGGGTCGCCAGATTGCGGGCGAAGGCGCGCGTCGACTGGGCGCGCGGGCCGTCGCGCCCCTCGAGATCGAGCGGCAGCCCGAGGACGACGGCGGCGATCTCGAATTGGGCGAAGAGGGCGACGAGCGCGTCTGCGTCCTTCTGGAACGCCGTGCGCGGCAGCGTCTTGAGCGGCGATGCGATCCGCCGCTCGACGTCCGACAGGGCGAGCCCGATCGTCTTGGTCCCGAGGTCGATTCCGATGAGGCGCGCCTTCACGGGCAGGCGCGAGGCCAAGTCTTCGACGGCGATCGGGCGGTTCATCGCGACGAGGCGCTAGCACGCCTCGACGGCCCTGTCGAACGCCGCCAGAGCCCGCACAATTCTAAAAGCCCCCCGCAGTGCAGCGCGACAATTATGATGGCCGCTTAGCGACAATTAAACTGGCCAAATTGAGCGGCCATCGAGTAGCGATTGGAACGCTACTCGTATTAGTGTCGTTTGGCAAGAGGGTATCGTGGCGACAATTGCTTTAATTGC
>CAIZGR010000764.1 GCA_903932535.1 uncultured Hyphomicrobiales bacterium | reverse complement strand
TTCACCGCGCGCGTGCGCGTTCCGATTGAGGTTTTCCCGCATGATTGCGGCAGTTGAAGCGTAACCGCTTGCTCGGTGCGGCGTCAAGTGCCTGCTCCACGCCTTCCCGCTCGGATGATTCCCAATCATAACGCAATGCGCCATTTGTAAGATAGTCAACATTAGCGTTTCCTGCGTACGCGTGCGCGTAAGTAGACCGCGCGCGATCCGTATGCCACGGCTGCGGGGATCGCGCGCGCCCGTAGTGTATACACACCCCGTCTCGTCTCTCTCGCGCGCGATCCTTCGGGCGTCGTCATCGCGGCTCAAGCGGCAACTGCGCCCCGTTCGCGGCCTGCCATTCCTCCATGCGCTGGCGCGTCCTCGGCGCGACCCCGTGCGACGTGCCGCACTGCCCGCAGCTGACGCAGCCTGCGGCGTCAATCGCAAGATGCGCGAGGTTCGCGCGACATTTGACGCACGGGACCGTGGGTTTAGTCGCCATCGTCGCTCCATTCGGCCGGATGGCCTTTCGGCGGCCTTGCGGCGCTCTGATGCTGCTCTCCGAGGTTTTCAAATCGCGTGAACTCCGCCACGAACCGGACTCGAGCCGATCCCGTCGGGCCGTTGCGTTGCTTGCCGAGGATGATTTCCGCGATGCCCTTGTCGGGCGATTCTTTGTTGTAGACCTCATCGCGGTAGAGAAACGCAATCACGTCCGCGTCCTGCTCAATTGCCCCGGAATCGCGCAAATCGGAGTTGAGCGGGCGCTTATCGGCGCGCGATTCGACGCCGCGATTGAGCTGCGAGAGCGCGACGACGGGCACGTTGAGATCGCGCGCGATTGCCTTGAGGCCGGCGCTCCACTTCGTCACTTCGAGGTTGCGGTTTTCCGGCGCGCGATGGCCTTTCGCCGGCTCGTCGGAACCCATGATCTGCAAGTAATCAAGGCCGATCACGGCATTGGGGAATCGGTCGGGCGGAAAGGTGGCGCGCCACTGCCGGGCGACGGCGCGAACGTGAGCGAGGCGCGGTGCGCTCGACTCGTCGATGGTCAGTGGGATAGTCACGTCCCGGCGCATCATCGGCAGAAGGCCCATCCACTGCCGGCCGCTGAGATCGCCTGATTTGATAAGCCGTCCTTCAATGCTTCCGCCGTCGGAGAGTGCGCGATCGGCAAGAGATCGCGGACTCATTTCGATTGAAAAGACAAGCGCCGGAACACCCCGGCGCGCGATGTTTAGAATCCACGCCATGAGTAGGGCGGTTTTGCCCATTGCCGGGCGCGCCGCGAGGATCGTGAGTTCGCCGGGTTGCAGGCCGCCCGTCATTTCGTCGAGCACGTCAAGGCCCGTGCGGATGCCCTGCGTCATCGCGCTCCCGCCGCGTTTGAACGCATCGGCGCGTTTTTCCATCGCCTGATATGCGTCGACGAGCACGTCCTTCCAAGCGATCAAGCGGCTTCCGCGGGGCGTTGCCGTCTGCGAGAGGATGCGCTCCTCGGCGAGCGCGATAAACGCATCCGGGTCGGTCCCCTCGACGAAGCCGGCGGCGATTAGCTCGCCGAGCGTTTCAAGCATCCTGCGATGCCGCGCCAGGCTTCGCACGCGGCGGGCGTGCCAGGCGAGGTTTGCGCCCATTGCGTCAAGCTGTAATTCGGCCAGCCAGCGCACGGCGGCGGCCTCGTCATCGGCGCCGACGACGGCGCGAAGTAGCCCGATTCCGACGGTTGCCTTGAGGCGCGCGACGACGCTTTCAGCGACGAGCGTTTCGCCTGCGGCATCGACGGCACAGATCGCGTCAAAGGCAAGGCCGAGCGGGCGGTGGTAGAACTCCGCAGCCGTGACAAGGCCCCCGATTGCCGCCGGTCCCGCAGCGTTGACCAGGCAGCCCCCGACGAGTTCACGCTCGCTTTCGAGGCTATGCGGAAGCGTTCGCGTCATGTCAGGCTGCCGCCGATCCGGCGATTGAAGTCGGCCGCGCCCTCGACGCCGAGCACCTGGACTTTCAGCGCCTCGCGTTCCTCGCGCGACAGAGCGTGCGACGTGTCGCGCGGTTTGGAAACGTCAATCACCGTGCCGTCGGAAAGAACGCCCAACGGTTTCGGCGCCGCTGGAACTGGAGGCGGTTTCGGCGCGGCTCCGGCGTTTGCCCGCGTCATCGCCTCGCGCCCCTTGCCGCTCGCGAGCCAGCCGGGGCCTTTCTCGGCCGGCCATGCGTCGCCGCCGGCTGCAAGGTGCCTCCCGAGCGCGCGGAAAGCGTCGAGCGTTGGGAAGTCGCGAATCAGGCGGCCGATGGCGATGGCCGGCCCCTTGTCGGGCTTGCAGTGCGTGTATTTGCCGCCTGCGGTTGATGCGACGGCTTCGCTTGCGGCAAGGGGCGAGAAGGGCAGCGGGGGCGACTTGTCGCGCGCGGTGGGAGGCGCGGCGGCTTCGAGCGCCAGCGGCGCGCTAGCGGCAACGGCTCCCGCGTCAGCGGGAGAAGTCTTTGCAGTAGGTCGGGTCGGGTCGGGTCGGGTCGGGGCTTCGCTTTGCTTCAAATTTTGCTTCGCATCGTCCGAAGCAAGTTGCTTCGCGTTTGCTTCGGATTTTGCTCGTCTGGAAGCGCCACTTGCCCGCCCCCCCGCGGCGCCCGCGACGCTGCGACGCGCCTTTAGTTCCAATGACTTAGCCGGTTGGTAGTCGTGATAATCGTGAATCATGTACCCGCCCTCTACTCGCTCCCACAAGCCCACGTCCACGAGCAGTCCAGCAAGCTCCGACGATCCTTTCACGGGGTAAAGAGAAGCGACCTTGATCTCGGGCACGAAGCCGTCACGAGCAGCCTGGCGATTGGCGTAAGCAAGTCCACACGCCCACAACCAGCACGCCGCCGCCCCCTTGAACGACTTTCCACACCGCTCGGCTACCTCAAGCATCTTGCGGTGATCCGAAAAGCCGTCGTCGAGTTTTACCCAACTCATACAGCCTCGCAGGCTCTAGTGCTCCACCGTTCGCCGCCATGCCCCACGCATCGTGAGACGCGGAGCAGGGCACGGTGGGGCCTACAGACTGCAAAACTGCACACGATGATTGCCTTTCACGGCGCCGCGCCCGGCGAAGGGCTCGCACACCTTGCGCTAGACAAGCACACAGCCGTCCGCGCGTCAACGGCTATTGCGAAACGATCACGAGTTCATGCCGCGCCCGCGTGATCGCGACATATTCGATATTCCGCTCCTCGATCTCCATGCGCTTGCCGGGGTAAAGCGTGAACTCCAGCAAAAAGACGCGCTCCGCTTCGAGCCCCTTACTGCGATGCACCGACGAGCACACGACCTGATGCGCGCTGCCCTCGGTATCCGCAAACAGAGAGTCAATGCGCGCCTCCAACTCGCGCGGCCCCGAAAGCCCGTCCGCGAGTCCCGCAATCGTCTCGGCCTCGTCGGTGACTTTGGCGATCTTCTCGTCGGGGTGCTTTGACGATTTTAGCGCCCGCGTCTTTTCCTTTTCAAGCCACTTCTCTAGCCGTTTCAAAAGGTCGGGCATTGACTTCGCCTTGAGCCGGCGCACGATTGAGAGCAGGTGCTTTCCGATGTCCTTTCCTTCAATCCGCGCCCGCTTTCCTTCGCGCAGAATCGCAAGGCAAACACCCGCAAGCGGGGCGTTTTTCCGAGAGAGCACAAAGTCTCCCGGCTGGCAGAGGCGCGGAATGGCGTTGAGGCCGGCGCGGGAGATGACGCCTTCCGGGGCGTTCGGAGCCGCCTGGTAGTCGGGCACGATGCGCGCGGCGCGGTCGACTATGCGCTGAGGGCAGCGATAGGTGATTGTCAGCGGCAATTCGGCGGCTTTCAGTGAACGAAGCAGCCGATCAATGCTCGTCGAATCGGCACCGCGGAACCCGTAGATTGCCTGCCGATCATCGCCGACGACGGCAACGCGCCCACGGCATGACCGCTGCGCGAGTAGGATCTGCGCCGCGTTCATGTCCTGCGCCTCGTCGACCACGACCATATCAAACGACGGCCGCACCCAATTGAGCGCAACGGGCAAGTAGATCATGTCGTCAAAGTCGATTTCTCCGCCGTCCCCGGCGCCGCTCTTGTGCAGCGCCGCCTGCATTGCGCGCTGAGCAAGCTGCGCGATGCGGAGCGTATCCCAACCCTCCTCTTCCCATTCGTCATCGGGGACGCAATCAAAGTCATCGGCAATGCGTTGCAGCGCGACGACGCCAGCGGCGACCGGCTGATTCCGCGCGTCTCGGATCTCCGTCAATTCCTCGCTAAGAGCCGAAACCGGGGCAATCCCCTTACCAAGCGCGGCGACCTTGCGAACGAAGCCCACCATTGGATCGGGCGCGTCCTGGCCGCACACGTTGCGCGCGAGATCGGCGCCGCGGTCGACGTTGACGCGGCATTTCGACCAGTGCCGACGAATCGCCGAAAAGCCGACGGAGTGCAGCGTTTTCGCCTGCGCGTTGTCGGCTGTAATTCGCCCCGTGAGCTCATCGGCGATTCGCTTGTTGAACGCGGCGAGCAGCACGTTTCGCTCCGGCGCGCGTCCGACCGCTTCAATGATCGTCGTCGTCTTTCCCGTGCCGGCGCGGGCGCGCACTACAAGGTTGCCGCGCCCGGTTGCAAACCACGAGAAAATCGCCGACTGCTGTGCGCTCCATGCTTTTGACATTTGATGTCCTCTCAATCCATTTCCTGCACTTCGACGAGCACGCCCGGCCCATCGGTGCCCGCGTACACTTTACGCCCGCTCCACGCAACTACCTGCGCGTCGTCGCCCCACGCCACGCGCGTCAGGGCATCCCAGGTGCAGCGCTCTAGCTTGTCGCCGTCGGGCCGCACGATCGGATGCCGCGGGGCCGATTCGCGCACGCTCCCATCCGGCTTGTAATGCGCTTTCGGGCGCGGA
>CAIZGR010000763.1 GCA_903932535.1 uncultured Hyphomicrobiales bacterium | reverse complement strand
TATTACCGCGAGCGGCAGGTCGCGTTCGAGGCGTTCAAGGCCGGGGCGATCAACTTCCACGAGGAATACACCTCGCGCTTCTGGGCCACGGCCTACGACTTCCCCGCCGTCAAGGACGGGCGGGTGAAAAAGGAGACGCTGCACGACGGCGCGCCCTCCCGGACGCAGGGCTGGTATTTCAACACCCGCCGCGAGCAGTTCAAGGATCCTCGCGTGCGCGAAGCGCTCGGGCTCGCCTTCGATTTCACCTGGACCAACAAGAACGTCATGTATTCAGCCTACAAGCGGGTCGTGTCGTTCTTCCCGAACACGCCGATGGAGGCGAAGGGCCTGCCGGGACCCGACGAACTGAAGCTGCTCGATCCGTTCCGCGACAAGCTGCCGGCTTCCGTGTTCGGCGAGCCCTACACGCCGCCCGAGAGCGACGGCTCGGGCGTCGACCGCAGGCTGCTCAAGCAGGCCTACGACCTCCTGATCGCCGCCGGCTGCCAGCGCGACGGCAACGTCATGAAGCTGCCCGGCGGCAAGCCGCTGACCATCGAGTTCCTCGATTTCTCCAGCGCGCTTCAGCCGCACACCATGCCGTTCGTCCAGAACCTCGGCAAGCTCGGCATTCAGGCCAACATCCGCATCGTCGACGCCACCCAGTACAAGGCCCGCACCGACGCCTTCGACTTCGACGTGGTCACGGCGGCCAACGGCGGCTCGTCCACCCCAGGCTCGGAGCTGAAGGTCGCCTTCACCTCGGAGGCCGCGGCCCGGCAAGGCTCGCGCAACCTCGCCGGCGTCTCCGATCCGGTCGTCGACGCGCTCATCGACACCGTCTCGAACGCGAAGTCGCGCGAGGCGCTGAATACCTCCTGCCGCGCCCTCGACCGCGTGCTGCGGGCGGGTCACTATTGGGTGCCGATGTGGTATCGCGACACGGCCTGGATCGCCTACTGGGACGCCTTCTCGCGCCCCGAGCGCCAGCCGAAGCTCGGCGTCGGCGCGCCGGGAACGTGGTGGTGGGACGCGGCGAAGGCCAAGGCGATCGGATTGTGAGGGGTTGGGCGGCAGTGGACAGGCGGCGCCATGATCCCCCTCTCCCCGCTCTGCGGGGAGAGGGCCGGGGTGAGGGGCTGCGCCAACGTTCGATCGTTGGCGCAGCCCCTCATCCGGCCCTTCGGGCCACCTTCTCCCCGCCAGCGGGGAGAAGGGAGTAGACATGCTCGCTTACCTCGTCCGCCGCCTCCTGCTGATGATCCCGACGATCTTCGGCATCATGGCCGTCTCCTTCGCCATCGTGCAGTTCGTCCCCGGCGGGCCGGTCGAGCGCGCCATCGCGCAGCTTCAGGGAACGGATCAGAGCTCGACGGCCGGGTTCGGCGGCGGGGGCGGGCAGATCGGCGCGGGCGGATCGCAGGCGGCCGGCGACATCGCCTCGCGCTATCGCGGCTCGCAGGGGCTCGACCCGAAATTCATCAAGGAGCTCGAAAAGCAATACGGCTTCGACAAGCCGGTGCTCGAGCGATTCTGGATTCTGGTGCGCGACTACGCCACCTTCAACTTCGGCAAGAGCTATTATCGCGACACGCCCGTGCTGACGCTGATCGGCGAAAAGCTGCCGGTGTCGATCTCGCTTGGGCTTTGGATGACGTTCCTGTCCTACGCGATCTCGATCCCGCTCGGCATTCGCAAGGCGGTGAAGGACGGAACGCGGTTCGACACCGCGACCTCGGCGATCGTCATCTTCGGCTACGCGATCCCGAACTTCCTGTTTGCGGTGCTCTTGATCGTGCTCTTCTGCGGCGGCTCGTTCTGGCAGATTTTTCCGCTCAGGGGCCTCACCTCCGACAATTTCGCCGATCTCGACTGGCCTCACAAAATTCTCGACTACCTGTGGCACATCACCTTGCCGGTGACGGCCCTGGTGCTCGGCTCGTTCGCCACCACGACGCTGCTCACCAAGAATTCGTTCCTCGACGAGATCAAGAAGAACTACGTGCAGACCGCGCGCATGAAGGGCCTTTCCGAGCGCGGCGTGCTCTACGGCCATGTGTTCCGCAACGCCATGCTGATCGTGATCGCGGGCTTTCCCGGCGCCTTCCTCGCCGCCTTCTTCACCGGGTCGCTGCTGATCGAGCAGGTGTTCTCGCTCGACGGGCTGGGGTATCTCTCCTACGATTCGCTGATCCAGCGTGACTATCCGGTCGTGCTCGCCAACCTCTACATCTTCGCCCTCCTCGGCCTCGTGGTGAACTTGATCTCCGACCTCACCTACACCTGGATCGATCCGCGCATCGATTTCGAGACGCGCGAGGTGTGAGGGTGGACCCGCGCGAGCCTTCCTCGTCCGGTCCTGCCTCACCGCCGTTGCGGAACGAAAGTCCGTCGTCCCTCGACGCGCTGCGCGAGGAGGGCGAGGGACAGTC
>CAIZGR010000762.1 GCA_903932535.1 uncultured Hyphomicrobiales bacterium | reverse complement strand
TTTCGCGCCCGCGTCGAGTTTCGCCACCTCGGGCGCGATCGGCTTCAGAATCTGCAAGCCGCCCTGGATCTTGTAGTCGTGGTAGGACGCGATGCTCACCGTCTCGATGACGCGCACGTCGAGTTCGCGCGCGACGATCGCCGCGGGCACGAGCCCGCCGCGGGTGATTGCGACCAGCGCATCGAACGGCCCGGACGAGGCGAGCCGCCAGGCGAGCGCGCGGGCGTCGCGGTGAAACTGATCCCACGAGACCGGGAAAGCCTTATCGCGGGGGGCGGACATGGGGCGGCTCCTTGGCTCGAACGTCACGCCTCTTAGCAAGCCGCCGGGCCGCATGCGAGCGGCGCGCCGCAGCGTCGACAGCTTTCCGCTCGGCGGGCGGCTTGCCGTTCACCACGAAGGACCACCGAGGGCGCCGAGCCCTCAGAGCGGCTTCCCGTCGCCGCGGATCGTATCGAGCATCGCCTCGACCTCGGCTTTCGCCGCCGCGACCGCCTCGGCCTCCCGGCCGCGCACCACGATCTGGTTCATGAACCGGCCATCCTTGAACGACGGGTAGGAGCCGATCGAGACGGCCGGATTGGCCTCGGCGATCCGGCCGAGCGCGTCGCCGTAAATCCCTTCGGGCATGCCCCCGGCCTCGATCGTGGCGATCTGCATGACCGCGCCCGTTCGCATCGCCTTCACGGCGCCGTCGAGCATCGCCTGCATCACCGAGGGCACGCCTGCGAGCACGAACACGTTGCCGATTCGGAAGCCCGGCGCGCGCGAGATCGGGTTGTCGATCAGTTCCGAGCCCTCCGGCATGCGCGCCATCCGCCGCCGCGCAGGCGTCAAGTCCGCCGGAGCGTAGCGCTCCAGCATGATCGCGATCGCGCGCGGGTCCTCGCCGATCGCCACGCCGAAGGCGCGCGCCACCGCGTCGGCGGTGATGTCGTCGTGGGTCGGGCCGATGCCCCCCGTGGTGATCACATAGTCGTAGCGGGCGCGCAGCGCGTTCAGCGCCGCCACGATCTCGGCTTCGACGTCAGGCACGACGCGCGCCTCACGCAGGTCGACGCCGATCCGGCCGAGGTATTCCGCGATGTAGCCGATATTCTTGTCCTTGGTCCGGCCGGACAGGATTTCGTCGCCGATCACCAGCACGGCGGCGGACACGGGTTTCGGTGCGGACATGGGAATCTCCAAGAGCGCAGGGGCGCCGCATTTCCGCCCTTCCCGGAACGGAAAGCGCGGCGCGCGGCTTGTCTGATGCGCCGCTCGGAGCATATTTGTAGCGACGAAGACGACAAGCGGCAAAGGAACCCTGGTGACGACTTCCACGATATTTGTGCCGGCGGCGGAAAAGCTCGCGCGCCGCAGCGGGCAGATCCGGCTGCACGGGCCCGAGGATTTCGAGGGCATGCGGAAGGCCGGCCGGCTCACCGCCGAGGCGCTCGACCTCGTCGGGCCGCTGGTCAAGCCCGGCGTCACGACCGCGCGGCTCGACCGGTTCGTGTTCGAATTCGCCCGCGACCACGGCGCCTATCCGGCGCCGCTCAATTATCGCGGCTACCGCAAGTCGATCTGCACCTCGATCAATCATGTGGTCTGCCACGGCGCGCCGGACGAGAAGCCCTTGCGCGAAGGCGACATCCTCAACATCGACGTGACGTTCATCGTCGATGGCTGGCACGGCGACGCGAGCCGCATGTACGCCGCCGGCGAGCCGCCGCGCCGCGCGCAGCGCCTGATGGACGTGACCTACGAGGCCCTGATGCGCGGCGTCGCCGCGATCAGGCCCGGGGCGACGACCGGCGACATCGGCTGGGCCATCCAGGTCTACGCCGAGGGCGAGCGCTGCTCGGTGGTGCGCGACTTCTGCGGCCACGGCCTGGGGCGGCTGTTCCACGACGAGCCGAACATCCTGCACGTCGGCCGGAAAGGGGAGGGGGCGCCGCTGAAGCCCGGCATGTTCTTCACCGTCGAGCCGATGATCAACCTCGGCGGCTACGGGGTGAAGATTCTGGCCGACGGCTGGACCGCGGTGACGCGCGACCGCTCCCTTTCGGCGCAGTACGAGCACACCATCGGCGTCACCGAAACCGGATGCGAGATCTTCACCCTCTCGCCGTCCGGCGCCGACCGCGCGCCGATCCGATGACAGCGGGCGCCGGCGGGGACGGCGCCGGCCGCGGGGGAGGGCGGCGAGGCCGCGGGCTCCGCGAGGCGACCGGCGCCGCGCCGGTCTCACCGGCCGGCGATTCCGCGGCGCCGGAACCGGCCAAGCCGGAGAAGCCCCATTTTCACGGCCATCGCGAGCGCCTGAGGCGGCGCTTCCTCGAGGCCGGCGCCGCGGCGCTGGCCGACTACGAACTCGTCGAGCTCATTCTCTTCAACGCGATCCCGCAGAGGGACGTGAAGCCGCTGGCCAAGGCGCTGGTCGCAAAATTCGGCTCGTTCGCCGAGACCATCACGGCGGCGCCGGAGCGCCTCGCGGAGGTCGACGGCGTCAAGGAAAGGGCGATCACGGAATTCAAGATCGTCGAGGCCGCCGCGCAGCGCTTGGCCAAAGGCGCGGTGAAGAAGCGCCTGCCGATGGGCTCGTGGAGCGAGGTCGTCGACTACTGCCGCGCGGCGATGGCGTTCGAGCCGCGCGAGATCTTCCGCATTCTCTTTCTCGACAAGAAGAACGGCCTGATCGCCGACGAGATCCAGGGCGCGGGCACGGTCGACCATACGCCGGTCTATCCGCGCGAGGTGATCCGCCGGGCGCTGGAATTGTCGGCGACGGCGATCATCCTGGTCCACAATCACCCGTCCGGCGATCCGACCCCCTCGACCCAGGACGTGAAGATGACGCTCGACATCATCGCCATCGCCAAGCCGCTCGGCCTCACCGTGCACGACCACATCATCGTCGGCCGCGACGGGCACGCTTCGCTCAAGGGCATGCGGCTGGTCTGAATTCGTCCGTCCCCGGCGGCAGGAGGCGCGCGCGCCTCGGGCGGCGAAACGCCGTCACAATCCCGGTCACCCCAGCAGGTCCTGGAGATGCGGGATCAGCGGCGCGTCGGCGGGGGGCATGGGGTAGGCGCGCAGGTCCTTCGGCCGAACCCACTTCAGCGCTTGGCCGTCGAGCGGCTGCACGAAGCCCTCCCATCTGCGGCAAATGTAGAGCGGCATGAGGAGGTGGAAATCGTCGTAGGCGTAGCTGGCGAAGGTCAGGGGGGCAAGGCAAGGCGGCTTGACGGCGACGCCCAGCTCCTCTCGCAGCTCGCGGATCAGCGCGTCCTCCGGCCGTTCGCCGGCCTCGATTTTGCCGCCGGGGAACTCCCACAGGCCTTCGAGCTGCTTGCCCTTCGGCCTCTGGGCGAGGAGCACGCGGTTGTCGGCGTCGATGAGCGCCGCAGCGACCACCAGCAGGAGCTTCACGAACGATAGTCGCCGTTGATCGCAACGTATTCCTTGGTCAGGTCGCAGGTCCAGACGGTCGCGCGTCCGCCGCCGATGCCGAGGTCCGCGGTGATCTCGATCTCGGGCTTCTTCATGTAGGCGGAGGCTTCCGCCTCGTCGTAGGCGGGGTCGCGCAGACCCTGGTGGGCGACGCGGATCTTGCCGAACCAGATGTCGAGCTTGTCGCGCTCGGCCTTCTCGCCGGCCTTGCCGACCGCCGCAACGACGCGGCCCCAGTTGGCGTCCTCGCCGCCGACCGCCGTCTTGACCAGCGGCGAATTGGCGATCGACAGCGCGATGCGCTTGGCGGCCTTGCGGGTCGCCGCGCCCTCGACGTTGACCTCGATGAACTTGCGCGCGCCTTCGCCGTCGCGCACCACCTGATGGGCGAGCGAGCGCAGGAGCTTGTCGAGCGCGCGGCGGAACGGGCCGAGGCGCTCGTCGGCCGGGTCCTCGATCCGCGGCGCAGACTTGGCGGCGCCGGTGGCGAACAGCATCAGCGTGTCCGAGGTCGAGGTGTCGCTGTCGACGGTGATGGCGTTGAACGATTTCTCGACCGACTTCGACAGCATCGCCTGCAGCGCGGCGGCGCCGATCGGGGCGTCGGTGAACACGTAGGAGAGCATGGTGGCCATGTCGGGCGCGATCATGCCCGCGCCCTTGGCGATGCCGTTGATCGTCACGATCGAGTCGCCGAGCGGCGCGAAGGCGGTGGCGACCTTGGGATAGGTGTCGGTCGTCATGATCGCCTTCGCCGCGTCCATGAGTCCGTCCTCCCTCGCGTTCGCCGCGAGGTCGGCGAGCACGCGGGCGATCCGTGTCCCGTCGAGCGGCTCGCCGATCACGCCGGTCGAGGCCATGAACACTTCGCTTGGGCCGCAGCCGACGGTTTTGGCCGCGGCGTCGGCGACGAGCTGGACCGCGTCGATCCCCCTGTGGCCGGTGAAGGCGTTGGCGTTGCCGGAATTGACGATCAGCGCCCGCGCTTTGCCGCCCTTCAGCTTGTCGCGGCACCAGTCGACCGGCGCCGACGGGCACTTCGAGCGGGTGAACACGCCGGCGACCTCGGCCGGCTGGTCGAAGACCGCCATCATCACGTCCGTGCGCCCCTCGTAGCGCACCCCTGCTGCGATGGTGGCGAAGCGGACGCCGGCGATCGGCGGCAGGTTCGGATATTTTTTCGGCGCGAGCGGGGAGAGGGCGGCGGGAGCGGCCATGGGTTCGTTCCGTGATGGGTGGGCAGAAACGGGAGCGGGTTCGACGCCCGCTCCCGAAAAAGGCGGTCGTTCAGTTCTTGGGCTTCTCGCCCTGCGCCGGAGCCGGGGCGGGAGCGGGCGCGGGAACCGTCGGCGCCTCCGCGATCGGCTTGCCGTCGGCGTCGAAGAGCTGGATCTTCGCCGCCGCATGCAGCGACCCGACCGCCTCGCTCTGCGCCTTCTGGGCGACGTAGCGCGCGGCCTGGTCCTTGAGCTGCTCGAAGGGCGGGAAGGTCTTGGTGCGGGTGTCCTCGACCTGGATGACGTGCCAGCCGAACTGGGTCTTCACCGGATCGGAGATCTCGCCCTTCTTCAGCTTGAAGGCGGCTTCGGAGAATTCCGGCACCATGCGGTCCTTGGTGAACCAGCCGAGGTCGCCGCCGTCTCCGGCCGTGTCCTTGGACAGCTCGTTGGCGACCTTGGCGAAATCCTCGCCGGCCTTGACGCGGGCGAGCGCCTTCTTGGCGTCGTCCTCGGTCGGCAGCAGGATGTGGCGGGCGTGGATCTCCGCTTGCGGCGGCTCGGCCTTGGCGGCTTCGTCATAGGCCTTGCGCTCGGCCTCCTCGGTGGTGGCGGCCTTGGCGATCGAGCCCAGCAGCTCCTCCATCGCGAGCTTGTCGCGATAATAGGCGAGCTTCTTGGCGAAGTCGGGGGACTGGTCGAGCTTCTCCGCCTGCGCCTTCGCGGCGGCGAGCTTGAGGTCGATCAGGTAGTCGAGCACGTATTTCTGCCGCGCCGCGCCCTCGAGCTTCTGCGGCAGGCCGGGGCCGATGTCGGCCATCGCGACGGCGAGCTCCTCCTCGGTGATCGGCTGGCCGTTGAC
Source organism: uncultured Hyphomicrobiales bacterium (assembly GCA_903932535.1). Taxonomy (GTDB): domain Bacteria; phylum Pseudomonadota; class Alphaproteobacteria; order Rhizobiales; family Beijerinckiaceae; genus Roseiarcus. Next base: position 33,382 of record CAIZGR010000762.1, on the reverse strand, counting down.
GGTGGCCAGCACCTTGGGCTCGGCCGAGGCTGCGCCGGCGAAGGCGAGAACGGCGGCTGCGCCGAGCGCCAGGGCGGCGGCGGTCGAGCGCAGGCGCGCGGAAAACAGTCTTGTCATCGGGGCTCCTATGGGTGTCGCGCGGTGCGCACGGCCGGCGACGCGGCGGTGGCGCTATAGAGCCATTCCGGCGAATTTGCGAGGGCAAAGGGCCGCTTTCGACGACGGAAAACGTTACGAAAGCGTCATGCGCGGCGTCGGCCGGCCCATGCCCGAGGCGCGCCGGGGAGAATGACGCCGAGCGCGAAGGCGACGAGCGCGAGGCCGGCGAGAACGCGGAGGATGCAGCCGATGGTTCCGGCGTCGGTCGCAATGGATCGCGCCGGGCACTCGACCGGCGAACGGCTCGGGGCATCGTCCCGGGCGGCGTCTATGTCCTTGTCACGTTCCCGATCCGCGCCTTGCTTCTTCCTTCTACGAGCGCGATATGGGCGGCCGGGCGCTCCCGAAACCATGACGACGAGCGGTCGAACGGCACGCGGGCCAGGGGCGGCGCCATGAGTTTCGTTGGGTTCGTCGGCCGGCATCGCACGCCTGTTCTGCTGCTGTCGCTCTTTTGCGTTCTCTTCGGTTCCCGCCTCATGCTGATCCGCTATGCGGGGTATGCGACGCCCTTTCTGGACGAATGGGAAGCAGACGGCGCCGCGATCCTGAAACCCTATCTGGCGGGAAGCCTGACGGCCGGCGATCTCTTCGTTCCGCTCAACGAACATCGCATCGTCTTCACCAAGCTCCTGGTTGTGACGATCTTCGCGATCTCCGGCTACTGGGACGTCATCCTTCAGATGATCGTCAATGCGGTCGTCGACTCGGCGACTGTCGTCGCGATCGCCTATGCGCTGTCGCGCGTCCTTCCCGGGTCGTGGGCGGTTGCGGCGATGATCCTCTCGACCGCGGTCAATGCGCTGCCTTTCGGCTACGACAACGCGGTTCTCGGGTTCAACACGCATTTCTATCTGCTGCTGACGTTTTCGTTCGCTGGGCTGTGGCTGCTGTCGGACAGTTGCGCGTGGTCGCCGCGCTGGGCCGCGGGCGCCCTCTGCGCCCTCTTGGCGTCGCTGAACCTGGCCTCCGGCGCCCTGACCCCCGCCGCCGCCGGGGCGGCGCTGTTCCTCCAGTCGGCATGCGGCCGGAGATCGGGCCTTCGCGAAGGCGCAGGGATAACCGTCCTGATGGCGGCGTCCGCCGTTCTGGCCGGCATCGTCCCGCATGTGCCCGAGGCCGACGAATTTCGGGCGCATTCCGTCGGGCAGGCGCTGTCGGCCCTGGTCGAGCTGGCGAGCTGGCCTTCGCACGCCGTCTTGGGTCTGATCTTTTTCCTGCCCTCGGCCGTGTTCGTCCTGCGCACGCTCGCGGAACGCCCCGCGTTGAAAGATCCGCGCTGGTTCAACGTCGCGGCGCTGGTCTGGGTCGCGAGCCAAATGCTCGCGCTCTCCGTCGGGCGCGCGGCGCTGCCGCTTCAGACCCGCTATTCCGACGTTCTCCTGATCGGGCTGACCGTCAATCTGGTGAGCGCCTTCTGGCTTTACCATGCGAACGCGGCCGCGGGCCGAGCGGCGACCGGGCGCAGGCTCGCGCTTGCGACCTGGCTCGGCGTCCTGGCGCTGTCGCTGACGCATCCGCAGAGGCATTTGCCCGATCGGATCGAGGAATGGCGAACGATCCTGGCGGTCGGGCAGAGCAACGTCCGAAACTATCTCGCGAACGGCGATCCTGCCTTTGCGTCGCGCGCCCCGGCGCGGGAGGCGCCCTCTTTCGACCCTCGCCGGCTCCAGGAATTGCTCGACACGCCCGAGATCCGCGCCGCCCTGCCGCCCGAGCTGACGGGAAAGCCGCCGCCCCGTCCGTGGGTGGAGGCGGTGAAGGGCGGCCTCCTGCATTCCGCGCCGGTCTGGTTCGGGGCGGGGGTCGTGCTCCTGATCGTGGTCGTCGCATTGGGCGGCGCCGGGCGGGACAAATCGCGCGCGCCGGACCGCCTGACCGCCTGAGCGTGCCGCCTCGGATGAAGGCGAGCCGGGAGGGGCGATCGAAACGCTGCGCGGCGGCGCTCGCGTTCGCTTGCGGTGCTCTTGCGCCTTCGATGCGGATCGATCGCCCGGCCGGCGCCGCCGAAGCGATGGCGACGAGCTTCACGCCTTGGCGATGAACGTCCGCGCGATGCCGGTCTGGGCGGCGATCCTGGTCGTTCTGTCGGCCATAGGGATGGCTTGCTTTTTCGCCGCCCTCGCCGCTACCCTGCCGATCGCTGGTCATGCCGCGTGGCGCGCCTGCCGGGAGACGATCCGGTCTGAAGGCGCATGAAGCCTCGTTTCGGCGCAATCCTTTTCGGCTCGGCCCCCGTTGACGGGACGGCCGGGCTGATCTATATGCGCGACATCCCGAATGCGTTCTGGGTCCCGGCGCCGTTTGCGAGCGCATGGGACTTTTTGCGTTTTCCCTGAGGAATCTCGACAAGGGCCGGCCTCCACCGGACGTCGGGACGGGTTCAAACTGCGGCGTTGCGGATCTGCCGGAGCGCCGCCGACATGGAGATTTGAGCTTATGGCTCGTATCGCAGGCGTCAACATCCCGACCAACAAGCGCGTGATCATCGCGCTCCAGTATATTCACGGCATCGGCCCGAAGAAGGCCGAAGAGATTTGCGAGAAGGTTCACATTCCCTCCGAGCGTCGCGTGGCCCAGCTTTCCGACGCGGAAGTGCTGCAGATCCGCGAAACGATCGACCGCGACTACATCGTCGAGGGCGACCTGCGCCGCGAGGTGGCGATCAACATCAAGCGGCTGATGGACCTCGGCGCCTATCGCGGGCTGCGTCACCGCAAGCAGTTGCCGGTCCGCGGCCAGCGCACGCACACCAACGCGCGCACCCGCAAGGGCAAGGCCAAGCCGATCGCCGGCAAGAAGAAGTGACCGCTTTCGTCTCAACGCATTTTTGGAATTGACGCGCGAAAGCGCGCTTGAAGGACCGCACCATGGCAAAAGAGGCAACCCGCGTCCGCCGCCGCGAACGCAAGAACATCGTGTCGGGCGTCGCGCACGTGAACTCGTCGTTCAACAACACGATGATCACCATCACCGACGCGCAGGGCAATACGATCTCGTGGTCATCGGCCGGCACGATGGGTTTCAAGGGCTCGCGCAAGTCGACCCCGTTCGCCGCCCAGATCGCCGCCGAGGACGCCGTCCGCAAGGCGTCCGAGCACGGCATGCGCACGCTCGAGGTCGAGGTTTCCGGCCCCGGGTCGGGACGCGAATCGGCGCTGCGCGCCATTCAGGCGGCGGGCTTCACCGTGACCTCGATCCGCGACGTCACGACGATCCCGCACAACGGCTGCCGTCCCCGCAAGCGTCGCCGCGTCTGATTTGCTCGGCGCGCTGATCCTTCGTCCCTGATCAGCGCGCGCATGCGGCCGATGCGCGCGTTGCGCGCCTTCGCGCCGCGCATCCTTCGAATGGAAGGCCCCGCCCCGTGATCCAGAAGAACTGGCAAGAACTCATCAAGCCGAAGAAGCTCGAGGTGCTGCCGAGCGACGAACCGCGCCGCGTCGCCACGGTCGTCGCCGAGCCGCTCGAGCGCGGCTTCGGCCAGACGCTCGGCAACTCGCTGCGCCGCGTGCTGCTCTCCTCGTTGCAGGGCGCTGCGATCACCTCGGTCCACATCGACGGCGTGCTGCACGAGTTCTCGTCGATTCCGGGCGTCCGCGAGGACGTCGTGGATATCGTGCTCAACGTCAAAGACATCGCGGTCAAGATGCTGGGCGACGGGGTCAAGCGCCTCGTGCTCAAGCGCCGCGGCCCCGGTCCGGTGACGGCAGGCGACATCCAGACCACCGGCGACATCCAGATCCTCAATCCGAACCTGGTCATCTGCAATCTCGACGACGGCGCGGACCTGCGTATCGAATTCACGGTGATGACCGGCAAGGGCTATGTCCCGGCCGACCGGAACCGCGCCGAGGATTCGCCGATCGGCCTCCTGCCGATCGACAGCATGTTCTCGCCGGTCAAGAAGGTGAGCTACCGGGTCGAAGCCACCCGCGAGGGGCAGGACCTCGACAAAGACAAGCTGACGATGACGATCGAGACCAACGGCGCCATCACGCCGGAGGACGCGCTCGCCTACGGGGCGCGCATCCTGCAGGACCAACTCGCCGTGTTCGTCACCTTCGAGGAGCCGCGCCGAGAGGAAGCCCAGCACGCGATCCCGGAGCTCGCCTTCAACCCGGCGCTGCTCAAGAAGGTCGACGAGCTCGAGCTCTCCGTCCGCTCGGCCAACTGCCTCAAGAACGACAATATCACCTATATCGGCGACCTCATCCAGAAGACCGAGGGCGAGATGCTCCGCACGCCGAACTTCGGACGCAAGTCGCTCAACGAGATCAAGGAAGTTCTGGCGCAGATGGGCCTGCATCTCGGCATGGAGGTCACGGGCTGGCCGCCGGAAAACATCGACGACCTCGCCAAGCGGTTCGAGGAGCACTACTGAGATCCCTTCTTCCCGCGTGCGGGGAGAAGGGCTTGCCCCCGGGGCTCGATCCGGGGGTGGCCCGACAGGGCCGGATGAGGGGCTGAAGCGCTGACGCTTCTCCTCACCGCATTTCTCTCATGCCCGGGTCAAGCCCGGGGAGGAGAGTGAGCAACGCGCGGCCGTTCCTTGGCACGGCGGCCGCAGACCCGAAAAAGGAGAACGCCGATGTATCACGGACGCGCGAAGCGCCGTTTCAACCGCACCTCCGAGCACCGTCAGGCGATGTTCGCCAACATGGCTCAGGCGCTCATCAAGCACGAGCAGATCATGACGACCCTGCCGAAGGCCAAGGACCTTCGCCCGGTCGTGGAGAAGCTCGTCACGCTCGGCAAGCGCGGCGACCTGCACGCCCGCCGCATCGCGATCTCGCGCCTGCGCGACGCCGAACTGGTCAGGAAGCTGATCGACGTCATCGGCCCGCGCTACAAGGACCGCCATGGCGGCTACCTCCGCATCATGAAGGCGGGCTTCCGCCCCGGCGACAACGCCGCGATGGCGGTGATCGAATTCGTCGACCGCGATGTCGACGCGAAGGGCAAGGATTCCGGCCCGGCCCAGAACGCCGCGGCGGGCTGATCGCCCCGATAATCCGACAGGAACGAAGCGAAGGGCGGGGCCGAGAGGCTCCGCATCTCCGCGCGAAGGCCTGCCGGCAGGTTCCGAGGCGCGTCCGCGCCTGTCTCGCCGAGCGCGCGCAAACTATCGGCGCTGCGCCCGCCAGCGCGGCCGGCTGAGGTCGAAGCACTTTACGCGGCGGCGCTTCGGCGCCGCCGCCTTTCGTTGGAGCGGCAGAGGGCTGCCTCCGACTTCTCCGGAAGAATCCGCGCAGCCCCTCGCCCGGTTCTCGCGGGCGACGGGGCTCAACCCCTCACGCGCGTTCTGCCGCGAACACGGTCAGGCGGTCGCTCGCGCCGCGCAGAACGGTGCGGATCGGCATGGCGTCGGCCGGTCCGTCCTCGAGCGCCTCGGCGAGCGTCTTCAGCTTGTCCTGGCCTTCGACGAGCAAGGCGATCGCCCGGGCGCGCAGGATCACGCGTCCAGTGAGCGTGAGCCGGGGCTCGGGAGCGCCGGGCGCCTGGATCGGCGCGACGAGCTGGCGCGCGCCGCGGTCCATCGCCTCGTGGAGCCCGTCGGCGCCGGGAAACCACGACGCGGTATGGCCGTCGTCGCCCATGCCGAGCACGACCACGTCGGCGGGCAGCGAAAGATTGGCGACGCGCGCGCTGGCGGCGACGAGCTCCTGGCCTTCCTCGAGACGCACGTCGGCCAGCGGCGTGAAGCTCGCGACCGTCGCGCGATTGCGCAACAGCGCCTTGCGCACCAGCCGCGCGTTGGAGCGCGGACTGTCGTCGGCGACGCGGCGTTCGTCGGCCAGCGTGATTTCGACCCGCGTCCAGTCGAGCGGCTGGGTCGAGAGCGCTTCGAAATAGCGTTCGGGCGTCTTGCCTCCGGACACGATCAGCAGGGCCGCGCCGCGCTCGGCGATCGCCGCGCGCAACTTCTCGGCGGTCCATTCGGCGAAGGCCGGGGCCAGGGCCTCGTCGTCGGCGAAGTCGCGACGCTCAAAGTCATTCGACATCGTGATATTCCTCGTTCCAGGTGCGTCCGTCCCGCTCGATCAGCGCGACGGACGCGTTGGGCCCCCAGGTCCCCGCGGCGTAGGGACGAGGCGGCTCGCGCATCGCCGCCCACGCCTCGCGGACCGGATCGATGAAACGCCAAGCTGCCTCCACCTCGTCGCGCCGCATGAACAGCGCGGCGTTCCCGCGGATGGCGTCCATCAGCAGACGCTCGTAGGCGTCCGCCGAAGCCATGCCGAAGGCCTTGGCGAAACTCATGTCGAGCGGCAGATGCTGCAGGCGCATGCCGCCGGGCCCCGGCTCCTTGACCATCATCCAGAGCTTGATGCCCTCGTCCGGCTGCACGCGGATGACGAGCCGATTGGCCGGCACGGCGTCGGACGGCATGTCGAAGATGACATGGGGGACGCGCTTGAAGCCGACCACGATCTCGGAAAAGCGCTGCGGCAGCCGCTTGCCCGTGCGCAGATAGAAGGGCACGCCCGCCCAGCGCCAGTTGGCGACGGCGATCCGCATCGCGAGGAACGTCTCGGTGTTGCTCTCGTGCCTGCCGACATCGTGGAGATAGCCCGGAACCGGGCCGCCGTCGGCGAAGCCCGCGCGATACTGCCCGCGCACGGTGAGCGCGGCGGCGTTGGAGCCGTCGATCGGCTCGAGCGCCTTCAGCACCTTCAGCTTCTCGTCGCGCAGCGAATCGGCGGCCATGGAATTGGGCGGCTCCATCGCCGTCAGGCACAGGAGCTGCAACATGTGGTTCTGCACCATGTCGCGGATCGCGCCGGACTCGTCGTAATAGGCGCCGCGTCCTTCGACGCCGAGCGTCTCGGCCACCGTGATCTGGACGTGGTCGATATGGGCGTTGTTCCAAACCGGCTCGAGCAGCGCGTTGGCGAAACGCAGGGCCATCAGGTTCTGCACCGACTCCTTGCCCAGGTAATGGTCGATGCGGAAGATCGCGCGCTCGGGGAACACCGATCCGATGTCGTCGTTGATCGCGTCCGCGCTCGCGCCGTCATGGCCGATCGGCTTCTCGACGATGATGCGCGAGCGGGCCGTCGCCAGCCCCTCGGCGCCGAGGCGCTTGGCGATCGGGCAGAAGAGGTCCGGCCCGGTCGCGAGATAATAGGCCCGGATGCGCTCGTCGGCGCCGAGGGTCTCCCGGAGGTCGCTCCAGCCGGCGTCGCTCGTCGCGTCCGCCGCGACATAGTCGAGACGGGCGAGAAAGCGTTCGAGATCGGCGGCGGATTTGTCGTCGACCGCGTTGAACTTCACCAGCGCGTCCTTTACGCCGGCGCGAAAGGCGTCGCGATCGAGGCGCCTGCGCGACACGGCGACGATCCGGGTCGGTTCGCTGAACTGGCCGCTCCGCTCGCGATGGAACAGCGCCGGATACAACTTGCGATAAGCGAGGTCGCCGGTTCCGCCGAACACGACGAGATCAAAAGGATCGACCTTGACGATCCGCGCAGCCATCGGGCCTCTCAGCTTTGTTGAGGAACAGGGTCATTCGACGCAACGCAAACCCGCAACGCTCACTATCGACGGCGCGCCCGGATGGAACGCCTGCGCGCCTCCCGGACGTCCGGGAGCGCCGGTCAGCCCGTCTGGGCCACGACATCCTTGAGGAGGACCTCCCGGTCGCGCGCAAAGGCTTTCACCAGGGGCAGGGCGGCTCCGCCGATCGCGCCCGCGTCGGCCCCGATCATCCCCGGCGAGAACTGGACCTCGCTGAGGCCGCGACGGTCGAGGGTCTCGAACACTTGCGCCGTGCGCTCGGTGAGGCGGTCGCGCAAAGCCGGCGGCATCTCTCCGTCGATGACGATCGCCTCGAAGTCGATGATCGAGATCGCGGCGACGGAGGCGTAGGCGAGCGCCTCGGCCGTCTCCTCGATCCAGGCGTCGAGCGGGGCGCCGAACTCGGCCCAGGAGTCCGGCGTCGCCCAGATGGAGGAGGCGTCGACGCCGGCGTCCGCGAGGCGGCGCTCGAGCTGGTAGATCGAGGCGCAGGCGATCAGCTGCGGGGCGCCGCGCGCGTCCGCCCTCATGGCGACCGGCATCGACCCGATCGCGCCGGCGTTGCCGGTGCGCCCGATCCTCAGCGCGCCGTCCAGAACGACGCCGCCGCCGATGAAGGCGCCGAGAAAAAAGTAGAGGAAGTCGCGGTGACGCCAGCCGCGGCCGAAGAAGAACTCGGCCGCGCAGGCGACGGTCGCGTCGTTGCAGAGCGTGACCGGATAGGGCGAGATCGCGGCCATTTCGCTCGCGATGTCGAAATCGCGCCAGCCGGCCATGGCGCCGTCGGGCGCGCCGATCTCGGCTTCCCAGGTCCAGAGCTGGAAGGGCTCGGCGACGCCGATCCCGGCGATCCGGCGTCTTTGCGGGTCGGTCAGCGCGGCGACGAGGCCGGGCTGCGACTCCCGCACGAAGTCGAGAACGCGCTCGGGCGTCGGATAGGCGTAGGTCCGGTGGGCGCGGCTGCGCACGGCGCCGCGGAAGTCGACCAGGACGAGGTCGCAGCTCCGCCGGCCGATCTTGAGGCCGAGGGAATAGGCGCCGTCGGGATCGAGCGACATCGGGATCGTCGGCTGTCCGACCCGGCCGCGCAGGGGCGCCTCCCGCTTGAGGAGGCCCTCCGCCTGCAGCCGGTTCATGATCGCCGACGTCGATTGCACCGACAGTCCGGTCAGTCTCGCCACCTCGATTTTGGACAACGGCCCGAACCGCCGCACCAGCGAAAGCAGAAGCCGTTCGTTGTAGAGCCGGACGCCCGATTGATCGGCGCCGTGGGCGATCTCCGCGTAGGCCGGAGGAACATGCGCAAGCGCCGTTTCGCCCGGTCCGCGCGCGCGTGAGCGGTCTGCCGCCTCCGTCATCCTCGCCCCTTGACTTTTGTTGTGTTCGGGACGTGAGAATGAGCCGAAAGCGGCCCCTTGTCAAGAATTATTACAGCCGATGGAATTATCCTTGACTTCGGCCCGGAATTTTGGTTGTTTGCCGAACGGCGGCGCATGGGGGCCGAAGGGGCGCATAAGCGCTCCGCGACCTGCCCGGGAACAGCGTCGCCCGTATCCTTTGGGAGGAACAACGTGGTTAAGATTTCCGGTATTTTCGCGACCGTGGCCGCCGCGGCCGTGACCCTCGCGCTCACCAGCGCGCCAGCCTTCGCCGACGGGCCGATCGTCGGCCTCGTCACCAAGACCAACACCAATCCCTTCTTCGTCAAGATGAAGGAAGGCTTCGAGGCCAAGGCCAAGGAGCTCGGCCTGACGCCGCAGGCTTACGCCGGCAAGGCCGACGGCGACAACGACGGCCAAGTCGCCGCGATCGAGCAGCTTATGGCGGCGGGCGCCAAGGGCATCCTGCTGGTTCCGAGCGATTCGACCGCGATCGTCCCGACGGTCAAGAAGGCGCGCGACGCCGGCATCGTCGTCATCACCCTCGACACCCCGCTCGACCCCGTGACCGCCGCCGACGCGCTCTACGCCACCGACAACTTCAAGGCCGGCCAATTGATCGGCGCCTGGGCGAAAGGCACGCTCGGCGCCAAGGCGTCCAAGGCCAAGATCGCCACCCTCGACCTCGCGGCCAATCAGCCGTCGGTCGACTACCTGCGCCACAACGGCTTCCTCGACGGCTTCGGCATCAAGGCGAAGGACCCGAAGCACTTCTCGCTCGCCGACAGCCCGCAGATCGTCGGCTCCGACGTCACCTCCGGGTCGACCGAGGGCGGCCGCAAGGCGATGGAGAACATTCTCCAGAAGGCCGACGAAGTCGACCTCGTCTACGCCATCAACGAGCCGGCCGCGTACGGCGGCTATGCGGCGCTCAAGGCCGCGGGCAAGAACAAGGGCGTGACGGTGGTTGCGGTCGACGGCGGCTGCCAAGGCGTCAAGTGGGTGAAGGAAGGCATCATCGGCGCGACCTCGCAGCAATATCCGCTGCTGATGGCGGCCGACGGCGTCCAGGCCATCGCCGACTACATCAAGACCGGCAAGAAGCCGACCAGCATCGACACCGGCGAGAAGCTCGTCACCGATCATCCGGTTCCCGGCGTTCCCTCGATCAGCGTCGAAGAGGGCCTGAAGCTCTGCTGGGGTTGATTTCCCGGCGCAAGCGGAGCTTAATCGCTTGAAAGAATGATGGCTGGCGCTCGCGGCGCGAATCCGCGGGCGCTGGACCGTAGACAGTGGCCAGACGCCGGGAAACGAACGAGGAATCCATGAGCGAAGCGTCTCAACCGGGGCGGCCTGCGCAGCAGGAGTTCGAGAAGGTCCTGGCCTCGGCGACGACCACCGTCGCCTCCTTCGACGAAGAACAGCTCACATTTTTGCAGCGCGTCCAGCGCTTTCTGCACGCCTATCCGACGACGGTCCCCTTCGTCGTGCTGGCCCTGGGCCTGCTCCTCGGCGTGGCGGTCAACCCGCACCGCTTCACTTCGGCGAGCAATTTCTCGACCGTGCTCACCCAGGTGATGGTCACCGGCATCCTCGGCATCGGGCAGACGCTGGTGATCCTGACCGCGGGCATCGACCTCTCGATCGGCGTCGTCATGGTCATCTCCTCGGTGGTGATGGGGCGCCTCGGGGTGCTCGACGGCGTGCCGACGTTCGTCGCCTTTCCGCTCGGCCTCCTGTGCGGCGCCGCGTTCGGCTACCTGAACGGAACGCTGGTGACCCGGCTCAAGATGCCGCCGTTCATCGTCACGCTCGGCACGCTGAGCATCATCGGCGCGCTCAACACCTATTATTCGCAGAGCCAGACCATCGGCATGCAGGACATCGAGGAGCAGGCGCCGTTCCTGAGCCTGATGGGCAACCAGCTCGCGATCGGCGACGCCCGGATCATGTGGGGAACGTTCCTCCTGCTGATCGTCGCCGCGGTCGTCTGGTACATTCTCACCCGCACCGCTTACGGCCGCCACGTTTACGCGACCGGCGACGATCCCGAGGCCGCACGCCTCGCGGGCATCGACACCGACCGTATCCTGCTCAGCGTTTACGTCTTCGCCGGCTTCATCGCCGCGGTCGCCGGCTGGGCGCTGATCGGACGCGTCGGCGCCATCAGCCCGACGGCGGGCGAGAACATGAACCTCAACAGCATCACCGCCGTGGTGATCGGCGGCACGAGCCTCTTCGGCGGCCGAGGCTCGATCATCGGGACGCTGGTGGGGGCGCTGATCGTCGGGGTGTTCCGCTCCGCGGTCTCGCTCGCCGGCCTCGACGTGCTGTGGCAGGAATTCGCGATCGGCGTGCTGATCATCGTCGCGGTCGCGCTCGACCAATGGATCCGGAGGGTCTCCAAGTGAGCGTCGAACCCATCCTCACCTGCCGCCAGCTCGTGAAGCGCTACGGTCGCGTCACCGCCCTCGATCACGCCGACTTCGACCTCTATCCGGGCGAGATCGTCGCGGTGATCGGCGACAACGGCGCCGGCAAGTCGACGCTGATCAAGGCGATCTGCGGCGCCGTGATCCCCGACTCGGGCGAAATCCGCCTCGGCGGCGAGGTCGTCCATTTCACCTCGCCCATCGCCGCGCGCGAGGCGGGCATCGAGACGGTCTACCAGACGCTGGCGCTGTCGCCGGCGCTGTCGATCGCCGACAACATGTTCCTCGGCCGCGAGCCGCGCATGCCCGGAGTCATGGGGCAGTGGTTTCGGGCGACCGATCGCGCACGGATGGCGAAGTTCGCGCGCGAAAAGCTCAACGAGCTCGGGCTGATGACGATTCAGAACATTCATCAGCCGGTCGAGACGCTGTCGGGCGGCCAGCGCCAGGGCGTGGCGGTGGCGCGCGCGGCGGCTTTCGCCAAGCGGCTGGTCATCATGGACGAGCCGACGGCGGCGCTCGGCGTCAAGGAATCGCGCCGCGTCCTGGAGCTGATCCTCGACGTGAAGAAGCGCGGCCTGCCGATCATCCTCATCTCGCACAACATGCCGCATGTGTTCGAGGTCGCCGACCGCATCCACATCCATCGCCTCGGGCGGCGGCTGACGGTGGTCGATCCGAAGAAAGTGACGATGTCGGACGCGGTCGCGATGATGACCGGCGCAATGGCGCCCCCGAAAGAGGCGGAGGCGGCTTAGCCGCTACCCGACCTCGCGCCTCGGCTTGTCGAAGGACGCTCGAGCCGGCGCGAATGTGGACACGCTGTAGCCGCGGTCGCTGACCGCGTCAGCCGCGGTCTGCGACCGCGGCTACAGCGCCCCGCGTCACACCCACTCGACCGCCAGAGCGACGCCGACGCCCATCGTAGCGAGGCCGTAGCGGCGGCAAAGCTCGAGCGCGACCGTCCCGGCGCGTCCCCGACATGCCAAGCCCGTTCGCATTGCCCTCTTTCGCTCGGCGCGTCGCGTGGCATAAGGGCGCCGCAAGAGTCGACGGGTCCCGCGCGCATGATACGCCTTGAAAGCCTCTCCAAGCAGAACGGCCAGCATCTCCTTTTTGTCGAGGCCTCTGCCGCCCTGATGAAGGGCGAGAAGGTCGGCCTCGTCGGTCCCAACGGCGCCGGCAAGACTACGCTCTTCCGCATGATCACCGGGCAGGAGGCGCCCGACGAGGGGCAAGTCTCGGTCGATCGCGGCGTGACCATCGGTTATTTCAGCCAGGATGTCGGCGAGATGGCTGGCCGCAGCGCCGTCCTCGAGGTGATGGACGGCGCCGGCCCCGTGAGCGTCGCGGCGGCGGAGCTGGCGGCGCTCGAGGCCGCGATGTCCGATCCCGAGCAGGCCGACGCGATGGACGCGATTCTCGAGCGCTACGGCGAGGCGCAGCACCGCTTCGAGGAGTTGGGCGGCTATGCGCTCGAGGGACGGGCGCGCGAGGTGCTGGCCGGCCTCAACTTCACGGAAGGCATGATGGACGGCGACGTCGGCGCGCTGTCGGGCGGATGGAAGATGCGCGTCGCGCTCGCCCGCATCCTGCTCATGCGCCCCGACGCCATGCTGCTCGACGAGCCGAGCAACCATCTCGACCTCGAGAGCCTGATCTGGCTCGAGCAGTTCCTCAAAGGTTACGAGGGCGGGCTCCTCATGACCTCGCACGACCGCGAGTTCATGAACCGCATCGTCAACAAGATCGTCGAGATCGACGGCGGCGCGCTCACGACCTATTCCGGCGACTACGAGTTCTACGAGCGGCAGCGCGCCGAGGGCGAGAAGCAGCAGCAGGCCCAGTTCGAGCGCCAGCAGGCGATGCTGGCCAAAGAGGTCAAGTTCATCGAGCGCTTCAAGGCGCGCGCCTCGCACGCGGCGCAGGTGCAGAGCCGGGTGAAGAAGCTCGACAAGATCGAGCGGGTGGAGCCGCCCCGGCGCCGCCAGACCATCCAGTTCGAGTTTCGTCCGGCGCCGCGCTCGGGCGAGGACGTCGCGAGCCTGAAAGCCGTGCACAAGCGTTACGGCCCCAAGGTCATCTACGAGGGGTTCGATTTTCAGGTGCGGCGCAGAGAGCGCTGGTGCGTGATGGGCGTCAACGGCGCCGGCAAGTCGACGCTGCTCAAGCTCGTCGCGCGCGCAGCCGAGCCCGACGCGGGCGCGGTCAGCCTCGGGGCCAGCGTCAAGATGGGCTATTTCGCCCAGCACGCCATGGACCTGCTCGACGGCGACCGCACCGTGTTTCAGTCGCTGGAAGACTCGTTCCCCCAGGCCGGCCGGGGTTCGCTCATGTCGCTCGCCGGCTGCTTCGGCTTCTCCGGCGACGACGTCGAGAAGAAGTGCCGGGTGCTGTCGGGCGGCGAGAAGGCGCGCCTCGTGATGGCCAGGATGCTGTTCGACCCGCCGAATTTTCTCGTGCTGGACGAGCCGACCAACCACCTGGACCTGCTGACCAAGGAAATGCTGATCGGGGCGCTGTCGCAATACGAGGGCGCCATGCTGTTCGTCTCGCACGACCGCCATTTCCTCGCCGCGCTGTCCAACCGGGTGCTGGAGCTGACGCCGGAGGGCGTTCATCAATACGCCGGCGGATACAGCGAATACGTCGCCCGAACCGGCCACGAAGCGCCGGGGTTGCATGCTTAGCGTTGCGCGCGACGCCGAGATGGCGGTCTACGGCGGGCGACCGCGGCACAGCGCCGCGCGTCACACCCGCTCGATCGCCAGCGCGACGCCTTGGCCGACGCCGACGCACATCGTGGCGAGGCCGTAGCGGCCGCCGCGGCGGCGAAGCTCGAGCGCGACCGTTCCGGCGAGGCGCGCGCCCGACATGCCGAGCGGGTGGCCGAGCGCGATGGCGCCGCCGTTCGGATTGACGTGCTCCGCGTCGTCGGGAAGGCCGAGGCCGCGCAGGCACGCGAGCGCCTGCGCCGCGAAAGCCTCGTTGAGCTCGATCGCGTCGAAGGCCGCCGGCTCCAGGCCGAGGCGTTCACATAAGTTTTTCACCGCCGGGATGGGGCCTACGCCCATCACCCGCGGCGCGACGCCCGCGGTCGCGTAGCCGAGCACCCGCGCGATCGGCTCGAGCCCCAGCGCCGCGGCGGCCTTCTCGGAAGCCAGCACCAGCGCCGCCGCGCCGTCGTTGACGCCGGAGGCGTTGCCGGCGGTGACGCTGCCGTCCGGGCGCACGATGCCGCGCAGTTTCGCCAGCGCTTCGAGGGTCGTCGCGCGGGGATGCTCGTCCTTTTCGACGCGGGTCGTCGCGCCCTTGCGGCCCTCGATCTCGACGGCGACGATCTCGGCCTCGAACACGCCCTTGGCCTGGGCGGCTGCCGCGCGTTGCTGCGAGCGCAGCGCGAAGGCGTCCTGGTCCTCGCGCGAAATCCGATGGTCGTCGGCGACGTTCTGCGCCGTCTCGGGCATCGAGTCGACGCCGTACAGCTTTTTCATCAGCGGATTGACAAAGCGCCAGCCGATGGTCGTGTCCCAGACCTCGGCCGAGCGCTGGAACGCCGTCTCCGCCTTGCCCATGACGAGCGGCGCGCGGGTCATCGACTCAGCCCCGCCCGCGATCGCCACAGACGTCTCGCCGGCCTTGATCGCGCGCGCAGCCGCCGCGACCGCGTCCATGCCGGAGGCGCACAAGCGGTTCACCGTCACGCCCGGCACGGTCACGGGCAGGCCAGCGAGCAGGAGCGCCATGCGGGCGAGATTGCGGTTGTCCTCTCCCGCCTGATTGGCCGAGCCGAACACGACCTCCTCGACATGTTCGGCGAGGGCGGGGCGGCGGCGCAGCAGCTCGCGGACGGGATTGGCCGCGAGGTCGTCGGCGCGCACGTTCGCCAGCGCCCCGGCATAGCGGCCGATCGGCGTGCGGACGTAGGCGCAAAGGAAGGCTTCGGTCATGGGCGGCGGCTCACGCGGTCATGCGCCGCACCTGGGCGATGCGGAAGCGGTTGGCGACGAAGGCGGCGTCTGTGAGCGAAGCGTTGCCCGCCGGATTGCCGCCGGTGACGTGGTAGTCGGAGAAGGCCGACGACTGGTTGACGAAGATGTTTCCGACCAGGTTGATCGACAGCGCCACGTTGGCGCGGGCGAAGGCCTGCTCGGCGGCGTCGGCGACGGCGTCGCTGGCGGTGTAGAGCGCCGCGGTGATCGCGCCCTTGTCGCGGATCGACGACTCGGCGCGCATGAGCGAATCGACGGTCGAATCGGTCGCGACGATGAAGGAGATCGGCCCGAACCGCTCCTCGCGCCACGCGCTCGCTTCGCCCGCCTCGACGGCGAGGATCAGCGGGGTCGCGCTGCGCTCGAGGCCCTGAACCGGGGCGGAAGCGCGCACCACGCGGCCGAGCGCCGCCGCCTCCTTCACCCGCGCCAGCGTCGCGTCGCCCTGGATCGCGCCGAGCACGCCCTGCGCCCGCGCCGGGTCCGCCAGCAGACGATCGACGGCGTCCGCGATCCCCTTGGCGACGTCGTCGAAGCTCTTCCAGCCTTCGTCGGTCTCGACGCCCGATCTGGGAACGAAGACGTTCTGCGGCGCGGTGCACATCTGGCCCGAATAGAGCGACAGCGAGAAGGCGACGTTGTCGCACATGGCGCGAAAATTCGCGGTCGAGTCGATCACGATGGCGTTGACGCCCGCCTCCTCGGTGTAGACGAGCTTGCCGGTCAGCGCTTTTCGCAGCCACGACCCGAAGGCCGGGCCGCCGGTGAAGTCGACGATCTTGACGTCCCGGTGCTGGACGAGGTCCTTGGCGATCGGCGCCGAGGGCTCGTCGGCGGCGAGGAGCGCGACGTTCGGGTCGAAGCCCGCCTCGGTCAGAACCTCGCGCAGGATCTTCAGCGTGATCGCGGCGGGAAGGATCGCGGCCGGATGCGGCTTGACGATCACGGTGTTGCCGGTGGCGAGGCTCGCGAACAGGCCGGGATAGAGGTTCCAGGTCGGGAAGGTGGCGCAGCCGATCTCGACCGCGACCCCGCGCGGGACGATGGTGAAGCGCTTCTCGAGCCGGATCGGCTCGCCCTTGCCCTGCGGCTTTTCCCATTGAACCGCGCGCGGGGCGCGGCGCATCTCGGCGACGGCGTAGGCGACCGCCTCGAGGCCGCGATCCTGCGCATGCGGACCGCCGGCTTGGAAGGCCATGCCCCATGACTGGCCGGAGGTGTGCTGGACCGCGTCGGCGATCAGGAAGCTCTGCTTGTTCAGGCGCGCCAGCGTCTCGAGCAGCACGCCCGCGCGCGTTTCGATCGAGGCGCGGCCCCATGCCTCGCCCGCCGCCGCGCTGGCGGCGACCAGCGTGTCGATCGCCGCGGCCGGATAGCGCACGCCGAGCGGCTTGCCGTAGGGCGAGGCCTCCGCGCCCACGAGGCGCGCGTTCGGGTGGCGGTCGTCGAAGGGGAAGGGCTTGCCGAGCAGCGCCTCGAAAGCAGCGTCGCCGTCCGCCTTCGCGGTTTCGCCATAGACCTTGGGGGACGCGGATTCCGGATAGGCGCTGAAAAAGGTCCGCGCGCCGATCGCCTCGATCGCCCGGTTCAGCAGCGCTTCGTGACTTGCGGTGAAGTCCGTCATGTCTTCCTCCCTCGACCGTGTACGATCCGTCGGCAGGATTTAGTATTGACCGAGAGGTCGGTCAATCTATAGACCACGCCCGTTTCATCCTGGAGCCGATCCAGGCGGGAAAGCAATCGGGGAGGACGCCATGGGAGACGCCGCCGGCGAGCAAGTCTTGCTCGAGACGCTGGAGGAGGGCGTGCTGACCCTCACCCTCAACCGCCCCGACAAGATGAACGCCTTCAACGTCGCGCTGCATGCGGCGCTCGCCGCCGCCGTCGGGCGGGCCGCTGACGAGGACGCCTGCCGGGTCGTCGTGCTGACGGGCGCCGGAAAGGGCTTCTCGGCCGGGCAGGATCTGGCCGACCGCGCCGTCGCGCCGGGCGAAGGGCGGCCCGATCTCGGCGAGTCGATCGAGAAACGCTACAATCCGCTCATCCGGGCGCTCCGCGCGCTGCCCAAGCCCGTCGTCTGCGCCGTCAACGGCGCCGCCGCCGGCGCCGGCGCCAACATCGCGCTCGCCTGCGACATCGTGGTCGCGGCGAAGTCGGCGCGCTTTCTGCAAGCCTTCGCGCGCATCGGGCTCGTGCCCGATTCGGGCGGCACCTTCTTTCTCCCGCGCCTCGTCGGCGACGCCCGGGCGCGGGCGCTGATGATGCTCGCCGATCCGATCGGGGCCGAGCAGGCGGAGGCCTGGGGGATGATCTGGCGCGCCGTCGACGACGACCAGCTTCAGGGCGTCGTTCGTGAGATCGCCATGCGCCTCGCCGCCGGCCCGACCCGCGCCTACGGCCTGATGAAGCGCGCCTTCCTGGCGTCGTCGTCGAACAGCCTCGACGCCCAGCTCGACCTCGAGCGCGACCTCCAGCGCGCGGCCGGCGCGGCCGGCGAATATGTCGAGGGCGTCAGCGCCTTCCTGGAAAAGCGCCCGGCCGACTACCGCAAGACTGGGCTCTAGCCCGTGACGCCCGAGGAGATCGCCCGCAAATCCGCCGACCTGATGTGGGCCGAGGACAACACCGCCCGCGGGCACGGCATCCGGCTCGACGCGGTCGGCCCGGGCGAGGCGTCGCTGTCGATGGTCGTGACCAGCGCGATGACCAACGGTCACGGCATGGGCCACGGCGGCTTCATCTTCCTCCTCGCCGACACCGCGTTCGCCTACGCCTGCAACAGCTACAACCAGCGCTGCGTCGCGCAGCACTGCTCGATCACTTATCTCAAGCCGGCCAGCGAAGGCTCGCGGCTGACGGCGAGCGCGCGCGAGGTGCGCCGCGTCGACCGCAGCGGCATTTATGATATCAGCGTCGTCGACGGCGCCGGGACGCCGATCGCGGAGTTCCGCGGCTACAGCCGCACCGTCCCCGGCTCGTTCTTCTGACGCCGAACCGACAGGAATTGTTCATGCGCGACCTTGCGCCCAGGAAAAGCGAACTCGACAGCATCGAAACCGCCTCGCGCGACGAAATCGCGGCTCTGCAGCTCTCCCGGCTCAAGCAGACCCTGCGGCGGGCCTACGACAACGTTCCCCACTACCGCGCCAAGTTCGACGCCGCCGGCGTCCATCCCGGCGACTGCCGCACGCTCGAGGATCTGGCGAAATTCCCGTTCACCACCAAGACGGACCTGCGCGACACCTATCCGTTCGGCTTGGTCGCCGTGCCGCACGATCGGATCGCGCGGCTTCACGCCTCGTCCGGCACCACCGGCAAGCCGACGGTCGTGGCCTATACCCAGGGCGACGTCGACGTGTGGTCCGACGTGATGGCGCGCTCGATCCGCGCCGCCGGCGGGCGGCGGGGGATGAAGGTCCACGTCGCCTTCGGCTACGGCCTGTTCACCGGGGGCCTGGGCGCGCATTACGGCGCCGAGCGGCTCGGCTGCGCGGTCATTCCGGTGTCGGGCGGCATGACCGAGCGGCAGGTGCAGCTCATCCACGACTTCAAGCCCGAGATCGTGATGGTGACGCCGTCCTACATGCTGGCGATTCTCGACGAGTTCCGGCGGGCGAAGATCGATCCGCGCGAGTGCAGCCTCCAGATCGGGCTCTTCGGGGCGGAGCCCTGGACCAACGCCATGCGCGCCGAGATCGAGCAGAGCTTCGACATGCACGCCCTCGACCTCTACGGGCTGTCGGAAGTCGTGGGTCCGGGCGTCAGTTGCGAATGCGTCGAGACCAAGGACGGCCCGCATGTCTGGGAGGATCATTTCTACCCCGAGGTGATCGATCCCGCGACCGGGGCGGTGCTGCCCGACGGCGCGGCCGGCGAGATCGTCTTCACCTCGCTCACCAAGGAGGCGATGCCGATCATCCGCTACCGCACCCGCGACCTGACGCGGCTCCTGCCCGGCACCGCGCGCTCGATGCGGCGGATGGAGCGGGTCGGCGGGCGTTCGGACGACATGATCATTTTGCGCGGCGTCAACGTGTTCCCGTCCCAGATCGAGGAGCAGATTTTGAAGTGCGACACGCTGTCGCCGCACTTCCTGCTCGAGCTCCATCGCCACGACCGGATGGACGCGGTGACGGTCGTGGTCGAGGCGCGCCCGCACGCCGCCGAGGAGGCCGAGCGGGAGCTGGGGGCGCACGAGCTCGCCCACCACGTCAAGTCGGTCGTCGGCGTGACCGTCGCCGTCCGGGTCGTCGACCCCGGCGCGGTCGCGCGCTCGCAAGGCAAGGCCAAGCGCATCGTCGACCTCCGCCCGAAGCCCTGACGCCCGCGACGGCGCGAAGCGGCGCGGGGCCATGAGCCGCGACGACTACGCGCGCCTCGCGACGCGGCCGCTCGTCGAGGGGGCGGCGCGGCTGACGCAGATCCCCCTCGCCCCGCTTGCGGGGAGAGGGTCGGGGTGAGGGGCTGCGCGGATTTTTCCTGAGAGGTCGACGCCGCCCCTCATCCGGCCTTCGGCCACCTTCTCCCCGCAAAGCGGGGCGAAGGGATCGCGCCGCAAACGCCGGCAACAACACCTTGACTTACGGGAATTCCGGCGGAAGGTTGCGGCGCGACGGAACCCGCCATGCCGACCGAGGTTTACGGGTTTACGGGTTTACGGTGACAGTGCAGTCTATTGACTTCGCTCACCCCAGCGCCTTACCATTCGCGGATGGCGCGTCTCGCTTGCGCCGTCATCCCCGCGGCGAAATCGGATTGCGGCTGCGACGGGCCGGGCCATTACGATGACGCTGCATTTTACCAGCTTCACCATCCTCGCGCCTTGGCCTTCGTAGATGCTTCGTCTTGCTCGCGTCGTCATCGCCGAACTGCCCTCTGACGTCACCCTGCGCGGTAATGGCGGGCAGAGGGCGTTCTTTCAACAGGCGCTGTGACAGCGACGGCGAAAAATAAATGCACTGTCAACCGAATCCGGAGCGAGCCTTTTCGCCGGAGAAACCGGCCATGTGCCGCTGAAACGCGGCCCGGAACGGCTCCGGGTCGCGCGCGCTCGAGACCGCAAAATTCGGCCAAGGCGGCGGAAGAATTCCAAGGGCGATTCCCCTGTCCTGAGCCGCACGCCCTCTTGCGCGAACGGTTTCGGACGGGCATTGTGCGGCGCAATTGTGGGCTGGCCCATTGGGCGCCCGTGAAACGTGGGGCGAGCAGGATGCGTATTGTCGGCCTTTTGGCCTTGCTGCTGACGGTGTCGGGTTGCGCGTCCGAGCGGTCCATCGCATTCATCTACTATCCGAACCATCCCGGCGACGGTTTCCCCAAGACCTACCAGTTCGCCGCCGAGGCGCAGAAGGAATGCAGCCGGTACGGCCTCGTCGCGGTCCACGACTGGGACAGCGCCACCGAGTTTCAGCGGGTGCGGTCGTTCTGGCGCTGCGTCCCGCGCTGAAGGGGTTTGATCTGTAGCCGCGCTCGCCGGGCGCGGCGGCCGCGTCGACAGGCCGTCGATATTCCCTACCGTCCGTAGGTCAGGCGCAGGGCCTTCGGCTGCCAGCCGGGCGGCGCGGGATAGGGCGCAGCTTCGGCGATCGCATTCATCATCGCCATGTCGAGGTTCGGCGATCCGCTCGACGCGACGACTTTGCGCTCGAGCAGGTTTCCGGTCTCGTCGAGGGCGAACACGATCGCCCCGCCGCGCGTGGGCGGGCTTGCGTTGCGCGGCTCGCGCAGATGCGCCCGGATCATGCCGAAAATAATCGTGAAATAGCGGGAATCCGCATTGCCGCCCGCGATCGGCGATTCGGTGGCGGCGTGGGCGAACTTGAAGTCGGGCAGGATTTCCGCGGTGGGCAGGGGCGCGCCGGGCGGCGCCTTGGCGGGCCGTGCGGGCGGCGGCGCGGGCTTGGGACCCGGAACCGGCGCGGGCGGCGAGGCTTCGGACGCCTCGGCGGCCGGCGTGGGCGCGGCGCGCGCGTCCGCCTTCTCGACGGGCTTCGCGTCCAGCGGGAGCGGCGCCGCCTGCGCCTTCTCTTCCCGCGCGGCCGGCGGCTCGTTCGAGGCCTGCGGCGCGCCGGCGGTCTTCGCCGGTTCGGGCCTTTTCTCCGGCGCCGACGTCTTCGTGTCGGGCGACTCCCGGTTGGCCTTCTCCTCGGTCGCGGCGCTCGGGGCGTCGTCGGCGGGCCGCTCGTCCTCCGGCGGCGGCGGTGGCTTGGGCCTCTCCTGCGCCGGTTTCGGCGGCGGCGGAGGCTGCTCGACCACGACCTCGACCGGGATTTCCTGGGCCGGCGGTGACGGACGGGGGGCGAGCGCCCAGATGACGACGATCGCGAGCGGGATCAGAAGATGCAGCGCCGCCGCCGCGATCAGCGCGAGCATCAGCCCCCGCCGGTCGGCGGCGGTCGGCGACGCCGGCTGGATCACATGATCGATCGCGTCGGCCTCGAGGAACGCGTCCGGCAAGGACATCAGGGCGAAAGCTTCGTCGGAATGGGCAAGGCCTCTCCTTGTCCCATGATCCCCGGTCCGGTCAATGGTTTTGCGCGCCGCGCCGGTTTGCGGGCGCGCGATCGGGCGGCGCCCGGCCGCCCGCAAGGCTTTGCCGCAGCCCGCTTTTGGCGTAAGGGCGTGGCCGGCCGCTGCTTTTGCGATGCGGCGCGAAGGGGAACGGGTTGGCGGGAAGAATGAGCGCCGGGGCGCCGCGTGCGGTCGTGTTCGATTCGGGGCTCGGGGGCCTGACGGTGCTCGGCGCCATCCGGGCCGCGCGGCCGGACGTGGACATCGTCTACGTCGCCGACGACGCCGCCTTTCCCTACGGACGGTTGAGCGAAGCGGCGCTGATCGCGCGCGTGAACACGGTGATGGCGCGGATCGTCGCCTGCCATCGCCCCGGCGTCGTGGTGATCGCGTGCAGCACCGCTTCGACCCTCGCCCTGCCGCATCTGAGAAGCGCCTATCCCGATCTGCCGTTCGTCGGC
Organism: uncultured Hyphomicrobiales bacterium; assembly: GCA_903932535.1. Taxonomy (GTDB): domain Bacteria; phylum Pseudomonadota; class Alphaproteobacteria; order Rhizobiales; family Beijerinckiaceae; genus Roseiarcus. Next base: position 10,928 of record CAIZGR010000762.1, on the reverse strand, counting down.
GTGGTCCCGGCGATCAAGCCGGCCGCCAAGGCGTCGCGCTCGGGACTGATCAGCGTTCTCGCCACGCGGGGGACGGTCGCGCGCGACTACACCCACGCGCTCGTTCGCGAGCACGCGGCCGACTGCGAGGTGACTTTGGTGGGCTCGCCGGTCCTGGCGCCGCTGGCGGAAGGGTTCCTGCGCGGAGAAAAGCTCGACGACGAGGCGATCGCGCGCGAGATCGCGCCGTGCTTCGTTACGAAGGACGGGCGCCGGACCGACCGCGTCGTGCTCGCCTGCACCCATTTTCCGCTGCTGATCGAAGCGCTGGAACGGCTCGCGCCCTGGCCGGTCGCCTACGTCGATCCGGCGCCGGCGATCGCGCGGCGGCTCGATTTTCTTCTCGGCGGCGCGGCCGGAACGGCGGCCGGCCGGACGGGCGCGCTCGTCTTCAGCAGCGGCCGGCCGCCGCCGCCGCGCCTGCAAAAAACCTTGCTTCGATACGGTTTGGAGTTTACCCCCACGGCGGCGATCGGCCTGGAGACCGCCTGAGGGCGTGGCCTCGGGCAGGGTGCGCCTGCGATTGTTCAACGCAGTCGCGTTGTCGTAAGAGTAGCTGCATACGCTCAGTCGGAAAGGCCAGCGCCCATGCGCACTGCGGTCGGTCAGCCCGTTCGTCTCGTCGATTATCGCGTTCCGGACTATTTCATCGACTCGGTCGATCTCGACGTTTCGCTGGACCGGACCGCGACGCGCGTCGTCTCGACGCTCTCGATCCGGCCCAACCCGGCCGGACTCGCCGGGGCGTCGCTGACCCTCGACGGCGACGAGCTCACGCTGGTTTCGGCCGAACTCGACGGCGCGCCCCTCGATTCCGGCGCGTTTCAGGCCAGCCCCTCGCAATTCGCGCTGCCCAATCCGCCTCGGGGCGCCTTCACGCTGAAGATCGAGACCCGTCTCGACCCCGCCTCCAACACCAAGCTCATGGGGCTCTACCGCTCCGGCTCCGCCTATTGCACGCAGTGCGAGGCCGAGGGGTTCCGCCGGATCACCTATTTCCTCGACCGCCCCGACGTGCTGTCGACCTACCGCGTTCGGATCGAGGCCGACCGGCAGGACGCGCCGGTTCTGCTCAGCAACGGCAACCTCGAAAGCCATGGGGGAGCGGAAACACGCGGCCGTCACTGGGCGGTGTGGGTCGATCCGCACAAGAAGCCCTGCTACCTGTTCGCGCTCGTCGCGGGCGACCTCGGCCACATATCGGATTCGTTCGTCACCGCCTCCGGACGCAAGGTCGACCTCGTCATCCACACCGAGCACGGACGCGAGGAGCGCGCGCGCTACGCGATGGATTCGCTCAAGCGCGCGATGGCGTGGGACGAAAAGGTCTACGGCCGGGAATACGATCTCGACGTCTTCAACATCGTCGCCGTGTCCGACTTCAACATGGGAGCGATGGAGAACAAGGGTCTCAACGTCTTCAACGACAAATACGTTCTGGCGTCTCAGGAGACCGCGACCGACGACGATTACGCCAACATCGAGGGCGTGATCGCGCATGAGTATTTCCACAACTGGACCGGCAACCGGATCACCTGTCGCGACTGGTTCCAGCTCTGCCTCAAGGAGGGCCTGACGGTCTTTCGCGACCAGGAGTTCTCCGCCGACATGCGTTCGGCGCCGGTCAAGCGCATCGCCGAGGTCCGGGGCTTGCGCGCGGCGCAGTTTCCCGAGGACGCGGGCCCGCTCGCTCACAATGTCAGACCCGAAGTCTACAACGAGATCAGCAACTTCTATACCGCGACGGTCTATCAGAAGGGCGCCGAGGTCGTCCGGATGCTCAAGCGCCTGATTGGCGACGACGCCTTCCGCGCCGGGATGGACATGTACTTCCATCGCTACGACGGCGCGGCCGCGACGGTGGAGCAGTTCGTCGGCTGCTTCGCCGACGTCTCCGGGCGTGATCTGAGCGGCTTCATGCGCTGGTACACGCAAGCCGGCACGCCGAAGGTGAAGGTGCGCACCGTCTACGACCCGGAGACCCGGACGTTCCGGCTCGCGGTCGCCCAGTCGCTCGCGCCGACGCCGGGCCAGCCGGCCAAGCAGCCCGCGACCATGCCTCTCGCGCTCGGCCTCGTCGGCCCGGAGGGCGGCGACCTTCCGCTCGTGTCGGACGACGCAGCGGCGAGCGAGCTCGCCTCGGGCGTCTTCGTCCTCGACGGCGCCGAGCGCGCGATCGTGTTCCGCGACGTGCCGCGCCGGCCGGCCCTGTCGTTCCTGCGCGGCTTCTCGGCGCCGGTCACGGTCGACGACGACCTCACCGAGGACGATCTCGCCGTGCTGTCGCGGCACGATTCCGACAATTTCAACCGCTGGCAGGCGCTGCAGAGCTTGGCGACGCGCGTGCTCCTGCGCTGCGTGAAAGCCATTCGCGCCGGCCGCGCGCCCGAGCGCAACGCCGGCCTGACAGCCGCCTTCGGCGCGCTGATCGACGACGCCCGCGCCGGACGCATCGATCCCGCCTTCGCCGCGCTGGCGATGACCCTGCCGACCGAGGCCGACGTCGCCCGCGAGATCGGCGAGGACGTCGATCCCGACGCGATCTACGCCGCGCGCAAGACCCTGCGCGGCGCTCTCGGCCGCAAGCACGGCGACGCGCTGGCCGATCTGCACGACTGGCTGGCGGATCGCCGCCCGTTCAGCCCCGACGCGGAGTCGGCCGGGCGCCGCGCGCTGCGCAATGTCGCGCTCGCGATCTACGCCGACGGCAACATCATCGACGGCCTCTCTCGCGCGCACAAGCAGCTTCGCGACGCCGACAACATGAGCGAGCGTTTCGGCGCCCTGACCCAGATCGTGATGAAGCCGAATTCCGCCCGTGAGCACACCTCCGACGCCTTCAGCCGGCGCTACGCCATGGAGCCGCTGATCCTCGACAAGTGGTTCGCGCTGAAGGCGCAAATCCCGGAGCGCGAGACGCTCGACCGGGTGCGCGCGCTGATGCACCACCGCGGTTTCTCGATCTCCAACCCCAACCGCGTACGGGCGCTGATCGGCGGGTTCACCGCCAACCAGACCCAGTTCAACCGGGCCGACGGCGAGGGCTACGCGTTCCTCGAGGAGATCGTCGTGGCGCTCGACCCGACCAATCCGCAAATCGCCGCCCGGCTGCTCACTGCGATGCGCTCGTGGCGTTCGCTCGAGGAGACCCGGCGCGGGCACGCGGAGGCGATGCTGAAGCGGATCGCCGCGCTCCCGTCGCTGTCCCCGGACGTGCGCGACATCGTCACGCGCAGCCTGGGGTAAGGACGCGGCGATCGCTCGAGGTCTTCGCCGGAAGACGCCCTCTTCGCCGGACGGGCGACGGTTCGCGATTCGCCGGCCGCAAACGCCACGAAGCCAAAAAATCCGAGCAGCGTCCCGTCAAGGCACTGGACAAAGATTCCCGCAAGGATTCTTATCTGGTTGATTCGGATGTGGCGTTGTTTCCCGAAGTCGAGTTTCAATCATTTTGGGGAAAAACAATGACGCGTGCGAACGCGGCACATGCGGAGGCGTACCTGGACGACGAGGCTTGGCGCGCGGTCGTGCAAGCCTCAGGCCGGCCGTCCAAGGCGCGTCGCGCCGGCGGCCTTTGGTTCTGGACGTCTCCGGCCATCGCGCTCGCCTTCGCGGCGATCGTCCTGGCCGCGATTCTGCTGACCGCCCAGCATTTGCAGACCGATCGCGAGTTCGCCCTCCGGGCGGCCGCGCACGAGGTGGGCCTGCGCGCGACGATCCTCGCCGCCAAGCTCGATGCGGCGCTCCAAGCGGCGCCGAAAGCCGCCCCGTCCGAGGTGTTCCGTCACGCGCTCGACGCCGATCCAGCGGAGCGCCTGGCGAGAACGGTGCTGATCGACCGCAACGGACGGGCGATCGCCGCCGATCCGCCGGACGCCGCTTCCGATCCCGAGGGAAGCGGCGCGCTTCCGGCGCAGGACGATAGCGCCGCCGTGGTCCGGTTCAGCGACGCGCGCGGCGGCGACCGCTTCGCCGTCGCCCGCCCGCTGCCGGCGACGAACGGCCGGGTCGTGTTCGCCACGCCCGTGGAGCCGCAGCTCGCGGGCTGGCGGCGCGGCGCGATCCTGACCCTCGTTCTGCTCGGCTCGACGGTCGGGCTCATGTTCGCGGCGGGCGCCTACTGCGTCGTCGACGCGCGCTCGAAAGTCAGGCGCGCCCGCGGCGACAGCGCCCACCGCGCGCGGGTCAATCTCGCTCTCAACCGCGGCCGGTGCGGCTTGTGGACATGGGATCTCGGCCGCGGCCGAATCGTCTGGTCGGCGTCCATGTTCGGCGTGCTCGATCTGGCCGAGCGGTCGGGCCCGTGGACGATCGCGGACTTGCAGGCGCTCGTTCATCCCGAGGACTTGAGCCTCGAGACGATCGCGGGACTGGCCGCCGAGCGCGCGGGCGACTTCATCGACGTCGAGTTTCGCATGCGCGCGGCCGACGGACGCTGGGTGTGGTTGCGCAAGCGCGCGGAACTGGTCGAGGACGAGGAGACGGGCGGCGTGACTCTGGTCGGAATCGCCTTCGACGTCACCGAGCGCAAGCGCGAGGCGGAGGCGTCCGCGACCGCCGATCAGCGGCTGCGCGATGCGATCGAGGCGATTTCCGAAGCCTTCGTGCTCTGGGACTCCAGCCATCGCCTGGTGCTGTGCAACTCCAAATACCGGCGCCTGCACAATCTGTCCGAAGCCTGCGTCCGATCGGGCGTGCTTTACCACGATCTGCTCTCGGCCGAGGGCAAGCCGTTTCCGCCCGGGCGCGAGGCGCGCACTTACGAGACGCGCCTTCCCGACGGACGATGGCTGCAGGTCAACGAGCGGCGCACGCGCGACGGCGGCTTCGTGTCGGTGGGAACCGACATCACCGCGCTCAAGGAGCACGAAGAGCAGCTGATGAATTCCGAGCGCCTGCTGCTCGCCACCGTCGCGCAATTGCGCCAGTCCCGGCGCTCGCTCGAGGAGCAGGCCCAGCAGCTCGTCGATCTCGCCGAGGGCTATCACGAGCAGAAGGCGCAGGCGGAGGCCGCTAATCGCGCCAAGGCGGAGTTTCTGGCAAACATGAGCCACGAGCTCCGCACGCCGCTCAATGCGATCATCGGGTTTTCCCAGTTGATGAGCAACCAGACTTTCGGTCCGCTCGGATCGGAGAAGTACCAGGACTATTGTCAGCACATCCTGGCCAGCGGCGAATATCTGTTGCACGTCGTCACCGAGATTCTCGACATGTCGCGCCTCGAGGCCGGGCGCGAGCGGCTGGCGTACCGCAGGTTCTGCGCCGAGGAGCCCGTCGCCCGGGCGGTGCACGACGTCGCAGGCACGGCGCGCGAGAAAGGCGTCGCGATCGAGGTCGCCGTGCAGCCGGACATCGCCATCGAAGCCGATCCGTCGGCGGTCGAGCGAATCCTGACGACGCTCCTGCGCAACGCGGTGAAGTTCTCGCCCGAAGGCGGGGCGGTCGAGATCGGCGCCGAGGCGATCGCGGACCGGATCTATTTCTATGTCGAGGACAACGGGCCGGGCATCGCCGCCGAGGACATCGAGCGGCTCGGCCGTCCGTTCGAGCAGGTCGGCGCCGTCATGGCGAACGGCATGAAAGGCTCCGGCCTCGGCCTCGCCATCGCCAACTCGCTGGTCGAACTGCATGGCGGCGCCTTGCGGCTGGCGTCGCGCAAGGGCGATGGCGTGGTGGCCGTCGTCGCCCTGCCGCGCGTGCAGCGCGGGGCGAAAGCGATCGCGCTCGCGAAGGTGGCCTGATCGCGAGCGGTCGCGTCGGAGGCCCAAAAGCCGCCGCAAAGCTTGCGTCGAGCCTTGTTTCAGACGAGAGTCCCATGCCGAAGACGCCTTTCCCAGGCGGATTTGGCCGACAGGGCGGCAGGCGATTGGATTTGGATCTTCGTGATCGGGTCGATCGACGAGAGCGTGACGCCGGCGCAGGGCGCGCAGGCGAAGGCGAAGGCGGCGCTCGGCTCGGCGGCGCCGAACGCCTGTTCGGCCTCGTTCGCGGTCTGCGCTGGCCCTGGAGACTGGCCGTCGGCGCTTCCATCAGCCTGCCCTTGGTCGCGGTTCGCATAGCGGCGTTCGGGCTCTCGCCGGATCTTCCGTATCTCGTGTTCTACCCCGGCGTGGCGATGGCGGCGGCCCTCGGCGGCTCGGCCGGCGGCGCCGGCGCCGCGCTGGCCGGCGCCTTCGCCGCGCTGCTGTGGGCGCCGCCGGCGCTTTCCGCAGACTACTCTTCGAGGTTGTTCGGTTTCGTCTTTTACGCCTTCGTCATTTGCGCGCTCGCGGAGGCGCTGAATCGGGCACTCTGGCGCCTCGGCGAGGCGGAGGGCCGCCGCGAGGCGGCCGAAAAGCTCCTGGTCGCGAGCGAACGATTCCGCCTCGCCGCGACCGACCGGATCGGGACGTTCGATCTCGACCTCGTCCGGAACGAGGCGTCCGACACCGACGCCCTGCGCGGCATCTTCGGCATGTCGAACAACGGCGCGGTCAACCCGGAGCGGGTGATCGGCCTCGCCCTCCCCGAGGACCGGCCCAAGATCGCAGCGGCGCTCGCCGCCGCCTGCAATCCGTCCGGCGACGGGGTTTACGAGGCCGAATACCGCATCCGCCGCGAGAACGACGGCGCGCCCCGGTGGATCCTGGCGCGGGGCCAGACCTATTTCGAGGCCGGCCGCGCGGTGCGGATGATCGGCGTCTGCCGGGACGTGAGCGACCTCAGGACGGCCGAGCTCGCGTTGCAGAACAGCGAGCGGCAGATCCGGCGGTTCGTCGAACGCGCGCCGATCGAGATCGCCATGTTCGACCGCGACATGAACTATGTCGCGGTGAGCCGGCGGTGGCTGGCCAGCTATGGGCGCGGTCGCGACAGCCTCGCCGGCGTCAACCACTATGCTCTGCACCCCGATCTTCCCGAACGATGGAAGGCGGTCCACCGGCGCGTCCAGTCGGGCGAATTCCACAGCGCCGATGGCGACGTGTGGGTCGACGGCGCGGGTCGCACGCGCTGGCTGCGCTGGACCGCCTTTCCCTGGACCGACTTCGCCGGGCGGATCGGCGGCGTCATCCTTTCGGCCGAGGATGTTTCGGCGCAGAAGCAAGCGGAGGCCGCGCTGCGCGACAGCGAGGAGAAATTCCGCAACGCCTTCGCCGGCGCCGCGATCGGCTTCGTCATGGCGAAGGCCGGCGGGACGATCGTCGAGGCCAACGCGGCCTATTGCAGCCTGACCGGCTACACGCGCGGCGAGCTCGAGACGATGCGGCTCGTCGACCTCGTGCATCCGGAGGATCGATCCGCGTTCCGCAGCCTCGCCGAGCGAATCGAGCGCGGCGCGGAACCCGCCTATGTCGTCGAGCACAGGTATCGAAAAAAGACCGGCGAACCGATGTGGGTCCGCGAAAGCGCGTCCATGACCCATGATCCGGAAGGGGCGCCGCGATGGATCGTCAACCTCGTCGAGGATGTGACGGTGCGGAAATTCATCGAGGAATCGGCGGCCCGGACCGTCGCCCTGCTCACCGCCGTTCTCGACGGCGCGAAGGACGCGATCATCGCGATCGACGTCCATGGCGTCGTTCAGTCGATCAACGCCGCCGGCGAGCGGATGTTCGGATATGAGCGCGACGAGGCGATCGGCCGCAATGTGGGCGTGCTCATGCCGAAGAATCCCGCTGGGCTTCAGGACGCCGGCGTCGGGAACGCCCCCGGAACGGGCGCCGCCGAGGCCCTCGAAATCGGCCGCGAGGCCGAGGGGCGGCGGAAGGACGGCGAGCTGTTTCCGATCGAGGTGGCGATCACCGAGGCGGCGGTCTATAATGACGTGATGCTCGTGGCCTTCGTGCGCGACCTTTCTGAACGCAGGCGGATCGAATCGCGGATCGATCAGTTGGCGGCCCAGCGGCTGACCGCGATCGGCGGGATGGCCGGCGCGCTGGCGCATGAACTCAATCAGCCGCTGGCGGCGACGGGGGTTTATCTGGAGACCGCCCGGCGCATCCTGGCGAAGCCGGGGGAGACGCAACCCGCTCCGGTCGAGGACGCGATCGCGCGCGCGTCCGCCCAGGTCTTCCGCATGGGGGAGATCATCGCGCATCTGAAGACCTTCGTCGGGCATGGCGAGGCCGACAAGACCTATCAGCATCTGCACGCGCTGATCGGAAAGGTCGTGTCCGACGCGGTCTCGGACACGAGCCCGCGCGGCGCGGCGCTGTCGCTGGACCTCGCCGCCGAACGCGACGACGTCGTGATGGACCCTGTGCAGATCGGCCAGGTCCTGGCCAATCTCATCCGTAACGCGCGCGAGTCCGTCGGCGAGACGCCGGGCGGGCAGGTCGTGATATCGACCGCGCTTCAAGGCCCCGGCATGATACGCTGCGACGTTTCGGACAATGGCCCGGGCCTCGCCGACGACATAAAGGAGCGGCTGTTCGAGCCTCTGACGTCGACGAAGGCGACAGGAATGGGGGTTGGCCTGTCGATCTCGAAATCCATCATCGAGGCCCACTACGGGGAAATCCGGGGGCGAGCGAATCCGCATGGCGGGGCTGTTTTCAGCTTCACCCTGCCGTTGGCGGCACAGGAGAGCGACGAATGAGCGCGCCCCCGGTTGTTCATGTGATCGACGACGACGACGCGCTGCGCGATTCGATCCGTATGTTTCTCGCCAACGAGGGCCTGGAGGTGAAGACCTACGGGTCCGCCGACGCTTTCCTCGCCGGGCTCGATTCGGCGCCGGCGACGGGTTGTGTCGTCACCGACGTGCGCATGCCCGGCATGAGCGGCATGGATCTGCTGGCCGAGATCGCCAGGCTGGGGCTCGCGCTGCCCGTGATCGTCGTCACCGGCCACGCCGACGTTCCGCTGGCGGTGCGCGCGATGAAGAGGGGCGCGGTCGATCTCCTGGAAAAGCCGTTCCAGGGCGACGACCTCATCGACGCCGTCCGCCGCGCCCTCGATGTTGGACGGGATACTCAGCGGAACGCGCTCAGCAGCCAGGAGGCGCAGGCGCGGCTCGCCACGCTCACCGGGCGCGAGACCGAGGTGCTCGACCGGCTGGTGAGGGGGCAGCCGAACAAAATTATCGCCTATGAGATGGGGATAAGCCCCCGGACCGTCGAGGTCCACCGCGCCAATGTGATGAAGAAAACCCAGGCGGGAAGCCTTTCCGAGTTGGTCCGGATGTTCCTCAACGTGGATCGCAGCTGACTTCGGCCCGAACCGCGCCGGTCTCGGAACCGTCCGCGCGCCCAGGGACGTGAGCCCGGGGGAGGGGAACGCCGGGCGCCCGACGCGCTCTACGGATCGCCCCGGCCCCGCGGGCCGGCGAAGGACGTCGCCTTTCGACGCCCAACGGCGGCGCACGATCACGGCGCATCCGTCGCCTTCCTGCTCTTCGAGCCGAATTTGGCGCGCATGCCCGCAACTTGGCAAAGCGTCGCGGCGTGAAGAAGTTGCAAGCGTTCCGTCGGTCCGGGTCGTATCGTTCGGCTGAGGCCGCAATCTGTACCGTCTCCTCGAGGCTTGCGACCCGCTCGGCCATCGTCGAGGCGAACGCCCCGAATGGTTCTAAGTAGAATCCCGGATTGCATTCGCTCTCCGAGTCGGAAATGGTGATTCAGGGTTCGCGCAGTCGGGACGGGGGAAGCCGGACTCGCATCGAACTCCTTGATCGCGTCCGAAGCGAAGGGGGAGAGTCGTCGTTTCGGCGCGGGCACGCGGAACCTTGGGGGGCCTGAGGATCGAGCGAATGAGCGTTTCGAACCACGTCGAATTTGAAAGTGGCGTCCCTTGGCGTGACAGCGCGCGAACGGCGACGGCCCGAGGCGCCGTCCTGATCATCGCGGACGACGAGGAATTGACGGCAGACATGCGGTTGGAACTCGAAGGCGCCCGCTTCCTCGTCCATGTCGCCCGGTCCAAGGCCGAAGGCTTGGAGGCCTGTCATTCCTGCGGCGCCTCGGCGATCATCGTCGATCGCATGGCGGACGGACTGGAAGGCCTCGTCGTCGTCGAGGCGCTCCGCGCCGCCGGCGATTCGACGCCGGTGCTGGCTGTCGGCGCTCCCGCTTCCGTCGAGGAGCGCATCGCCTACATCAAGTCGGGCGCCGACGACTATCTCACCCGGCCCTTCGACCTCCGCGAGATGACGGTGCGGGTCGAAGCGCTGCTGCGCCGGCGCCGCGAGGACCGTCCGACCATGCTCGACGTCGGCGCCATCGAGATGGACCTCGTCAGTCGCGAGGTCCGCTGCGGGGGCCGGCGCGTGGACCTGCTTCCGCGGGAGTTCACGCTGCTCGAATACTTCGCGCGTCATCCGCGGCAGGTCCTTTCGAGGCGGAAGCTGCTCGAGGACGTCTGGAGATACAAAAGCTACGTCCGCACCAACGTCGTGGATGTGCAGGTCGGCAACGTGCGGCGCAAGCTCGATCCGACAGGAGAGCGGCGTTTCATCGTGAGCGTCCGAGGGGCGGGATTTCGCCTGGAGCCCGACGGACTGGAGTAGCGCCATTTCCAACGCGCGCGCCTGCGAACCTCGTCCGCGTCCGTCGCGGCTTCGTGACGTGGGACGAGGCGACGGCTGTCGTCTCTGGCTGTTGAAAAGCCGATGGCCCTCTCCCGCGCCCGGGTCGAGGACGAGGCCGCTCGTTCCGAGTGGTACGTCTCAAGATACGTAGAATCCCCAATTGCGTACGTTCACGCGGTGGACAATCGTTAGGGAACTCGAAGGGCAGGCTGGAGCCGGCAAAGCAGCGACGGCGGGTACCGACTGCAGCGCGACAATTATGATGGCCGCTTAGCGACAATTAAACTGGCCAAATTGAGCGGCCATCGAGTAGCGATTGGAACGCTACTCGTATTAGTGTCGTTTGGCAAGAGGGTATCGTGGCGACAATTGCTTTAATTGC
>CAIZGR010000761.1 GCA_903932535.1 uncultured Hyphomicrobiales bacterium | reverse complement strand
TGCGCTTGCCGGTGGCGTAGGCGCGACCGTACTTGTCGAGCTTCTGGACGTGGACGGGGCTTTCTGCAACCGCCGGGGCGATGGCCGAGGTCTTGAGATCGGCCAGGGAGGAGAGCGTTTCAGCCATGGTCAGACGGTCCGGGAGTTCTTGGGATTCATCTTGGCGACGTCGAGCGCGACCGGCTGCTGCGCCGCGTGCGGATGCTCGGGTCCCTTGTAGACGCGCAGGTTGCCGAGCTGCTTGCGGCCCAGCGGCCCGCGCGGAAGCATGCGCTCGACCGCCTTCTCGACGATGCGCTCGGGGTGCTTGCCCTCGAGGATCGACCGCGCCGAGCGCTCCTTGATGCCGCCGATGTAGCCCGTGTAATGATAATAGTTCTTGTCCTCGCGCTTGCGGCCGGTGAGGACGACCTTCTCCGCGTTGACGATGATGACGTTGTCGCCGTCGTCGATATGGGGCGTGAAGCTGGGCTTGTGCTTGCCGCGCAGCCGCATCGCGACGATGGTCGCGAGCCGCCCGACGACGAGGCCCTTGGCGTCGATGAGAAGCCACTTCTTCTCGACGTCGGCCGTCTTGGTCGAATGGGTTTTGCCGAACATGATGGTTCCGTGAAGTTTCGGGTTGCGGGCTTGTGCAGCGCTCGCCGCGAAATGTCAATCGAAAGCGGCCGGAATCGTCCAGAAAATCAGCTCTTTTACCGATACGGTATCATGATACCGCGCCGATCCGAGGCTTCGCTGCGCCGCGCCGCCCTCGCCGGCGCCGCCGGCGCTCCCGGCCGCCCGCTTCCGCGGCGGCGCCATGCGCGCGACCCGAGACCCCGCCTTTGCCTCGGCGCCCCCGTCTGCTAGAGACGCCCGCTCGCGGCCTCTCCCGCCTGTTCGAGCTTCGCCCAATGTCCCACGTCGTCACCCGCTTCGCGCCCTCCCCGACCGGATTCCTCCATATCGGCGGCGCGCGCACGGCGCTGTTCAACTGGCTCTACGCCCGGCGCTTCGGCGGCACGTTCCTCCTGCGCATCGAGGACACCGACCGCGAGCGCTCGACCCAGGCGGCGGTGGACGCGATTCTGGACGGCCTGAAGTGGCTCGGGCTCGACTGGGACGGCGAGGCGATCAGCCAGTTCGAGCGCGCGGCGCGCCACCGCGAGGCGGTGGACGCGATGCTCGCCAAGGGCGCGGCCTATCGCTGCTGGGCGAGCCCCGAAGAGCTCGAGGACATGCGCCAGAAGGCGCGGCTCGAGGGCAAGCCGATGCGCTACGACGGCCGCTGGCGCGACCGCGACCCGGCCGAGGCCCCCCCCGGCGTGGCCCCCGTCATTCGCCTGCGCGCCGCCCAGGAGGGTGAGACGGTCATCGACGACAAGGTGCAGGGCAAGGTGACCTTCGCCAACAAGGAGCTCGACGACCTCGTGCTGCTGCGCTCGGACGGCAATCCGACCTACATGCTCGCGGTGGTGGTCGACGACCACGACATGGGCGTGACCCATGTCATCCGCGGCGACGACCACCTGACCAACGCCGCCCGCCAGACCCAGATCTATCAGGCGCTCGGCTGGGATGTCCCGGTCTGGGCGCATATCCCGCTCATCCACGGTCCGGACGGGGCGAAGCTCTCCAAGCGCCACGGCGCGCTCGGCGTCGACGCCTACCGCGCCATGGGCTACCTGCCCGCGGCGCTGCGCAACTATCTGGTGCGGCTCGGCTGGAGCCAGGGCGACAAGGAGTTCTTCACCACCGGCGAGATCGTCGCCGCCTTCGACCTGCCGGCGATCGGCCGCTCGGCTTCGCGCTTCGATTACGCCAAGCTCGAGAACATGAACGGCCATTTCATGCGCGCGGCGAGCGACGACGAACTCTTCGAGGCCTTGATCGACACCCTCCCCTTTCTGCCCGGCGGGCCGGAGATTCTGGCGAAGCTCGACGAGGGCAAGCGCGCGCAGCTTCGCGCCGCCACTCCGGGCCTGAAGGAGCGCGCCAAGACCCTGGTGGAGCTTCTGGACGGCGCAGGATTCCTGTTTGCCGCGCGGCCCTTGCCGATGGACGAGAAGGCGTCCGACATCCTGAAGAAAGGCGGCCGCGTCCATCTCGCGGCGCTCCTGCCCAAGCTCGCCGCGTCCGAGTGGAGCGCGCCTGCGCTCGAAGCGGTCGTGAGGACGTATGTCGAGGAAACCGGCGCCAAGCTCGGCGCCGTCGCCCAGCCGCTGCGCGCCGCGCTCACCGGCCGCTCGACCTCGCCCGGCATTTTCGACGTGCTGACCGTGCTCGGGCGGGAGCAGAGCCTCGGGCGGATCGAGGATCAGGCGCGATAGCCGCCACGGAGGGGGATCGCCCGTCCGCGAACGGCTTCGCTCAAAAGGGCGGCCGGGCGCGGCGGTCCGGCGGCCTCGCCCGGTCTCTCAGTTCCCGCCTTCGAGCAGCCGCCGCGCGATCACCTGCGCCTGGATCTCGGCCGCGCCCTCGAAGATGTTGAGGATGCGCGCGTCGCAGAGCACGCGCGAAATGGGGTATTCGAGCGCGAAGCCGTTGCCCCCATGGATCTGTAGCGCGTTGTCGGCCGCAGTCCACGCGACCCGCGCGGCCAGGAGCTTCGCCATGCCCGCCTCGAGGTCGCAGCGCCGGCCGTCGTCCTTCGCCCGGCCGGCGAAATAGGTGATCTGGCGGGCGATGTGGATCTCGACCGCCATCATCGCAAGCTTGTCGGCGACGCGGGGGAAGTGGATCAGCGTCTTGCCGAATTGCACGCGCTCCTTGGCGTAGCGCAGGCCCAGCTCGAAGGCGCACTGGGCGACCCCGACCGCGCGCGCCGCCGTCTGGATGCGCGCCGATTCGAAGGTCTCCATCAGTTGCTTGAAGCCCTGGCCCTCGACTCCGCCGAGCAGCGAGTCGGCGGGGACGCGGAAGCCGTCGAAGGCGATCTCGTATTCCTTCATGCCGCGGTAGCCGAGCACTTCGATCTCGCCGCCCGACATGCCCGCGGCCGGAAACGGGTCTGCGTCGGTTCCCCGCGGCTTCTCGGCGAGCAGCATCGAGAGGCCCTTGTAGCCCTTCTCGTTGGGGTTGGTGCGCACGAGCAGGGTCATCACGTCGGCCCGCACCGGGTGCGTGATCCAGGTCTTGGCGCCGTTCACCACGTATTCGCCGCCTTCGAGCGTCGCCCGCGTCCGCAGGCTCGCGAGGTCCGAGCCGGTGTTGGGCTCGGTGAAGACCGCGGTCGGCAAAATCTCGCCGCTCGCGATCCCGGGCAGATATTTCTCCTTCTGCGCCTCGGTGCCGCCGACCATGATCAGCTCGGCGGCGATCTCGGAGCGGGTGCCGAGCGAGCCGACGCCGATGTAGCCGCGCGAAAGCTCTTCGGAGACCACGCACATCGCGACCTTGCCGAGCCCCATGCCGCCGTAGGCCTCGGGGATGGTGAGGCCGAACACGCCCATGTCGGAAAGGCCGGAGATGATTTCGAGCGGAATATAGGCGTTGCCGCGGTGCCAGGTCTGTGCGTTCGGGACGACCTCGGCGTCGGCGAAGCGGCGCATCTCGCCGCGGATCGCCTCGAAGGTCTCGTCGAGGCCCGGATCGCCGATCGCGCCTTCCGGCGCGTGCTTGATCAGGTCCGCGAGCGCCGCACGATTTCCGGGGGTGTTGCCGGACCTGATCAGCGCCTCGACCACCTGCTCGTCGCGAAACGGCTCGATGTCGGCGGCGGAGAGGCCGAAGTCGCTCAGACGGATGATCTCGCCCTGGTTCATCGGAATGCCGCCGAAGATCTGGGCGAGGTACTCGCCCAGGCCGATTCGGGTCATCAGCTCCTCGGTCGGGCCGAGGCGGCCTTCCTCGTGCATCCGGCGGGCGTAGGCGGCGAGCTCCTTGATCGCCTCGACATAGGTCGCGAGCCAGGCGAGCCCGTGGACGGCGTGCTGCTCGGCCTCGATCTTCGCGGCGCTGAGCTTGCCGTGGACGGCGACCCGCTCGCGCACCGCTGTCACGGCGCATTCGAGCAGGCCTTCGGCGGTGAACTGGGCCTGGCGGGCGAGGTCGTCGAGCGTCACGGGGCGTTTCTCCTGCTACGGCATTGATCGCTGCTGCGGCGCAACATGCGTCGGCGCGGGCGGTGTTTGCAATGCGTCTTTTGGTCGTCACGGGAAGGGAACGGGCGGGCTGGCGTCCGAGTCTCCGTCCGGCCACAATAGCGAGGCAGAGGCCGGTCCATCGGGATGCGGCCAGCGAGGGTGGGGTTGTGCGCGCCACGGCGTCGATCATATGGAGCGCGGGCGAGAAGTTCGTCGCCGACGACGGCTGGGCGATCGCCAGCTACATCGGCCTCACGCTGCTCATGTCGCTGTTCCCGTTCCTGATCTTCGTGGCGGCGGTGGCGGGATTCTTCGGCTCGGCGGAGCTGGCGAAGGAGGCCGCGAGCCTCGTCTTCGCCGAGTGGCCGGACGTCGTCGCCCGCCCGATCGCGCAGGAGGTTTCCAACGTCCTGACCGCGCCGCGGGGCGGGCTCCTCACGCTCGGCGGGGTGCTGTCGTTCTATTTCGCCTCGAGCGCGATCGAGGCGCTGAGAGTCGGACTCAATCGCGCCTATGGCCTGATCGAACGGCGCCCGTGGTGGCTCTTGAGGCTCCAGTCGCTCGGTCTCGTGCTGGTCGGCTCGGTGGCGCTGCTGACCCTCGCCTTCCTGGTGGTGCTGGGGCCCTTGATCCTCGACGCGCTCTCGGACTGGATTCCGTCGATCGCCGCCGCGTACCGCCTTCTCAACCTCGCGCGGCTCGGGATCGCGGGCTTCATGCTGGCGACGTCGCTCTTTCTGGCCCATCGGATCCTGCCCGCGCACCGGCCGACTTTCATCGAGCTTCTGCCGGGGGTGACGCTGACGTTCGTCGCCAGCATCGTGTTCGGCGAGGCGTTCGGCGCCTACCTCAACCAGTATGTGCGCAATTACATCTCGATGTATGCGGGCCTCGCCTCGGCGATGATCGCGCTGGTCTACCTCTACTGGGTCGCGCTCCTGTTCGTGTTCGGCGGCGAGCTGAACGCCGCGATCATGCGCGCGCGCGGCAGACCGCCGGACGGATAGCGCTTCCCCGGTTCGGGCTGCACTCGAACCAGGGCGATCGACTGAAGAATTTCACAATACTCGGAATGTTTATCCTGCCGCCGCGCAGCGGTGGACAAAGCAGACGCGAAGGGCCAGAGGTGGAGCGAAGCGCCGGATGAAGGCCTGCCGCGCGATTCGACCTCAACTTGTCTTGCTCTCGTCTTCATCGGCCTGCCGCTGCGGCGCCTCGTCGCGATCGGCCGGCCTGCGCTCGGCGAGAAACCGCTCGAACGCCTTGAGCGTCGCCTTCGAGACGTGGTGCTCCATGCCCTCGGCGTCGGCTTCCGCCGCCTCTCGGGGCGCGCCGACGGCGATGAGGAGGTCGACGACGACGCGATGGCGGGCGCGGGCGGCGTCGGCGAGCTTCCGTCCGGCGTCGGTGAGAAAGAGGCCGCGATAGGGACGGGCGGTGACGAGCCCTTCACGCCGCAACCGCGCGATGTTCTTGAGCGCGGTCGGATGCGTGACCCCCTGGCGCCGCGCGACGTCGGCCGCTCGCGCCTCGCCGTTGGCCGCGAAGAGGTCGGCGATCAGCTCGACGTAATCCTCGAGCAGCGCGGTCGACCGTTCCGCCCGGGCCTTGCCGAAACGTTCGGCCTGCGCCGGCGCCTCGGGCATGTCCATCTCGGGTTCGGAATTCGATCGGGTCAACGCGCGCCCCATCTGCGAAAAGCCCCGCTGCGCGGCTGCCGCCGGACTCGAGCGCCGCCGTCCCGTTTCCGCCGTCCGAGCGTATTCCGCAGCCGCGTCCGGCGAACGCGCCGACGCGCCACGCCCTCGTGTCCGAATACCAGAAGGCCAAAGCCCGCGCCACGATTAAGCGGCGTCTTCAAGAGGACGCCTTGTCGCAGTTCTGTCGCTGCTTGACAGGAATGTAGCCTCGGCTAAATTTTTCCGCGGCTGCCGGCATGCGTTGGGCGCGAGGGAGACGATCGTTTGAAGCAAAGCTCGTCCAGCTTCGGGCCGCTTCCGCCCGCTCCGCCGCCGCGCGGCCCTCGGCGCCTGTCCCATGAGGACATCCTGCGCGCCGAAGACCGGCGCAAGGTCCAAAAGGAACGATCGGCCAGGCGCCGGTTCCGGCTCGCATGGCTGCTGACCGGGCCCGGCGTGCTGGTGATGCTCGGCGAGAACGACGGGCCGAGCATGGTCTCCTACGCGACCACCGGGGCGACCTACGGCGTCGGCTTCTTCGTCCCCTTCATCCTGCTCACCTTCCTGATGGCGTTCGCCGTGCAGGAAATGACGGTGCGGCTCGGGGCCGCCACCCACCGCGGCCACGCCGAGCTGATCTTCGAGCGCTTCGGGCCGTTCTGGGGCTGGTTCGCCATGGGCGACCTGGTGTTCGGCAACGTGCTGACCCTGGTCACCGAATTCATCGCGATTCAAGCCGGCGGCCTCTATTTCGGCG
>CAIZGR010000760.1 GCA_903932535.1 uncultured Hyphomicrobiales bacterium | reverse complement strand
TTGCCGTGCGCGCCGATCTTCGGCTTGCCGTCGCCGAGCACCCGGGCGCCGTCCGCCTTCAGCTTTTCGCCGGCCGCGATGACGTCGTCCACCTCGAAGCAGACGTGGTGGACGCCGCCGCCCGCGTTCTTCTCGAGGAACCCGGCGATCGGCGACTTTTCCCCCAGGGGATGAAGGAGCTCGATCTTTGTGTTCGGCAGCTCGACGAACACGACGGTGACGCCGTTCGCCGGGACGGCGTGCGGCTCCGAAACCTTGGCCCCGAGCGTCTCGCGATAGGTTTTCGCAGCCTTCTCGAGGTCGGGGACGGCGATGGCGACGTGATTGAGTTTTCCGATCATGGGTCTGCTCCAGGTGATCCCAGCCGTCCGGCGACAGGCGGCTGGGAGCCGGCGTTCCCGGTCAGCCGGCCGCCTGCCGCCGAACGGTATTAAACCTCAACCACGAGCGCATGCACCTGCGGCTTCTTGCCCCATACGGCGCCGACGGAACCGCGCACGCTGCGCTCGATGGCGGTCGACAGGAAGTCCGCGTCGCGGCGCTTGCCGCGCGGCAGGCTCTCGAAGGCCTCGAAGATCGCCGCGTCGATGATGGCGTCGATCGCGGCGCCGTCGCGGGTGCGTTCGGGCAGCCCCGCGATCATCACGTCCGGATCGCCCGCCATCTCGCCCTTCGGGGTCAGCGCGATCGCGATCGACACGACGCCGGCGAAAGACAGACGGCGGCGCTGACCGACGCACTCCTGGCCGGCCGGCAGCAGGATGTCGCCGTCCTTGAGCCGGCGGCCATGGTCGACCTTGCCGATCGTCGAAAGCTCGCCCGGCGCGAAGCGGACGAGATCGCCGTTGAAGGCGCGCAGCGTCTGCGGAACGCCCAGCGCCCTCGCGAACGCGAGATGCTCGGAAAGGTGCAGCGCCTCGCCGTGCGCCGGGACCGCCATCCGCGGCCTCAGCCAGCCATACATTTTGGCGACCTCGGCCCGGCGCGGATGACCGGACACATGCACGAGCGCGTGGCGGTCGGTGATCACCTGGACGCCCGCTGCCGCGAAGGCGTTGATGATCTTGCCGACCGCCTTCTCGTTGCCGGGGATGGTGCGCGAAGAGAAGATGACCGTGTCGCCGGGGCTCAGCTCCGCGGTCGGGTGGTCGTCGTCGGACATGCGGGCGAGCGCGGCGCGCGGCTCGCCTTGGCTGCCGGTCGCGAGCGCCAGGATCTTGTCGCGCGGCAGGCGCTGGTAGGCGTCCATCCCGAGGAACTGCGGAACGCCGTCGAGCATGCCGAGCTCGCGCGCCACCGCCACCACGCGCTCCATCGCGCGGCCCACGATGCAGACTTGCCGCCCCGCGGCGAGGCCGGCCTCGGCCGCCGAGCGCAGGCGCGCGACATTGGAGGCGAAGGTCGTGACCACCACCCTGCCCTTCGCCTTGCCGACGAGGTCCTTCAGCGTCGCGGCGACGTCGCGCTCGGAGGGGCTCTCGCCTTCGCGCAGCACGTTGGTCGAATCGCACACGAGCGCGAGCACGCCTTCGTCGCCGAGCGCTTGAAGCCGGGCCTCGTCGGTCGTCGCGCCGATCACCGGCGTCTGATCGATCTTCCAGTCGCCGGTATGGACGACGAGGCCCGCCGGCGTGCGGATCGCCAAAGCCGAGCTCTCGGGGATCGAGTGGGCGACGCGGACGAACTCGACGTCGAACGGCCCGATGGCCACCCTGTCGCCGGGCCGGACGATCTCGATCGGAATCTTCGGCGCGCCGGGCTCGCCGAGACGGCGCGCCTCCGCGAGGCCGGCCGAGAAGGGCGAAGCGTAGACCCGCGCGCCGAGGCTCGGCCAAAGCTCCGCGAGCGCGCCGATGTGGTCCTCGTGCGCATGGGTGATGACGATGCCGGCGAGGTCCTTTTTCACCTTCTCGATGAAGCCGACCTCGGGCAGGAGAAGATCGATCCCCGGCAGCTCGTCCCCGGCGAAGGCCACCCCGAGATCGACCATCAACCATTTGCGCGCCCGCGGCGGCCCATAGCCGTAAAGCGCGCAATTCATCCCGATTTCGCCCAAACCCCCGAGGGCGGCGAACACGAACTCGTTGTCGTCAGTCATTTCAAGGCAGGGCCTTCCCGCACGAGCAAACCGGACGCGGCCGCGACGGGCGCGTTTTCCGGTTCCGGCGATATCCAGAGATCGGCGGCCTCGATCGCCTCGGTTCCGCCGCTCCCGCGAAACAGCAAACGGCCGTCCACGTCAAGGCCTTCGAACACGCCTTCGCGCCGCCCGCGAGGATTGTCGATCCGCACGATCGCGCCCAATCCGGCGGCGCGGACGAGCCACGCCGCGCGAATCTCAGCAAATCCCTCGCCCTCAGCCCAAAGGTCGAGCGTCTCCTCGAACCTCGCCGCCAGTCGCTCGAAGAGTTCCGACGCGGCGATCGATCCGCCGTCGTCGCGCGTCAGCGCCGCGGTCGGATAGCCGACATCCTCGGGCGCATGGGCGCAATCGACCCCGACGCCGACGACGCAGGCGACCCTGCGATCGGGAAGCGTCGCCGCCTCGAGCAGCATGCCGGCGCATTTCCCGCCGCCGATGACGAGGTCGTTCGGCCATTTGAGCCGCGCCCGGCGCGCCCCGAGGTCCTCCGCCGCCCTCGCCAGCGCCACGCCCGCCACGAAGCCGAGTTGCGGCGACCGCGCCTGCGGGCACGGGTTTATCAGCAACGCGCTCGCATGGAGATTGCCCCTCGGCGACACCCAGGTCCGCCCGCGCCGGCCGCGGCCCGCCGTCTGCTCCGCGGCGACGATCCACAGCCGCCCGACATCGCCCGCCAGGGCGCGCCAGCGCGCCTCCGGGTTGGTCGAGTCGATCGAATCGAGGCGATCGACCCGCCAGGGAAACGGCGCGGCTCCCCGCGCGGCCTCGACGGTCAAAACAGCGTTTGCGCCGCCGCCATCGCCGCATTGGTCAGCAGCGAGGGGGCGAACAAGAACACGATGACCAACGTCGCCGCAACCGCCAGGACGCTGCGAGCGATGACGTCGGGCCGGTCGAAAGGCCGCACCGGCTCGTCGAAATACATCAGCTTGACAATGCGCAAGTAGTAGTAGGCGCCCACCGCGCTCGCCAGCACGCCGATGATGGCGAGACCATAGAGATCGGCCTTGATGGCGGCGGCGAACACGTAGAACTTGGCGAAGAAGCCGGCGAGCGGCGGGACGCCGGCGAGCGAGAACATCATCGTCGCCAGGAAGAACGCCATCAGCGA
The DNA here is from genome assembly GCA_903932535.1 of uncultured Hyphomicrobiales bacterium. Classification (GTDB taxonomy): domain Bacteria; phylum Pseudomonadota; class Alphaproteobacteria; order Rhizobiales; family Beijerinckiaceae; genus Roseiarcus. The sequence continues at coordinate 13,644 of CAIZGR010000760.1, read as the reverse complement.
GTCGGTGCGCGCGAGGCCGGCGAGGTCCGCGATCGTCTCGACCGCCTTGCCGTCGCGCCGCATCGACAGGATCGCGGCGAACGTGCCGAGCGTCATGATCACATAGATCGACATGTACACGATCACGCTCTGCGCCCCTTCGACCGTGCCGGCGGCGAGTCCGACCAGCGCGAAGCCCATGTGGCCGATCGACGAATAGGCCATTAGGCGCTTGATGTTGGTCTGGCCGATGGCGGCGAAGGCGCCCAGCGCCATCGAGGCGATCGAAACGAAAGTGAGAATCTGCCGCCAGTCGCCGGCGATGCCCGGGAATGCGGTGAAGGCGACGCGCACCAGCACCGCCATCGCGGCGATCTTGGGCGCCGAAGCGAAGAACGTCGTCACCGGGGTCGGCGCGCCCTCGTAGACGTCGGGCGTCCACATGTGGAACGGCACCGCCGAGATCTTGAACGCGAGACCCGACAGAACGAACACGAGGCCGAACAGGACCCCCATGCTGCGATGGTCGTGGACCGCCGTGGCAACGTCGTTGAAGTTCACCGAACCCGAGTAGCCGTAGATCAGCGACGCGCCATAGAGCAGCATGCCCGACGACAGCGCGCCGAGCACGAAGTACTTGAGGCCCGCCTCGGTGGCGCGCAGGTCGTGGCGGCGATAAGCGGCGATCACGTAGAGCGCGAGGCTCATCAGCTCGAGGCCGAGATAGAGCGCGATGAAGTCGTTGGCCGAGATCAGCATCAGCATGCCGAGCGTCGACAGCAAGATCAGCACCGGGAACTCGAAGCCCGCGATCCGCTCGCTGCGCATGAAATCGAGCGAGAGCAGCAGCGTCACCAGCGAGCCGATCACCGCCAGTCCGCTCATGAAGCGGGTGAACGGGTCGTCTGCGAAGGCGCCGTAGAAGGTGATCCCCATCGGGCGCGACTTCCACACCACGATCAGGAACACGATTCCGAGCAGGGCGACGGAAATCTCGGTCACGACACTGTACGCCCGCTCGCCGCGCAGCGCGCCGTAAAGCACGAGCAGCAGAGTTCCGAGGGCGAGAACCGCCTCAGGCAGGACAACCGGAAGAGAGAGGGCCGTTTCGTGCATGGATCGCTCTTTATCTTGATCGCGTTGCGGCGCTATCGCCCCGTCACAGCCCCGCCGTCTTCGTCGCCGTGACCGCTTGCTCGAATGTCCGGAGGATCACGTCGAGGGAAGCGGAGCTTGCGTCGATGATCGGCTGCGGATGCACGCCGTAGTAGAGGACCAGCAGACCGAGCGGCAGGAGCGTCGCGATCTCACGCGGGCTCAGGTCGGCGATCGCCTTGAGGTTCGATTTCTCGATCACCCCGAACACCACGCGCCGGTAGAGATAGAGCGCGTAGGCGGCCGATAGGATGACGCCGGTGGTGGCGAAGAACGCGACCCAGGTGTTGGACTGGAAAGCGCCGACGAGGGTCAGGAACTCGCCCACGAAACCCGACGTGCCCGGCAGACCGACATTGGCCATGGTGAACACCATGAAGGCCACCGCATAGAGCGGCATCCGCTGCACGATCCCGCCGTAGGACGCGATCGCGAGGCTGTGGGTCCGATCGTAGAGGACGCCGACGCAAAGGAAGAGCGCGCCAGCCACCAAACCGTGGCTGATCATCAGATAGACCGCGCCCTGCACGCCCTGCGCGTTGCCGGAGAAGATGCCCATGGTCACGAAGCCCATGTGGGCGACCGACGAATAGGCGATCAGCTTCTTCATGTTCTCCTGCGCAAGCGCCACAAGGGAAGTGTAGACGATCGCGATCACCGACATCGCGTAGACGAGCGGGGTGAAATAGAGCGACGCGTCGGGGAACATCGGCAGCGAGAAGCGGATGAAGCCGTAGCCGCCCATCTTCAGCAGGATGGCCGCCAGGATCACCGAGCCCGCGGTCGGCGCCTCGACGTGCGCGTCGGGCAGCCAAGTGTGGACCGGCCACATCGGCATTTTGACCGCAAACGAGGCGAAGAAGGCGAGCCACAGCCAGATCTGCACCTTCGGGTCGAACGCGGTCTTCAAGAGCACCGTGATGTCGGTCGTGCCCGCCGTCCAGTACATGTACATGATGGCGAGCAGCATCAGCACCGAGCCGGTGAAGGTGTAGAGGAAGAATTTGAACGCCGCGTAGACCCGGTTGCCGTGGCCCCAGATCCCGATGATCAGGAACATCGGGATCAGCCCGCCCTCGAAGAACAAATAGAAGAGGACGAGGTCGAGGGCCTCGAACACGCCGATCATCAGCGTTTCGAGGGCGAGGAAGGCGACCATGTACGCCTTCACCCGGTTCTCGATCCCCCAGGACGCCACGATGCTGATCGGCATCAGCAGGGTCGTCAGCAGGACGAAGGGCATCGAGACGCCGTCGACCCCGAGCTTGTAGAGGATGGCATGCGAGAACCAGTCGTGCTCCTCGATCATCTGGAAGCCGGACTGCGACGGATCGAACCGCCCCCAGGCGACGAGGCTGAGCACGAAGGTGAGGAGCGTCGCAAACAGCGCGATCCAGCGCGCGTTGCGCTTCGCCGCTTCCGTGTCGCCCGGAAGCATGAGGATGAACGCCGCCCCGATGAGGGGCAGGATCAGGAGGCTCGAGAGAATCCACGAACCGGACATCAGCGGGCCCCCCCGAACAGGTACCACGTCGCGAAAGCCGCCGCGCCGAGCAGCATTGCGAAGGCGTATTGGTAGATGAACCCCGACTGCAGCCTGACCGCGCCCCGCGTGACGTCGAGCACACGCGCCGACACGCCGTCCGGCCCGAGGCCGTCGATGATCGCGCCGTCGCCGGTTTTCCAGAGCGCCCGGCCGATGGCGAAGGCCGGACGGACGAACAGGAAGTCATACAGCTCGTCGAAGTACCACTTGTTGAGCAGGAAGCGGTAGAGGGCCGGGAACATCGCAGCCAGCCGCTCGGGCGCCTTGCGGTCGACGAGGTACATGTAGGCAGCGATGACGAGCCCGAGGACCATAGCCAGCGTCGGCGACAGGGACACCAGCGCCGGGATATGCTCCATCCGCTCGAGGATGTCGTTCTCTGGGCCGAATGACAACGACTTGCGCCAGAACTCCGCGGCGCCCTCGCCGATGAACTCGTGGCGGAACGCCATGCCGGCGAACACGGCGCCGAGCGCCAGAACGGCGAGGGGGACCAGCATCACCAGCGGCGACTCGTGCGCCTTGCCGTCGCCGTGGCCATGATCGTCGTGCCCGTGGGCGTCGTCGTCATGCGCCGGGGCCGGCATCCAGGACGAAAACTGCCCGCGCTCGCCGAAGAAGGTCATGAACACGAGGCGCCACGAATAGAACGAGGTGAATCCGGCCGCGATCGCCACGCACCAGAAGGCGTAGGTCGCGCCGAAGCGCTGCGAGGCGAAGGCCGCCTCGATGATCGGGTCCTTCGACACGAAGCCGGCGAAGCCGATCGAGGTGAAGGGAATGCCCACGCCCGTCAGCGCCAGCGTGCCGATCGTCATCATCCAGAAGGTGACCGGGATCTCCTTCCACAGGCCGCCCATACGGCGCATGTCCTGCTCGTGATGCATCGCCACGATCACGGAGCCCGCGCTGAGGAAGAGGAGCGCCTTGAAGAAGGCGTGGGTGAACAGGTGGAACATGCCGAGGCCATAGCCGCCGACCCCGAGGCCGACGAACATGTAGCCGAGCTGCGAGCAGGTCGAATAGGCGATGACCCGCTTGATGTCGTTTTGCACCAGACCGATCGTGGCGGCGAAGAACGCCGTGGTCGCGCCGACGATCAACACCGCGCTCAGCGCCACCGGAGACTGCTCGAACAGCGGCGACAGGCGCGCCACCATGAACACCCCCGCGGTCACCATGGTCGCGGCGTGGATGAGGGCGGAGACCGGCGTCGGGCCCTCCATCGCGTCGGGCAGCCAAGTGTGGAGCAGGAACTGCGCCGACTTGCCCATCGCGCCCATGAACAGCAGCAGGCATGCGATCGTCCAGGCGTCCCAGTCGAAGCCGATGAAGTGCACCGTCTTGCCGGCCATGCCGGGCGCGGCGGCGAAAATCTGGTCGAAAGACACCGATCCGGTGAGGGCGAAGGTCATGAAGATGCCGAGCGCGAAGCCGAAGTCGCCGATCCGGTTGACGACGAAAGCCTTGATCGCCGCCGCGTTCGCGGAGGGCTTCTGATACCAGAAGCCGATCAGGAGATAGGAGGCGAGGCCGACGCCTTCCCACCCGAAGAACATCTGCACCAGATTGTCGGCCGTCACCAGCATCAGCATGGCGAAGGTGAACAGCGACAGATAGGCGAAGAAGCGCTGCTTCGAGGGATCCTCGCTCATGTAGCCGATCGAATAGACGTGCACCACGAACGAGACCGTGGTCACGACGACCAGCATCACCGCCGTCAGCGTGTCGATCCGCAAGGCCCAGGCCACGTCGAGCTTGCCGGAGGTGAACCAGTTGGCGACCGGCACATGCGCGTCCGCCCCGCCGGCGACCATGAAGAACGCGATCCACGACAAAACGAAGCAGATCCCGAGGAATCCGGAGGTTACATATTCCGACGCGCGGTCTCCGATCCAGGGGCCGAAAACGCCCGCGATCAGGAAGCCGAAGAGCGGAAGAAAGACGATCAGGTCGTACATCGGTCGCTCAGCCTTTCAGCGCGTTGATGTCTTCGACCGCGATCGAGCCGCGGTTGCGGTAATAGGCGACCAGGATCGCAAGGCCGATCGCCGCCTCCGCCGCAGCGACCGTCAGGACGAACAGCGCGAAGGCCTGGCCGGTCAGGTCGCCCGCGAAGGTCGAGAAGGCGACGAGGTTGATGTTGACCGCCAGCAGGATCAGCTCGACCGACATCAGGATGATGATGATGTTCTTGTGGTTGAGGATGATGCCGGCGATGCCGATCGTGAACACGATCGCCGCGAGGGTCAGATAGGCCGAGAGGTCCATGGGGAAATGATCCTTCAGATGCCGACTCGCGACGGGACTTTGCGCAGCTCGACCGCCGTCTCCGGCGTGCGCGCGACCTGGGCGCCGATGTCCTGCCGTTTGACCCCGGCCTTGTGCTGCAGGGTGATCACGATCGCTCCGATCATCGCAGTGAGCAGGATCATGCCCGCCGCCTGAAAGAAGTAGAAATACCGGGTGTAGAGCACCAGTCCGAGCGCGGCGGTGTTGGAGATCGTGCCCGAAGGGGTCGCCGCGGCGGCGGCCTTCGGCGACACCGCCCAGCCGGAGACGACCCAGACGAGCTCGGCGCCGACGACGAAGGAGAACAGGAGGCCCACAGGCAGGTATTGGACGAAGCCCTGCTTCATCCGGGCGAAATCGACGTCGAGCAGCATGACGATGAAAAGGAACAGCACCGCCACCGCGCCGACGTAGACGACGACCAGGATCATCGCCAGGAACTCCGCCCCCATCAGCATGAACAGCCCCGCCGCGCAGACGAACGCGAGAATCAGGAACAGCACGGAATGAACCGGGTTCCGGGCCACGATGACCGCAATCGCCGACCCGACCAGGATCGTCGCGAAAATCCAGAAGAATACCGCCTCGGCCATGTCGCCAGCCTCTTGAAAATCCCCGCCCCGAACCCCGTTTCCCGCATCCCGGGATCCGAAGCCGCCGAAGCGCCCGATGAGGGCGAAGGCCCCCATCCTGAACCTCTCCCCCCGACCATCCCGCGGCGGACGCGCGTCTTTCGACGCGCGAGCCGCGGGCGAGGCGTCACCGATACGGCGCGTCCATCGCGATGTTGCGCGCCAGCTCACGCTCCCAGCGCGCGCCGTTTCCGAGCAGCCTGTCCTTGTCGTAGAACATCTCCGCGCGCGTCTCTGTCGAGAATTCGAAATTCGGCCCTTCCACGATGGCGTCCACCGGGCAGGCCTCCTGACAGAAGCCGCAGTAGATGCACTTCGTCATGTCGATGTCGTAGCGGGTCGTCCGCCGCGTGCCGTCATTGCGGCGAGGCCCCGCCTCGATGGTGATCGCCTGCGCCGGGCAGATCGCCTCGCACAGCTTGCAGGCGATGCACCGCTCTTCGCCGTTCGGATAACGCCGGAGCGCATGCTCGCCGCGGAAGCGCGGCGACAGCGGCGACTTCTCGTGCGGATAGTTGAGCGTCGCCTTCGGCTTGAACATATACCGGATCGACAGCGCGAACGCTGCGAAAAACTCCGTCAGGAACAGCGAGCGGGCGGATTGCGCAAGTCGGAGCGCCATGGTCCTCTCCTCTTTCCTCAACCGGAAACGTGGGCGCCGAGCCCGGTGAACTCGAGCACTGCCGCGACGAGCACGACCATGAACAGCGAAATCGGCAGGAACACCTTCCAGCCCAGCCGCATCAGTTGGTCGAAGCGGTAGCGCGGCACGAAGGCTTTCACCATCGAGAAGCAGAACACCACGCTCCACGCCTTGATCAGGAACCAGACGACGCCCGGAACCCAGGTGAAGGGCGCGAACGGCAACGGCGACAGCCAGCCGCCGAGGAACAGGATCGCCGTCATCGACGACATCAGGAGCACGGCGACCAGCTCGGTCAGAAACTGCAGCAGGAACAGCGACGCCGAATATTCGACCATGTAGCCGGCCACGAGTTCCGACTCCGCCTCGGTCAGATCGAACGGCGGGCGGTTCGTCTCCGCCAGCGCCGAGACGAAGAAGATGATGAACATCGGCATGAGCGGCAGCCAGTACCAGCCCAGGAACCCGAACCGCGTGTCCTGCGCGCGCACGATGTCCGACAGGTTCAGCGACCCGGCGCACAGCAGCACGGTGACGATGACGAAGCCGATCGACACCTCGTAGGACACCATCTGCGCCGCCGAGCGGAGCGCCGACAGGAGCGGATACTTGGAGTTCGACGCCCAGCCCGCCATGATGATGCCGTATACGCCGAGCGACGAGACCGCAAAGAGGTAGAGGATGCCGACATTGATGTCGGCGACCACCCAGCCGTCGCTGACCGGAACGACGGCCCAGCCGGCGAAGGCGAGCACCACCGACACCAGCGGCGCCATCAGGAACACGCCCTTGTTGGCGCTGGCCGGGATGACCGGCTCCTTGATGATGAACTTGCCGAAGTCGGCGAAGGCCTGGAGCACGCCCCACGGGCCGACCACGTTGGGCCCGCGGCGAAGATGCACCGAGCCCCAGATCTTGCGCTCGAGATAAATGAGGACCGCCGTCGAGAGCAGGACGGGGACCAGCATCGCGAGCGACACGAGGATGTAGCGCAACGCCGAGCCGGCGTCGCTCGTGTACAGCCAGCGGCCGAACGCGGCGAAATAACCGCCGCTGACGAGGAACCACAGGAGCCCCACGACGACGATCGCCGCCACGGCCAGGATCGCGCCGACGATGGCCAGTATCGACGACGAGGAGTCGGGTCGGGTGGGCGTTGCGCTGCTCATCGGCGGCTATTCCGCGGCTTGCCGCAAGCGACCCTGCGCCAGGGCCGAGCATTCGGCCATGACGCGCGAGGCGCGCGCGATCGGGTTGGTGAGGTAGAAATCCGCGACAGCGGACCGGAACGGAGCCCGGTCCACCGCGCCGCCGAGGGCCGCAGCCGCGGTCAGCGCGGCCGAATCGGCGGGCGCGATCTGATCGAAGCGCACGAGATGGGCGTGCGCGGCGCCGAGCGCGGCGCGCAGTTGCGTGAGCGAGTCGTAGGGCAGCGTCGCCCCGAGCGCCTCCGAGAGCGCGCGCAGGATCGACCAGTCCTCGCGGGCGTCGCCCGGCGGGAACACGGCGCGTTCGGCGAATTGCGGACGCCCTTCGGTATTCACGTAGATGCCCGTCTTTTCGGTATAGGCCGCGCCGGGCAGGATGACGTCGGCGCGATGCGCGCCCCGGTCGCCGTGGGTTCCGATATAGACGACGAAGGCGCCCGGCTCGACGTCGATCTCGTCGGCGCCGAGATTGAACAGCACGTCGAGCGCGCCCGCCCGGACCATCGCCGGAGCGTCCAGGCCGCCCTCCCCCGGCACGAGGCCGAGATCGAGGCCGCCGACGCGCGAGGCCGCGGTGTGCAGCACGTTGAAGCCGTTCCAGCCGTTCTTGACGATGCCCGCCGCCGCCGCGGCCTTGGCGAGGCTCGCCAGAATGGCGACGCCGTCGGCCCGTGTGAAAACAGCCGCGCCGACGACGAAGACCGGCTTCGTCAGGCCGGGCGCGGACTTCTCGGCGACCGCCGCCAGCGACTCCGGCCCGGCGCCGAGCGTGTTGTAGGCATAGGTGAGGTCAGCCTGCTCGCCGATGACGCCGACCTGGACGCCGCCCTTCAGCCAGCGCTTGCGGATGCGGGCGTTGAGCACCGGCGATTCGAGGCGCGGGTTCGAGCCGATGATCAGGATCGCGTCGGCCTCGTCGAGGCCGGAGACCGTCGAATTGAAGAGATAGGAAGCGCGGCCGAACTTCGGATGGAGCTTCGAGCCGTCTTGACGACAGTCGATGTTCGGCGAGCCGAGCTTGTCGATCAGGCCCTCGAGGGCGAACATCTCCTCGACCGTGGCGAGATCGCCGACGATCGCGCCGATCCGTTTCGGCGAGGCCGCCTTTACCTTGGCGGCGATCGCCGCGAACGCGTCGCGCCAGCTCGCGGGCTTCAGCTTGCCGTCGATCCGCACGAACGGCCGGTCGAGGCGCTGGGTCTTGAGGCCGTCGACGACGTGGCGCGTCTTGTCCGAGATCCATTCCTCGTTGATGGCGTCGTTGACGCGCGGAAGAATGCGCACGACCTCGCGACCGCGCGAATCGATGCGGATCGCGGAGCCGAGCGCGTCCATGACGTCGACCGATTCGGTCTTCGTGTATTCCCACGGCCGCGCGTGGAACGCGGTCGGCTTCGAGGTCAGCGCCCCGACCGGGCAGAGGTCGACGACGTTGCCCTGCAGCTCGGAGCTCAAGGCGCTCTCGAGATACGAGGTGATCTCCATGTCCTCGCCGCGGCCGATCGCGCCGAGCTCCGGAACGCCTGCGACTTCGGTGACAAAGCGCACGCAGCGGGTGCACTGGATGCAGCGGTTCATCACCGTCTTGACGAGGGCGCCGACGTACTTGTCCTCGACGGCGCGCTTGTTCTCGGCGAACCGGGACGAATCGGCGCCATAAGCCATCGCCTGATCCTGAAGGTCGCACTCGCCGCCCTGGTCGCAGATCGGGCAGTCGAGCGGGTGGTTGATGAGCAGGAACTCCATCACCCCCTGACGCGCCTTGCGCGCCATCGGCGAATTGGTCAGCACGACCGGAGGCTCGCCGTTCGGGCCGGGACGCAGGTCGCGCACCGCCATGGCGCAGGACGCCGTCGGCTTCGGCGGGCCGCCCTTCACCTCGACGAGGCACATGCGACAGTTGCCGGCGATCGACAGGCGCTCGTGGAAGCAGAATCGCGGCACTTCCGAGCCTGCGGTTTCACAGGCCTGAAGCAGCGTGTATTCGGCCGGAACGTCGACTTCCTTGCCGTCAATGTTGATCTTGGTCATGCGCCCTTCGCCCCGTGACCCATCCGCCAATAGGCGAGCCCGTCGGTGACAGCAAGCCTGTCGTCCGTCATGTTCATCGGACCGCCACCGTCCCGTGCATCCCCAACGCGTAGTGGCCCGGCACGAGACAGGCGAACTCGAAATCGCCCTTGTGGGTGAAGCGCCATACGAGCGTCGCCGAGCCCCCGGGCGCGACCGTGACCGCGTTGGAATCGGCATGCTTCATTTCGGGCATCGCGGCCATCATCTCCGCGTGGCGCTTGTTGGCGTCGCGTGTCCCGAGAAAGAACTCGTGGTCCACCGTGCCGGCGTTCCTGATCGCGAAGCGAATCTGCTCGCCGCTGCGCGCATCCACCCGATCCGGAGAAAAGCGCATGCCGTCGCTCCCGTCCGCCATGACGACCTCGATCGTCCGGGCGGGCTTCGCCGGATCCCCGGCCACGCCGACGGCCGACGCGTCGTGCGCGGCGAGCGGCGCCGGAAAGGCGGCCAGCAGGCCCACCGCCATAGCCGCCAAGAGCGCCCGTCGCAAGGCGGAGCCCTTCATCGAGCCCGCCGCCGCGGGGGTCAGTCCAAACGGAAGCGCCGGCCGTGTCTGTCCCAGTCGCGTCATCGGGCCGCCTCGAGGTTTTCGAACCGGCGCGCCGGATCTGCAACCGGCTTGCGCAGATTGATATGCGCTCGGCCAGCGTGAGCGGCGTAGCCGATCGCCGTCACCGCGCCCTCCCGGATCGTCTCCACGCGCTCTTCGAGGGCGTCGAAACGCAGGTCGCGACTCGTCACCGTCAGCCGGACTTCCTTCGGCGCCGCCTCAATTGCGTCGAAGCGCGCCGGCATGGCGTCGAAGAGCGCAGACGACTCCCCCCGTATGTTGCGGAGCATCAGACGCACCAAGTTGTCGGGCTCCTCGGCCATGCCCTACTCCGCCGCCGCGCGCGCAGGCTCGCTGTGAGCACCGGCCGAATATTCGTCGATCCGGCGCTCGATCTCCGGGCGAAAATGCGCGATCAGACCCTGGATCGGCCAAGCCGCGGCGTCGCCGAGGGCGCAGATCGTATGCCCCTCGACCTGTTTCGTCACGTCGAGCAGCATGTCGATCTCGCGCTTGTGCGCGCGGCCCTCGGCCATGCGGTTGACGACGCGCCACATCCAGCCCGTGCCCTCGCGGCAGGGGGTGCACTGGCCGCAGCTCTCGTGCTTGTAGAAGTAGCTCAGCCGCGCGATCGCCCGGACGATGTCGGTCGACTTGTCCATCACGATGACCGCCGCCGTGCCGAGACCGGAGCGGAGCTTGCCGAGCGAATCGAAGTCCATCGGGCAATCGATGATCTGCGCCGCCGGCACGCAGCGCACCGACGAGCCGCCGGGAATGACCGCGAGCAGGTTGTCCCACCCGCCGCGCACGCCGCCGCAATGCTTCTCGATCAGCTCGCGGAACGGGATCGACATCGCCTCCTCGACGTTGCAGGGCTTCTCGACGTGGCCCGAAACGCAGAAGAGCTTGGTGCCGCTGTTGTTGGGGGCGCCGAAGCCGGTGAACCACGCCGCGCCGCGCCTGAGAATGGTCGGCGCGACGGCGATCGATTCGACGTTGTTGACCGTCGTCGGGCAGCCGTAGAGCCCCATGCCCGCCGGGAAGGGCGGCTTCATCCGCGGCTGGCCTTTCTTGCCCTCGAGCGATTCGAGCATCGCGGTCTCTTCGCCGCAGATGTAGGCGCCGGCGCCGTGATGGACGTAGAGGTCGAACGGCCATCCGTGGATGTTGTCACGGCCTATGAGCTTCGCCTCGTAGGCTTCGTCCACCGCCGCCTGGAAGCGCTCCCGCTCCGCGATATACTCGCCGCGGAAATAGATGTAGGCGGCCTCGGCGCCCATCGCGAAGGACGCGATCAGCGCGCCCTCGATCAGAACGTGCGGATCGTTGCGCAGGATCTCGCGGTCCTTGCAGGTGCCGGGCTCGGATTCGTCGGCGTTGATAACCAGATAGTGCGGCCGCTTCGGGTCGACGTTTTTCGGCATGAACGACCATTTGAGGCCGGTCGGGAACCCCGCCCCGCCGCGCCCGCGCAGGCCCGACGCCTTCATTTCGGCGATGATCCAATCGCGCCCCTTGTCGATGAGCGCCTTCGTCCCGTCCCAGTTGCCGCGCGCCCGCGCGCCCTTCAGGCTGCGGTCGCCGAGGCCGTAGAGGTTGGTGAAGATGCGGTCCTTGTCTTCCAGCATCGGTCAGGCTCCCGGCTTCTCGTCGTGGCTCGCCGCGGCGCCCTTGCCGTCCGAGCCGTAAAGCGAAGTCAGGGCCGACAGACCGCCGATCGGCTCGGAGGAGACGCGACCGATCTGGGAGCCGGTCCTGACGGCGCGCCCGGCGGCGAGGTCGTCGAGCAGCTTCGCGAAGCTCTCGGGCGTCAGGTCCTCGTAATAGTCGTCGTTGATCTGCACCATCGGCGCGTTGCAGCAGGCGCCGAGACACTCGACCTCGCTCCACGAGAAGAGACCGTCCGCGGTGACATGGCCTGGCTCGCCGACGCGCTTGCGCAGCACCGCCTTGATGCCCTCGGCCCCGCGCAGCATGCACGGGGTGGTGCCGCAGAGCTGCACGTAGTAGCGCCCGACCGGCTCGAGGTTGAACATCGTGTAGAACGTCGCCACCTCGAGCACGCGGATCTTGGGCATGCCGAGCATCTCGGCGACCTTCTCGATCGCCGGCTTCGACAGCCAGTAGCTGTTCTGTTTCTGGGCGCGCCACAGGAGCGCGATCACCGCGGAGGCCTGACGGCCCGGCGGATATTTGGCGATCTCCTTCGCGGCCCACGCCTGATTCTCGGGCGTGAACGCGAAGCTGTCGGGCTGCTTTTCGGCGAGTCGGCGGACGGACATGGTCTTATGCGATCCCGGAGACGAAACGAACGAGGCGGCGCGTCATCGGCCGCCCCCGCGCGTGTCGGTGAGGACGAAGTAGAGGACGACCATCGCGATTCCGATGACGATCCCGAGGTCGGTCTGCGGCTGGACGAGCGGCTCTCCAGAAGCGAGCCGCAGGCCGCCGACGAGAACGGCGAACGACGCGGCGCCAGAAGCGATCAGTCCAGCGCGGTTCCTGAGCGACTCGATGACGGTCACCGGTCGACCTCCCCGAACACGATGTCGAGCGAGCCGAGAATGGCGCTGACGTCGGCGAGCATGTGCTTGCGGCAGATGAAGTCCATCGCCTGAAGATGCGCGAAACCGGGCGCCCGGAGCTTGACGCGGTAAGGCTTGTTGGTCCCGTCGGACACCAGAAAAACGCCGAATTCGCCCTTCGGCGCCTCGACCGCAGCGTAGACCTCGCCGGCCGGGACCTTGTAGCCTTCGGTGTAGAGCTTGAAGTGATGGATCAGCGCCTCCATCGACGTCTTCATGTCGCCGCGCTTGGGCGGCACGATCTTGCCGTCGTCGCTGGCGACCGGGCCTGCGCCGCTCGACTGTTGCAACTTCTCGCAGGCCTGCTTCATGATGCCGATCGACTGGCGCATCTCCGCCATGCGGATGATGTAGCGGTCGTAGCAGTCGCCGTTCTTGCCGACGGGAATGTCGAAATCGAACTCCTCGTAGCACTCGTACGGCTGCGCCTTGCGCAGATCCCAAGGCGCCCCGGAGCCGCGCACCATGACGCCGGAAAAGCCCCAGGCCCAGGCGTCCTCGAGCTTCACCACGCCGATATCGACGTTTCGCTGCTTGAAGATGCGGTTGCCGGTCAAAAGCGTCTCGAGGTCGTCGCAGACCCTGAGGAACGGATCGCAGAAGGCGCGGATGTCGTCGATCAGCTTCGGCGGCAGGTCCTGGTGGACGCCGCCGGGACGGAAGTAGGCCGCGTGCATGCGCGCGCCCGACGCCCGCTCGTAGAAGACCATCAGCTTCTCGCGCTCCTCGAAGCCCCACAGCGGCGGCGTCAGCGCGCCGACGTCCATCGCCTGCGTGGTGACGTTGAGGAGATGCGACAGAAGCCGGCCGATCTCGGAAAAGAGCACGCGGATGAGCTGGGCGCGGCGCGGAACCTCGATGCCGAGCAGGCGCTCGACCGCGAGCGCATAAGCGTGCTCCTGGTTCATCGGGGCGACATAGTCGAGCCGGTCGAGGTACGGCACGTTCTGGAGGTAGGTGCGCGCCTCCATCAGCTTC
>CAIZGR010000759.1 GCA_903932535.1 uncultured Hyphomicrobiales bacterium | reverse complement strand
TGGAAGGGCTGAGTGCAAACGAGTTTGAAGGCCATTGTTCGGTCTCTCAGGTTGTGGCGGAAACGGGGAAATAGCTGGTCGGGACATTGACGCCGGACACGCCGACCGTCGTGACCTCGACCGCCTGATAAGTGTCGAGCGTCGCATATTCGAGATTAAACACCAGATCGCGCCGGTAGCAGATCGCCCGCTCCATCAGGTCGGTGATGATGGTGCGGTCAAAGGTCAAAATCCCCTTCGACGTGTCGGGGAAAGTGACCGTGTTGACCATTTTCAAGGCCACGTCGATGGTGCTTGCGGCGGCGGATCGCAGCGCCTCGCTTGGCGCCCAAACCGTCAGCCAGAACGCCTGCTTCTGCCGATGCGTGACATTCGCCAGCGTCGCGGGAGCGCCGAGACGCGCCACGAGATAGGCTGACGGGATCGTGAGCGTCGATCCGGACAGCGAGGCCGAGGGATAATCGACTTGCGCCGCCGTCAGGAGCGTTGCGAGGATGGCCGCAGCCGATGCGCCGGACGCGGAATAGGCGTGTTTCTTGTCCGCCACGATGGTCAGGAATTCGCCCGTCGAGGGCGTTCCGGTCAGCGTGACCGATTGATTGTTGACGGTTGCGGTGAGGCCATGAACCGGCCCGACGATCATTTGCGGATTGTCGAGCGTCAGCGGCGCGTTTGCCGTCGATCCTTGAACCGGGAACACGGAGACATTGACAAGACCAGCCCTCAGATCGGCGTCGAGCGCGGTCGAGTTCGGCCAGCCGGGGAAAATCTTGCAATCCGCGCCGATGGCGGAGGCTTGCCCCGTTCCGTTGGGATAAAGCGCCGCCGTCGCCATGTTGACGAGAAGCGTGGAGGCGTCCGAAATGTCGGCCACTACGTCACCGCCTGCGTTGCGTCGATGCGCCAGCCGAGATCTTGCAGTTCCGCGACCTGGACGACCATGCGCCGATTCTGGTCGTCGGTGAGGATCGTTCCGGGCCGGATGACGACGCCGGGATACGCCGACATCATGATGCGCCACGAGCCGAACCCGGCGTCTTCCGGCAATTGCTGGTCGCGGGTGGCTCTTGAGCCGAGAAGCACGCTCGCGGGCCACGCGGTCAGGATGGCTGTTTCGTTGCCCGGATTCGTGCCTGAGTAGCCGTTGGCGCCAATGGATAGCGACGGGCCGGGATTCCATGCCGAGAGGACGTTATTGCACTCGATCGCGAAGATCGGAACAGCGGCGTCCATCGAGGCGATGAAGAAAGTCCCGTCCGCCGCTTCGTTGGTGAGGAAATCGCCAATCTGCAACTGCGAACCGTCCGCAAGGCAATGATACAGCGAATTCTTGTGATCGGAGGGCTTGTCAAACGCGAACTGGCTGGCCGAATGGATCGTGAACGCCGCGTTGACGTTCGCAACCCAATTCACGCCCGAAAGCGGATCATCCGTGCTGGTCGGGCGGAACACGTCATAGGGAAGGCCAATGCGTTGCGCCGCCTTGGCGTAACCGGCATAAATTTTGGCTTGCAGCGTCGCGCCGTCCATCAGACGACAAGCCGCAAGCCGGGAGAGGCCAGAGCAGGCCCCGGAGGCACGCCGAGGAAGCCGCACAGTTCAACGCGCCATTGCGTGAACAGCGCCGTGCGGTCTGCGACTTCGGACTTGTTGTGCTTCCAGACGGAGGCCGAATCCGTGTCGAGATTGGACGATGCGCCGACGATGGCTGTTTCCAGCGTGTAGAGGTTGGCGAGATAGGTCGTCACGACAACCGTTTGTTCATTGGCCGAAAGGTGCTGCAATTTGTATTCGAGCGCGCCATAGGCCGTAAAAAAGCGATAGCTTTCCGCCGCCGTCGCAACCGCGCCATAAGCGGGGTATCCGGCAAACCGGCGAATGTCGGTCAGTTGCGCGTCGGTGAAAGCCATGTCAGATCAACCGCCCAACGAAATAGGCGATTTCCTTGGGGTCAATGATCGTGTCGCCCGCCGCGCGCTCGATGAACGCGCCGTCAAGGAAAAACGCATAGGCTTTATCAAGACTGATCGACGCGGGAAGCGCGGGCGCAACCGGATCGACAGGCGAGGGGTCGGGCGCCGGAATGGGATCGGCGACGGGATCGGAAGGAGCGGCCATAGGAACCTCTTGCGGTGAAGGCTCCGGCGACAATGCCGGAGCCTTTGTTCTTGATCTGCGCTTAGGAGGCATGTTCCATCACGATGGCCCGCTTCCAATACTGAT
The DNA here is from genome assembly GCA_903932535.1 of uncultured Hyphomicrobiales bacterium. GTDB lineage: Bacteria > Pseudomonadota > Alphaproteobacteria > Rhizobiales > Beijerinckiaceae > Roseiarcus. Next base: position 7,755 of record CAIZGR010000759.1, on the reverse strand, counting down.
TGCCGGCGGTCGGGATGATGGTGCTGGTCGCGGTCGCGTCGGTCGGAGCGACAAAGCCGCCGATCCAGTACCAGGACTGGGCGACGATCTGTTGCAGGCGGTCGAGCGGGCCGCGCGTGATCATGGCGACGCCGTCGATCATCGAGACTTCCGAGTTCATGCCGCCAACGTCATGCGCCTGCGCTTCCATGCCGGCGAAGTCGCCCTCGACCAGCGCGCCGGGAGCGCACAGGATCGGACGGCGCACCTTGACGGCGACGCCGTTGCCCGAAGGCTGGACGAAGGCTTCCGTGGTCGGAATGAAGTTCACGCCCATGAGGTTGAACATCTTGCCGGCGCGCGCTTCCGCCGAACCGTACTGGCCTTGATACATGGTCTTGAAGTCCGAATCCGCGAAGATTTGGCGCATCGACACGTTGTCAAGGTACAGGTTGAAGTTCTGGTCCACGATGCCGGTATTGTTGCGGAGCAGCGCAACCGCGTCCTCGATGGCGCCGAGCGACAGAAGGTCGGTCGAGGCCAGAGCGGAGGTCGCCGTGGTCGATGCGAACGCCGAGCCGCCGTAGTATTTGCCGTTGGGGCGAACCAGAGCCGGCCCGTTCAGGTGGGTGACGGTGTTCAGCGCCGTGGCGTCGGCCACGGTCACGTTGCCCGAGAAGGTCAGCGTGCCGGAAATGCCGCCGGTCGCAACCGCGCTCGACACGTTGGACGCGTCCGCCGCCACGCCGGTCAGCGTGTAGGTGTTGGACCCGACCAGAACCTGAGCCGTGTTGGTGGCCGAGACGGCGGTGTAAACGCCATTGACCAGAACCGAGCCAAAGCCGCGAATGTCGTCCACGGAGAAGGTCACGGCGGGCGAGCCGAGGGTGACGCGCACGCGGGTGTTGGCGCCCATGTAGGCGTTGAACAGCGCGTTGCGGGCCAGACGGTCGAGCGACTGACGGGCCTGCGTGCCGTTGGTCTTGGCGTTGACCAGGAACTGGTTGGCGATGCCAACGGTCGAAGTGACCACGTTCAGGTCGATGGTGTCGGCGTACATATTGATGCCGAGCGTATATTGCTCGATGGTGAACGCCGAGGGTGACAGGCCGTTGTCAAGGTTGGTGTTGCCCGACGCCAGCAGCGGCGATGTCACCGGAGCCTTGAGGCCACGGCGGGTCTTGGTGACGGTTTCACCGACCGCGATGGCGATGGGCTCACGATCCGCGACGGCGCGATAGCCAAGGGCGGAGTTGAGGCCGTCCTGAAATTCGCGGTCGAGAAAGCCCTGCTGGATGGCGGGTTGCAGGGCGACAGGCATATTCTGAATGGGCATGATTTGACCTTTCGGATGATCGGAAATGCGATCCCCTGGCGGTCAGCGCCCGGTGGGAATGATGCTTTCGGGGTGAGGGTTAGCGCCGGATCGCGGTCACTTGCTTTCTGGCGATGGCGTATTCTTCGGGCGTCATGTCGCGCGCGTTCTTCGCTTCCGGCGCCTTGGGGCTTGGCGGAGGCGTGATCGACGCGGTGTTCGACTTGTCGCCGAATAGATAGGGCTTGGCCTTTTTGGCGGCTTCAAACAGCGCGTCGGCGCCTTCGATGTCGCCGGACTCGGAGAGTTTCACGCCCGACAGGTCGAGCAGCTTGAGGCCGTCGAGGTCCACCATGCCGGCGGCGATGGCGGCTGCTTTCAGTTCCGCGCGGATCACGCGAAGGTCCGCGTCGGCCTTGGCCTGCGCGCGGATGGCTTCCTTTTCGCTTTCCATCGTGGCCTTGATGCGGTCGGCTTCATCGCGGGCGGCTTTCGCATCCGTGCGATGCTTGGCGCTTTCGCGGCGCAGGCGGCGCTCGTATTCCGTTGGTTCACGCGGCTTGTCAGCCACGGTGACGGGATCGTCTTCGGTCGGAACCGGGTCAACCGGGTCGGCTTCTGTGGTCATGGGGTTCTCTTGGGGTTGCGGCGAGCGTCAAGCGCGCCACGTTGATCCGCCAGCGTCATGCGGGCGAAATTCTCAGTCCTCGGACAGCACAAGCCCGATGTCGAGCGCGCCGCCCGCAGGCCACGCCGCGCCGCCGAGGTTCAGGGCGATGAAATCATTGACGCCCTTCAAGAGCGGCGCCTTATCGTTCAGCCACGACCACTGAAACATCATGCGGTCAATCGAGCCGGTCGCGGCGGGCGCGAGATTGAGGCGACAACCGTCCATCGTGCCAACCGCAGTCCCCAGCCCGGTCGGATTGGCCGAGTACAGGTTGACGACGGCGGTCTGTGCGTTGTCGCTGATGTCGCGTTGCACCATCGCCTTGGCCACGAACGTGCCGCCGGTATTGGCCGCCGAGCGCCGGATCAGATTGATGATGATATTGGTCGCCGATGTGGCCGTCCCGGTCACGACAAGCTGACGCAGGCGCACGTTGGTTGTCGCGCTGCCCTGAATGGTCAGCAAGTCGGTCGGCGTGGCCGCTGGCGTGACGCCCGGCAGGAACAGGCCGAACGACGCGCGCAGCGGGTCATTGTCCGACAACGGCACGCGCGAGCCGGTTCCGTCGTTGAAATCGAGATAGATCGCGCCATTCGAGCGAACTACGGCAGGTGTCGGCATGGTCTATCCTCGATGTTCAGCGCAGATCAGGGAGCAATCGGGAACGTGTCCCAAACGCCGGCGCCGACGCTGATGAATTCAACGCTCTTGGTCGCGGCGAGCGCAAACCCGGCGTTGACGGCGAGGGCGTTGATCAGGTCGCCCGAAAACGGGTAAATCGTGGCGCTGTTGGCGCCCTTGTTGATGACCTTGTAACGCAAGCCGGGCGCGGCCTTCGGGAGCGTCAGCGAATCCGCCGTGGTCGCCACCGTGGTCAGGCGGGTGATGGTCGCGGTGATGTTGGAGACAGCCGACTGGCCGCCGCCAGCGACGGCGGCGACGTTATTCGAATAGGACTCGTCCATAGCTTGATCCTCAGTTTTTGTTGACAACGGGTTTGGGTTTGGCAGCGGCGAGCGCCATTTGCGCGGCTTGCGCGTCCGCCACTTCGCCCGCGATCAGCGCGCGCTCGGCGTCGGTGTCCTCAATATCGTAAACCGCTGCGATGGCCTTGGTCGCGGTTTCTTGGCTCATGATGTTCGCGCCGGTCAGGATGTTCAGTGCGTTCGCGTCTTCGTTCCGGTCGGTCGAGGTCGGCGCGTAATAGCTCGGCCACTTGAGCGTGATCTTGACGCCTTCGGGAATGGGCTTGATCGGGGCGCCGTCGCTATCGACCAATTTCATGGTGCGTGAGAGAGCCGCGACCATTTTCAACACCTTGAGCAGCGCGCCCTCGCCGTAGGAAATGCGGAGCTTGTCGGCGAGCCAGATCAGGGACTGGTTCATCATCTCCATCGCACGACCCGAAGTCGCAGCCGAGAGCTTGTCAGCGTCAGCGCGCGAACCGCCGATGCTTTCAAGCGCCAGCTTGCGAATCTCGCGGGTGTATTCGACAACCGCCTTCGCCGCGTCGCCGCCGATTTCCAACAGCTTCGCGTCGCCTTCGGTCGGGACAATGAGCGCGTCGCCGACGACCTTGGTCTGTGCGGCTTGCGGGTTGTCCTGCTTGATGACCAGCGTCGGGCTGGACGAATATTTCAACCCGCGCCCGGCTTGCGAAAGCTGGTAATTGATTTCGATGCTGTTCTCGACGGCGCCCTTGAACGTGCAAGAGCCGTCAACGTCATCGCCGCCGGGCAAATTGAGAACCCACACCATCGGGACAAACCCGAGGTTGTGCTTGACCGTCTTGGCCTTGTCGATCTTCAGCGTGGCGTCGTCATCCTTCACGCGCCACGGCAGAAACCATGTTTCGGCCTTGTCGTCCCATTCGCGGCGAAACCACCAATCGGACATCAATTCATCGTCAGCGACGGCGTAGCCCTGTTCCCGAAGAACAGAGCCCTTGACCTTGTATTGTTCCGTCACCTTGGCGAGCGTGTCAGGCGCGTCGGGCTTGAAGGTCGGCGTCAGATAGGTTGTGGACAGCGCTTTGAAGAACAGCCGCGAGCCAAGCACGCGAACCCACACGCAGGCCGAGCCGACCGACCCGCGCGTGGCGGCGTCGAGCATGGTTTCATTGAGTCGCGTGTCTTTGATGATCGCGGCGAACGTGTCCTCGGCTTCCTCGCCATTGTCGCCGCAGTCGATTTCGGGGAAATGGTTTTCGCTGAACAGAAACGAGACGCTATCGGAAACGACCACTTTGCAAAGCTGATACCGGACAGACGGCGCGCGCTTGGCGATGGGAATGTATTCGTTCGAGTCGGTGTATTCCTGGTGGAAGTCGTAGGCGAGCACGTCATAGATCGAATCGTCCAGAAAACGCGCCAGAACGTCGTTCGACCACGCCCGTTCGGGGAGGTCTTTGTCTTTCGGGACAAGGGCGGCGAGTGTGCGAAACAAATCAGCGCCCCATAAATCCGAGATTGGCCGTCATCGCGACGCCCTTGGCCCGGCGCAGGCTTTCCAGCGCATAGCGGGCCGCGTCGATCACATGGTTTTTCTTGTCCTCAAGATCGGGCAAAATCTCGTTTGTGAGCTTGTCCGTCTTGAATGAATAACAGGCGAATTCGTCCGCCGTGTTCTTGCATCGAGGATGGATCACGATGTCATACGATTTCAGGAACTCGATGCCGTCCATCACGCTTGACGGCCCTTTGAGCGCCGGCACGATACGCGGGTAGCCGTGGCGCTGCATGTACTCAATCGTCTCAGGGCGCGCGCTGTCGGCGGTGATCTGCCAATCGCGCGGGTTCCAGTTTTTCACCCACGCGGGCGGCTTGTCGAACAGCGCAGGCGTGTGGTCAATCGCGCATCCGACCTTGTACACTTCGGCGTCGATGTAGAGCGTTCGACCATCGATCCACATGCGGACCAGCACCGTCGGGTCAATCGAGAAGCCCCAATCCGCCCCGTAATAAAACCGCGCATTGTCCGGCGTCTCGAATGGCTTGACCGTCCAGTTGCGGAAAACGCGGGCTTCCGAATTGCGCTGGTATTTGCCGAGCCAGACGTGCGCGTATTTGTCGGGGTCGCGCGCCTTGTCGCGCTCCATGTCTTTCCGCAGTTCGTCGGGAAACCATGGGTTATCATAATAGTTGACCTCGACCAGCGCGAAATCGGGATCGTCTTTGTTCTCGCAAAACAGTTGGTCGATGGGGTCGGTCGGCTTGATCGGGTTCCAACTGGCCCAAATCTGCGAGCCAGGATCGCGAAAGGTCGGCGTCGCCAAGGTGAGCGAGTTCTGGCTGACCGATTGCGCCTCGTCGATGAAAAGCCGGGTAAAGCCCTCCATCGACTTGACGCGGCTCGCCGTGTGATTTTGCAGGCCGCGAAACACAAACAGCGTGTCGGTCGGCGGGTAAATGATTTCCTTATCCGTGATCTTGAATTGATCGGTGAGGCCGAATTGCGCGATTTTGTCCTCGATCAACTGCTTGGACGAATCCGCAATCGAGTTGAGGACTTCGCGAGCGCAAACGAACCGCTGATGACCGGAAACCGCTTCCATCACAGCGAGGGTTGCGAAGAAATGCGACTTTGCGCCGCCGCGTCCGCCTTTCGCGCCCTTGTACCTTCGGGGCGCGAGAAGCGGTTTAAACGCTCTCGCTATCGTCGGGCGCAGGATCAGCGATGGACCACTCAACTTTCGCCACCTGAATCGGGCCGCCGTTTTCGCCCGTCACTTGCAGCGGGAGCACTTTGCCGAGCAAACCGCAGAACGCTTGAGGGTTATCGACGGCCACGCCATGCAGATAGCCGACCAGACCATCCTTGCCGCCCGCCTTTTCAGCCGCGAGCAAGATCGCTTCTTTCAGCGCAGTTGTCGTCTTGTTGGGGATGCCTTTCGGGCGGCCGGGACCGGGCGGCAACACCTTTTTGGGCGTTTGTTTAACCTCAGTCATGACAGCCCGCGCCCTCAATCCTCATGCACAATCGCAATGCGACGCGATCCGATTTCGCCCGCCTTCGCACTGAGCCGCGTCTTGATCGAGCCGACGAGCCGCTCGAGTTCATGCAGCGCGGATTCGGCCTTGGCCTTTTCCCATGCGGAGAGTTCGCCGCGACGTTCGGCGAGCCAGGACGACAGGTCGCGCTTGGCATGGTCGGGAACAGCGTCAAGAGCACAACCGCGCGCGGAATGGCGCTGGAAAAGCTCTTCGTTCTTGCGGAGGATTTCAAGGGGCATGAGAGCCTCCGAAAAAAAAATGTAGCGATTTGCCCTTTTGATTGCGCTTTTCGCTTGACTACCCGTAGCAATATGCTACGTTAGGACATCGAAACGGAGAAAGCAAATGGCTTACAATTCAAACATCCGCAGCGGTGCCACTCAGTCTTTCGAAATCGGCGAAACCGTCAAAATTGGCTTTGTCGCCGGCCTAGAAGTCATCAAGAAAATCGCGACTCCCGGAGATTGGAAGCCTGATTTTTACGTGCTTTGGCAGGCCGACAAAAACCGCTTTTATGCTTTCCAGCCGCACAATGGCCTGACCCGTTGCGCCGATCTGCAAAGCGCCATGAGTGCTTATCTGTGACCGGCCCCGAATATCTCGCCGCCATTGAGCACGTCGGCCTTAACCAGTCAAAGGCCGGCGTTTTCTTTGGCGCTCATGAGCAGACCGGCAGACGATGGGCCGCTAATGGGCCGCCTGAATCTGTCGCGATGCTGCTTCGCCTCATGATCCGTTGCGAATATACGCCGGATCAGGTGCGGAAATTAACCGCCGTGTAGCCCGTCACCAATGCTTGCGGGCTTCCTTGATCTTTCCGGGATCGACCGGCTTGCAATAGCGCATCTCGCCGGGTTCGATCACGATGGCGCCGGGCTTTTCCGATCCGGGAGGCATTGGCGCGCGGATGCCGCTTTCAATGCACCATGCGAAATGCAGGGAAACGGGGAGGCCGCAGCCTTTGGAGCATTTAGCCAGCACAAGCAAACTCCCCAACATCCCCTTTGCGCGCGTTCATAAACGCCGCGTGCGCTTCCTCTTTCGTGCGGAACGTTCCAAGACTTACTGTGCGCCCCGCAATTCTCGCGGTCGAATACCACGTTTTCCGCTCTTGGCTCCAATACGCGCCCTTGAGGCCACTCGTGCTTGTGACGGGCAATTTGGAATTGCTATTGTTTTCGCTTGATGTCGCCAGACGTAAATTATCCCATTTCGTATTCGATGGGTCTCGGTCGATGTGATCGACTAGCTTATCCGGCCACTCCCCCATCATCCAGAACCACGCGACGCGATGAGCGTAGAAAGTGCGTTTATTGAGCGAGATGGTAGAATAACCGCGCGAACTGGGAAACGAAGCCCTGTCACCCGGCTTCACCTTACCCCACGAAACGCGCCAGAAAAACTCTCCCGTTTCAGGCCGATAATCAATTATTTCCCGGATCGTGTTAGCCGTTAGTTCTTGAAAAAGAAACGCCGCGCGCCAACGCCCCGCGTCAGGCTCGAAGCCCTCCGAAGCCATACGCCGAATTTCGGAATCACGTTTGTTTTTGCGCGGGCTGTAAACCAATTTGTTTTTTTCGACATACCGTTTTGTCCGAGCGCGCCCAGCCTCGCGGTCATCACGATATTGCTTGATGCAGCGCAACCGCACACACTCATAACAATTTCTGCTAGAAACCCACCTTGAGCAAATATGGCCGTGACGGCATGGATCACCCGTAAAGTAACGTTTTAGTCCGCGCTCAGCCGCCAGTTCAGCAGTTGACGGCAAATATGAATTAGACCAGATATCTGCTTGG
>CAIZGR010000758.1 GCA_903932535.1 uncultured Hyphomicrobiales bacterium | reverse complement strand
TGGAATCCAGATCGCGATCCCCCGCAACCCCCCTTGCCCGCTTTCTCAATGAGTCGGGGTATATCTCGACCGCCTCCGGCGTCGACCGTCCGGCCACGATCGCGCCGGCGACGACCGCAAGTCTTCCCTCGGCGCGCAATGCGGATATCCGCGCGTCAATCTCCGGCGCGATGCGATGGCGATGCACGTCCCAGTATGTCCTTAGATGACGGAGCGCGCGCATCTGCTCGTCCAGCGGGAGACCGCGCCAGAGCGGGATGAGGTTGGGGCGCAGACTGTCGACGACGGCGCGCCAGCCAACCCCTCTCGCGCGGGCCTTGGCGACTTCGCGACGGATGAGTCCGAGGAGCGCCAGACTTGTCTGCGGCGGGCGATCCTGATCGATGAAAGAGGGCCAGGACGTCGTCGTGGCGTGAGCGTTCGGGAGAAGGCCGTGCCGGGACACGACGACGATCTGGCCGCGGTGACCGCGGTCCTGAAGCTCGATCGCCGCGTCGGCCATCGTCAGGCCGGAGCCGACGATGACGACGCGGTCGTCGGGGGCGACGGCTGCGAAGCTTTCGCTCCGCTACGGGTTTCGAATGGCTCGCGGCTCCGCCTCGAGCGCGGCGCAGAGGGCAGCGGGAAACTGGGGCGGGAAATGCCCGAGGCACAGAGCAACGGCGTCGGCCGTGATTTCGCCTCCGTCCGCCAGGCGCAGACTCCAGCCGCCTTTGCGGCGGATGTCGACGCAATCGGCCGCAACGGAGTCGATGAATATCCGCCCTGATGCGCTCGCCGCCGCGGTCGACAGGACCTCCTCGACGTAGGCGCCGTAGAGGCCACGAGAAACGAAGGCGAGGGCGTCGGGCGCCCGTCCTGTCCGCCGCTCGAGCCAGTCGCGAAAGTGATTCGGCTGCTCGGGCAGCGCGCTCATATTCTCGATGCGGACGTTGAGAAGAAGCTTCGGGTTGTCGGCTGAGTAGGCGAGGCCTCGTCCGCGGCTGCCTGCGCGATCGATGAGCGAAATGTCGAGGCGTCCAACCGTCTGGCGCGCCAAGTGGACGGCGAGCAGGGCGCCGCTGAAACCGGCCCCGACGATCGCCACAGATGGCGCCCTCACGACGACGCCGCGCGCAGTCCGGCGAGCCGAGTCCAGCGGGACCGCCGGGCGAGCGCCGCCTCTAGCGTTTCGTGCCCCGTGGCGAAACAGAGGGAGAAGGCGTTCGACAGCGCCTCGGTTGCACCCGAGGTGACCAGAACCTTTCGCTCCCGATCGACATCCAGGCCGAGGAATCGGTCCACGTTGTTGGCGACCACATGGCGCAAGGCGGCTAGACCGAGCATCAATGGAGACTGGCGCGGGCCGTCACGGAGCGCGCGCGTCGCCGCCTCGACGACTTCCTTCGGCTCGAGCTCCCGGAAAGCCCTGCCCGAGACTAACCGCGTCCAAGTGCATGCAAGACGCAACATTTTCTCGAAGATCGAGATCCCCACAGGAAGCGAAGACGATGTTGGCCACCTGCCCTCTACACCTCGCCCTACGCGCGGCCGCCCGGCGCGAGTCCGACGGCACGGCAGATTTCGTCGCGGCTCCATCCGAGTTGGTCGTACGCGCCGCGCCAGCGGACGAGCGCGCCTGACCCGCCGCCGATTAAAGCGCGCAGCACGCGAGCGATCACGATGGCCCCGGTCCGCCACCCGATCGTCTCCTCGGCCTCACATTCGAACACCGCCGCGCAATCGGCAAGACAGCAAAGGCCATCCGAAAGCGGAACCCAGCGGCCGACTTCAAAAGGGCCGGCGTTCGCCGCTTCGGAAAGACCCGAGAAATGCTCGGCGATCTCCCGCTGGTCGCCGCCCAGCACGTTCACCGCGAATCGGTTCGCCCTCGCGAACGCCGCGTAGGCCGAGGACGCGCGATTGAAAGTGACAACAAGCGTTGCAGGCTCGGCCGGCAGCGGCGAGACTGAGGCGGTCGTCAGGCCGCCGCGCGCTTCTCCAATCCCCCATGTAGCCACCGCGACGCCGCTCGCAACCTGAGACGCCGCGGCCCGGATCGTGGCCTCGTCGGCCTCGCCGCGCACGGGCGGGAACGCCGGCAGAAGGGAGTCCGTATGAAGACAGCGAACGTTGGTCGAGGCCATTGCGATAACCGATTGTGGATTCACGACTAAATATAACTAAAGTCTATTAAATAAGTCAACTAAAATGCAGGACCCATCCTTTGCGCCCGATATGGCGCGATGCATCAACATGTACCGCGCCCACATCTCGCAGTCGAGCGCAGGATGGGAAGCGAGACCGAATGGTCGCCCGCGGGGCCGCGCCTGTGGACTCAACTGGTGGAAAAAGGGCCTCGGCCTCGCGGAGCGCGCCCTCGATTTCCAACGGTCGCTCTACCCAGGCGCCGCCGAGGTCCAGGTCGCAATTCCAGCGCAACGGGGACGGACGACGAAGCTGCAGGTCCGCTGGCGCGGATTTTGGACGACAGGTCTGGTCAACGAGGCATCATCGAGTCTGCTTCACATCGAAGCGGCGGTGTCCCGGTAAAAGTCTAGTTATACGGTAGACTTACTTGACACCAGTCGGCGGTCGTGCTGGTGTGGACGCCGGCCGTGCGCGACCTTGCACGGAGCGTTTCGGAAGAGAGGCAACCAGACGTCGTTTCCGATTCGCTCAAACCAAAAGGATTCTGAACCGTGATTCTCAACAGACGCATATTCGCCGCAGGCGCGATGGCAGCCTTGGCCTGGCTCGGCGCCGCCTCGGCTCAGGCCGCCGACAACGTCGTCGTCGGCTACCAGACCGACGCGCTCCCGTCCTCGGTCGCCATCGCCAACGGCGCGTTCGACAAGGCGACCGGGGTCAAGATCGACTTCCGCCGCTTCAATTCGGGCGCCGAGATCTTCGCCGCTATCGCCTCCGGCGACGTGCAGATCGGCTACGTCGGCTCGAGCCCCTACGCCGCGGCAACCTCGCGCGGCCTCGACGTCAAGGCGTTCTATCTCGCCTCGATCTCCGGCGTGGACGAGGCGCTTGTCGTCCGCAACGGCTCGGGCATCAATTCGCTCGCCGATCTCAAGGGCAAGAAGCTCGCCGCCGCGCCGGTATCCACCGACCACTACCAGCTTCTCGCCCTGATCAAGAGCATCGGCCTGACCGAGAAGGACGTGCAGGTCTTCGCCATTCCGCAGCCCGACATCGTCGCCGGTTACAACCGCGGCGACCTCGACGGCGGCTTCGTCTGGGATCCGGCGCTGACCGAACTGAAGAAGACCGGCAAGGTGCTCGTGACGTCGAAGGACGTCGCCGAAAAGGGCGCGCCGACCTTCTCCGCCTGGGTTGCGACCGCCGCCTTCGCCAAGCAGCACCCGGACTTCCTCGAGGCGTTCGCGGGCGTGATCTCGAAGTATCAGACCTCCTTCGTCAACGACCCGGCGAAGTGGGGTCCCGACAGCGAGAACGCCGCGACGCTGGCGAAACTGCTTGGCGGCACGCCGGCCGATCAGGCGAGCGCGCTGAAAAACCTGAATCTGCTGCCGCTCAAGGTCCAGGCCTCCGACGCGTGGCTCGGCGGCGGCGAGAAGTCGGGCATCGCCAGGATCCTCAAGGAGACCGCGGTGTTCCTGAAGGAGCAGAAGAAGATCTCGGACGTGCTGCCGTCCTACGCCGCCTTCGTCACGCCCGACGCGGTGATCGCGGCCGAGAAGGGCTCGGGCTCGTAAGGATTCCCTCCCACAGGGGGCTTGCGTCGCCGGCAAGGGGCGCCGGCGACGCCTTTTCTTTGGAGGGCTTACGATGCTCCGCGTGGACAAGGCCTCGGTCTGGTTCGGCGCCCGCGACGGCAAGCCAGTGCACGCGCTCGACCGGGTGTCGCTCGACATCCCCGACGGGGCCTTCGTGGTGGCGCTCGGGACCTCGGGCTGCGGCAAGTCGACCCTCCTCAACGCGATGGCGGGCTTCCTGCCGCTCTCGTCCGGCTCGATCACGCTCAACGGCCATGCCGTCGAGGGGCCCGGCGCCGAGCGCGGCGTCGTGTTCCAGAAGGACGCGCTGCTGCCGTGGAAGACGGTGGCGGAGAACGTTGCGCTCGGCCTCAAGTTCGCAGGCCGCGGCCGCAAGGAGCGGCGCGAGCGGGCGATCGAACTCCTGCGCCTCGTGGGCTTGCAGGAATTCGCGGGTTCCGCCCCTTACGAATTGTCCGGCGGCATGCGCCAGCGCGTCGGCATCGCCCGGGCGCTCGCGCCCGACCCGGCGATCCTGCTGATGGACGAGCCGTTCGGCGCGCTCGACAGCATGACCCGCGAGGCGATGCAGGAGCTTCTGGTCGACGTCTGGGCGCGCACCGGCAAGCAGATCTTCTTCATCACCCATTCGATCGAGGAGGCGCTCTTCCTCGGCACTGAGCTCATCGTGATGTCGCCGCGGCCGGGACGGATCGTGGCGCGCTTCGACCTCGATTTCATCAATCGGTTCTCGCGCGACCGCGACGCCCGCGCGGTCAAGACCGCGCCCGAGTTCACGGAGCTGCGGGAGCGGGTCAGGGCAATTGTTCATCAGGACGAAGTCTACGGAAGGGCCGCGGAATGACCGACATCGCCTCCAACGCCGAACTTGAAACCCCGGCGCGCGACATTCGCGTCGTGAAGATGCGCGGCTTCGGCATCGGCGAGCGCTCTACCGTGCCGATAAGCATCGCAACCGCCCTCGTCATCCTCATCGCCTGGTGGGCAGCCTCGGAGGCGCAGCTCGTTCCGCATCTCTTCCTGCCGACCCCGAAAGAAGTTTTCGACGCAGCGCTGTCGTTCTGGAGGGACGGCTACGCCAACGCCACGATGTGGGAGCACGTCAGCGCGAGCCTCATCCGCATCCTGTCCGCCGGGGCGATCGCCATCGCCCTCGGCGTGCCGGTCGGCCTGTTCATGGGGCTGAGCCGCTGGGCAAAGGGCGTGTTCGATACGCCGATCGAGTTCTACTGGCCGCTGCCGCCGCTCGCCTATCTGCCGCTGATGATCATCTGGCTCGGCATCGGCGAAGCCTCGAAGATCACCCTTCTGACCATGGCGATGTTCGCTCCCGTAGCGATCGCGGCCCAGGCGGGCGTGCGCTCGGTTTCGCTCGAGCGCGTCAATGCGGCGCTGTCGCTGGGGGCGAACCGCTTCCAGCTCATGCGCGACGTCGTGCTCCCCTCCGCCCTGCCGGAGATCCTGACCGGAACGCGCATTGCTCTCGGCGTCGGCTGGAGCACGCTGGTCGCGGCCGAACTCATCGCCGCCACGCAGGGCATCGGCCATTTCGTGATGTCGGCCTCGCAGTTCCTCGCCACCGACTTCGTGTTCGTCGGCATCGGCGTGATCGCGGTCTGCGCCTTTGCCTTCTCGTTCGGGATGCGGCTCCTCGAACGCTGGCTCGTGCCGTGGAAGGGCCAGAGCTGAGGGGCGCGGGCAGTTACGGCGAAACGAAGGGGAGTTGAGCTCCCCTTGGCCGGAGTGAAGTCTACGCGGGGCAAGGCTCAGGCCGCCGGACGCCTGTACCAGCCAGCGCACGCCAGCGGACGACGACTAGCCTCTTCATCGCGTCGCGCCGGAAGGGCTCGAAGTGTTCTTCGATGATGACGACCTCGACGAGGGCCGTGACACCGTCACCCTGTGCGGCGCAAGCCTCGCGAAGGGCCTCCGCCAGCGTGGCGATCGAACGGGCGACGACGCCCTCGAGGCCGCGCCGTCATGCTGCGCCCAGCAACCCTTGGGGCCAGTAGCGGATCAATACCAACAACGCGACGCCATAAATGAGCATCCGGTATTCGGCGGCGGAGCGCAAAAGCTCGGGAAGGCCCACCAGCAGAAGAGCGCCGAGCACGGCGCCGAGCACGTTGCCGAGGCCCCCGAGGATCACCACGGTAATCGCCAGGATCGAAAGCTGGATATTGAAGGTCTCGTGGTTGATGTAGGAGTACAGATGCGCCGCAATGGCGCCGGCGACGCCGGCGCCGAAACCGCCGAAGGCGAAAGCGAGCGCCTTGTAGCGCAACGGCTCCGCCCCATAGGCCCGAGCCGCCACCGCGTCCTCGCGGATGGCGCGCCACGTGCGGCCGAGATGGGACTCGAGCAGGCGAACCTGCAGCAATCCGAACAGCACGACCAGCGCCAGCGTCAGCCAGTAAAGCGCGCGTGGGGAAACGAGCTCGATCGACCCGATCGACGGGGCAGGAATGCCCGAGAGACCGTAAGGCCCACGCGTCAGTCCGCTCCAGTTCAGGATGACCAGGGCGACGATCTCGCCAATCCCCAGGGTGGCGATGGCGACGTAATGGCCGGTCATGCGCAGCGCCGGCAGCACCAGCAGCGTGCCGAGAAGCGCCGTGATCAATCCCGCCGCCGGCGCGCTGGCCACGAAAGGCCAGCCGAGATCGAGCGCCAGCAGCGCCGAGGCGTAGCCGCCGATGGCGAGCAGCGCGGCGTGGCCGAGCGAGATCTGTCCGACCGTGCCGGAAATCAGGGTGAGGCCGAAAGCCATGAGCGCCATGAGCAAGGCGTTGGTCAGGGTCTGCAGCAGGTAGGGTTCGTTCCAGACGAGCGGAAAGAGCGCCGCGGCGGCGACGAGCGCGACCAGCGCCGCGCGCGGCAGGCGCAGCGGCCTTGAAGGCGCGATGAAGGTCCCGGTCATCGGTTCGGGCGGCAGTTCACGGCGCCAGTTGAACAGGCCGTTCGGCGCCGCGACCAGGATCAGGATCATGAGGGCGAAGGCGACCTGGTTGCGGGCGCTCGTGCCGAACAGGGCGACGCCGTAGCTCTCGGATAGACCGAGAATCAGGCCGCCCGCGATGGCGCCCGGCACGTTGCCGAGGCCACCGATCAGCATCGCCACCATGCCCTTGAGCGTGGCGTCGAAGCTCATGGTGATGTCGATGCTGTGGTAGAACATGCCGACCAGCAGGCCGCCGACGGCGCCCAGCGCGGAGGCGATCGCGAACACCGCAACATTCACACGGTCGGTGTCGAATCCCATCTGGCGTGCCGCGTCCGGGTCCTGAGCGGTCGCGCGCACGGCCCACCCGAGCCTGGAGAACCGCAGGAAACCGAACAGCAACGCTGCGGCCGTCACGCCGAAACCGGCGATCGTGAGATCGATGGCGCCGATGGTCACGCCGCCGATCGGAAGTCGCCAGTCCGGCAATTGGCTAGGCATCGCGCGCGGTTCGGCTGAAAAGATGAGCTGAAGCAACTGGTCGAGCACGAGCCCGACGCCGATGGTGGCCAGCAGCACGGCGATCCGCGAGCGCCGATGCAGCGGGCGCAGCACGAAGCGCTCGATCGCCGCCCCGATGACGGCGCTGCCGGCGGCGACGATCAGCGCCGTGATCGGCAGCGGCGTGTGCAGGGTACGGATCGCCGCCCAGCCGATGTAGGCGACCACGGTGAACACCGAGCCGTGGGCGAAGTTGATCAGATTGGCGACGCCGAAAATCAGCGCCAGCCCGATCGCCAGCAACGCGTAAATATTCCCGATAACGAGACCGTTGACCGTGTAGTCGAACCACGAACCCACTCAGTTCGTCTCCGGCTTGACCCCGTCCCAGATCACGAACTTCCCGTCCTTGACGACCAGCCTCACGAAAT
>CAIZGR010000757.1 GCA_903932535.1 uncultured Hyphomicrobiales bacterium | reverse complement strand
GGAGCCGATGGAGAACCCTTTCCCCCGCTACTGGATGTGGTCGGAGGCGATCGCGATGCTCGCGCGCGCCGAGCGCATGCACCAGCAGTTCGTCCGCCCGGCCGGCGCGCTCGCGCCGGCCGTCTGGGAGCCGCCGGTCGACGTGCTCGAGACCGGCCGCGAGGTGCTCGTGCTCGTCGCCCTCCCCGGCGTCGCGCTCGACGCGGTCGGCGCCCGGATCGAGGCGGACGACCTCGTCGTGTCGGGGACGCGCGTCTATCCGCCGGAGATGCGGACCGCGGTCATCCACCGGCTCGAGCTGCCGCAAGGGCGGTTCGAGCGCCGCGTGCGCCTGCCGCCCGGACGCTACGCCGCCATCGAGCGGTCGTCGGCGCACGGCTGCCTCCTGGTCACGCTGACGAAGTCGGAGGCCCGCCATGGCTGACGCAGACGCCGCCTCCCCCGTCAACGAAGTGATTGCGCCGTCCCTCGGCGACGACAGCGCGGCTGTCTCGCCGCCCCTGCCGCCGGACGGGCTGATCGTCGTGCCGGTGCGCGGCATGGTTCTCTTTCCCGGCGTCGTCCTGCCGATCTCGCTCGGCCGGCCGCGCTCGATCCTCGCCGCGCAACGCGCCGTGCGGGAGCAGAAGCCTGTCGGCATCGTCATGCAGCGCAACGCCGAGGCCGGAGACCCGGCCGCGGACCCCATCCCGGCCGACATGCACAAGATGGGCACGGTCGCCAACATCGTCCGCTACATCACGACGCCCGACGGCGCGCACCACATCGTCTGCCAGGGCGAGCAGCGGTTCCGCGTCGTCGACTACCTCAGCGGCTGGCCGTTCTTCGTCGCCGAAACCGTCCGGATACCGGAGCCGACGGCCCTCTCCGACGAGATCGAGGCGCGCTTCGTCCACCTCAAGGGCCAGGCTCTGGAAGCCGTGCGGCTCCTGCCGCAGGCGCCCGAGGAGCTCATCGCGACGATCCAGGGCGCCGAGCAGCCGGGCGCGCTCGCCGACCTCGTCGCCACCGTCATGGACGCGACGCCGGACGAGAAGCAGGAGATTCTGGAGACGATCGACATCGGCGCCCGGCTCGTCCGCGTCTCGCGCCTGCTCGCCCACCGGATCGAGATCATGCGGCTCTCGCAGGAGATCGGGCGGGAGACGCGGGCCTCGCTCGACGCCCGCAACCGCGAGGTTCTGCTGCGCGAGCAGATGGCCGCGATCCAGCGCCAGCTCGGCGAAACCGACGAAGGCAAGTCGGCCGAGATCGCCGAGCTCGACAAGGCGATCGCCAACGCCAAAATGCCGAAAGAGGTCGAGGACCAGGCGCGCAAGGAGCTTCGCCGCCTTCAGCGCATGCCCGAGGCCGCCGGCGAATACGGCATGGTGCGCACCTATCTCGACTGGCTGGTGGAGCTGCCCTGGGCGCTGCCCGAGGAAAAGCCGATCGACATCGCCGAGGCGCGGCGCATCCTCGACGCCGACCACTACGGCCTCCAGAAGATCAAGCGCCGGATCGTCGAATATCTCGCGGTGCTGAAGCTCGCGCCCAACGGCAAGGCGCCGATCCTGTGCTTCGCCGGCCCGCCCGGCGTCGGGAAAACCTCGCTCGGCCAGTCGATCGCCCGCGCGCTTCAGCGCAAGTTCGTGCGGGTCAGCCTCGGCGGCGTGCATGACGAAGCGGAAATCCGCGGCCACCGGCGCACCTACATCGGCGCCCTGCCGGGCAACATCATCCAGAGCATCCGCAAGGCCGGCGCGCGCGACTGCGTGATGATGCTCGACGAAATCGACAAGGTCAGCGCGAGCATCCAGGGCGACCCGAGCGCGGCGCTGCTCGAAGTGCTCGACCCCGAGCAGAACAACAGCTTCCGCGACAATTATCTCGGCGTTCCTTTCGATCTCTCCCGCGTCGTGTTCATCACCACCGCCAACATGCTCGACACGATCCCCGGGCCTTTGCGCGACCGCATGGAGATCATCAGCCTTCCCGGCTACACGGCCAACGAGAAGTTCGAGATCGCGCGGCGCTATCTCGTCCCGCGCCAGATGGAGGCGAACGGGCTCAAAGCCGATCAGGCCTCGATCGACGACGCGGCGCTCAGCGCGATCATCGAGCGCTACACGCGCGAAGCGGGCGTGCGCAGCCTCGAACGGGAGATCGGCCGCGCGCTGCGCCAAGCCGCGATGCGGATCGCCGAAGGCGAGCCCGGCCCGATCGCCATTCGCGCTGCGGATCTTGACGCCATTCTCGGCCCGCCGATCTTCGAGGACGAGGTGGCGATGCGGGTCAGCGTGCCGGGGGTCGCGACCGGGCTCGCCTGGACCCCGGTCGGCGGCGACATCCTGTTCATCGAAGCGACCGCGATGCCGGGCGCGAACCGGCTGATTCTCACCGGCCAGCTCGGCGACGTGATGAAGGAGAGCGCGCAGGCGGCGCTCAGCATCGTCAAGAACCGCGCTTCGGCCTACGGGATCGACCCCGCCCGGTTCGAGAAGATCGACATCCACGTCCATGTGCCGGCGGGCGCGACGCCGAAGGACGGGCCGAGCGCGGGCGTGGCGATGTTCATGGCGCTCGTCTCGCTGCTCACCGACCGCACCATCCGCAGCGACACGGCGATGACCGGCGAGATCAGCCTGCGCGGCCTCGTCCTGCCGGTCGGCGGGATCAAGGAGAAGATCGTCGCCGCGCATCGGGCGGGGATCAGCCGCGTGATGCTGCCGGCGCGTAACCGCAAGGATTTCGAGGACATCCCCGCCGAAGTCCGCGAGGCGCTGGCCTTCGTCTGGCTCGAACGCGTCGACGACGCTGTAGCGGCGGCGCTGGAGGGGGCGAAGGGGGAGGCGGCCGGGGCGCCGGGTGGGTGAGGCCCTGCCCGGACGCCAAGATCGCCATGTGACGGCGTTTGCGGCGCGGTGCAGAATAGGCGTCATGGACTCATCCGGGCCGATCGAGCGCGCGAAGCGCAGACTCGGGAGCGGCGAGTCGGAAAGGCGGGCGGCGTGACGGGGGCTCCGGCGCGAAGACAGACGGCGATTGCGGTCGCGCCGAACGGTGGGCGCAAGACCAAGGCGGACCATCCGCATTTGCCGACGACCGTCGAGGAGCTGGCCCACGCCGCCGCCGAGTGCTGCGACGCCGGCGCGTCCATGATCCACCTGCATGTGCGTGGCCCGGACGGCGCGCATGTGCTCGACGCCGAAGCCTACCGCGCCGCGACCGCCTGCGTCTGCGACGCCGTGGGGGACCGGCTGGTCGTGCAGATAACCAGCGAATCGATGGGCCGCTACCGGCCCGGCGAGCAGATGGCCGTCGTGCTGGCGACGAACCCCGAGGCGGTTTCGCTGGCGCTGGGCGAGCTAGCGCCCGCAGCCGGGGACGAGGCGCTCTTCGCCGACTTTCTCGTACGGCTGAAGCGGATGCGGGTCTGGCCGCAATTCGTCCTCTATGGGCCCGAGGAGGCCGTCCGGCTCGCGGCGATGCAGAAGCGCGGAATCCTCCCGTTCGACGCCGTCGCCGTCCTCTACGTGCTCGGCCGCTACACGCTGCTCAGGACCGCCGCGCCGTCCGATATCCTGCCGTTCCTCGCGCCCGGCGCCCCGCGCTTCGCCCATTGGAGCGTCTGCGCCTTCGGGCGGCGGGAGGCGGCGTGCGTCACGGCGGGCGCGCTGCTCGGTGGCCATACGCGCGTCGGCTTCGAGAACAATCTCGCGCTGCCGAGCGGCGAGCGGGCGGCCAGCAACGCCGGGCTCGTCGGCGCCGTCGCGCGGGCGCTCGGCGACCTCGGGCTCTCGGTCCAGACGGCGGACGGTTTGCGCGAAGAGGCCGCCCTGCTGATGCGGTGAGGGAGCGCTCGTGGCGAGGCGCGCGGGAGGCGTCTTCAAAATGAGAAACAAGACCTGTAACGCGCGGCGCTCGCGCCAGAATTTTCCCGGCGCCGGAGAAGAGCCTTGATCGTTGTCCATTACGCTTCCACCGCGCCGGGCGCCGGCGCCGGACCGATCTCGCGGAAGCTTCTCGACGATGCGGAGGCGATCCCGGAGGGCTCGATCTGGATCGACATGATCGAGCCGACCATCGACGAGGATCAGAAGGTCCAGCTTTACGTGGGCGCGACCATTCCGACCCGATCGGACGCGGATTACGCGGAGCCGCCGGAGGCCCATTACGCCGAGGACGGCGTCCGCTATCTTCAGGCGAGCATGATCAGCGAACCCGAGGATACGCCCGACACCACCGACGTCACGTTCGTCGTCGCGCCGAGCGCGCTCGTCACCGTGCGCTACCACGCTTGCGAATCCTTCGAAATTTTCGCCCAGAAGCTGTGCAAGGCGCCGTCCCCGGCGCGCACCCCGGAAGCTGTGGCGATCGGGCTCGTCAATACGGCGATCAACCGCTCGGCGCGTGCGCTCAGCAAGGCCGGCGCGAGCCTCGATGCGATCGCCAGCCGCGTGTTCCGCGCCAAGGAGAACAAGGAAGGGCGCAACCAGATCTATTCCGACACGCTCTGGGACCTCGGCCGCGAGGACGAGAAGATCTCGAATCTGCGCGAGAGCATGGTGTCGATCGAGCGGCTGCTCCTGTTCCTGATCGCCGAGGGCAACGGCGAAGGCGGTAAGCCCGGCAAGGCGCAGAAGGCGGCGCGCGAGGCGACCAAGACGGCGCTGCGCGATCTGCAGTCGCTCGAGGAGGATGCGAGCTTCAAGGCGCAGAAGGTGCAGTTCCTGCTCGACGCGACGCTCGGCCTGATCAATCTGGCGCAGAACGACATCATCAAGCTGTTCTCGGTGCTCGCGGTCATCTTCATGCCGCCGACCGTGATCGCCTCGATCTACGGCATGAATTTCAAGGAGATGCCCGAGCTCGAGTGGCGTTTCGGCTATCCCCTGGCGATCGCGCTGATGGTCTGCGCCGCGATCGGGCCGTATCTCTTCTTCCGCTGGAAGAAGTGGCTTTGAGCACGCGGACCGCCCGGCGCCGCGGTCCGCCGGCCGGCGGATGGGGTTCACCACGAAGGACACGAAGAAGCACGAAGTCTTCGTGACCCTTCGTGTTCTTTGTGGTTAGACATCGAAGGCCTGTCCGATCCGAAAGCGGCGCCCCATGAGACTGATGATCGCCCTGGTATGCTTGTCGGTCGCTGCGATGGCGCCGGCGCACGCCGAAGACGCCAGCTTCGCCAAAGCCGCCGAAGCGGCAGCCGCCGCCAACGCGCATTTCGGGCCGCGGACGACGCCGGGGCAGGTGATCCCGATCCCCGAGGACGTCAGCCCGGAATTGCAACGCCGCATCGCCGCGCCCTACGCCGCTTTCGACGACGCGCCCCGGACGGCCGAAGCCTGGAAGGCCGCCGTCGAGGCGGCGAATCGAAGAGCGGGCGTCGACGTCGAGAAGCTCGAGCGGGAACTCGGCGTGACGATCGAGCCGACGGTCGTGGCGGGCGTGAAGGCCTTCATGCTGACGCCGAAGGACATCCCGGAGAGAAACCGCGACCGGCTCGTCGTCGCCCTGCACGGCGGCGGCTATGTCTTCTTTCCCGGCCTGCCGGGGACCGGCGAAGGCGTGATGATGGCCGGCTTCGGCGGCTTCAAGGTTCTCGCGGTCGATTATCGCATGCCGCCCGACTTTCCGTTTCCCGCTGCGCTCGACGACGCGATCGCGGTGTGGAAGGCGGTGGTCAAGACGACGAAGCCCGAAAACGTCGCGCTGATCGGAACCTCGGCCGGCGGCGGCCTCGTGCTCGCGACGGCGCTGCGCGCCAAGGACGAAGGCCTGCCCTTGCCGGGAGCGGTGGCAGCCGGGACGCCGTGGTCCGATCTCGCCAAGGTCGGCGACAGCTATTTCGCCAACGCTTGGCTCGACAACGTGCTGGTCAGCTACGAGCCGATGGTCGAGGCCATGGCGCGGCTCTACGCCGACGGGCAGAACCTCAAGAACCCCTATCTGTCGCCGGTCTACGGCGACTTCTCCGGCTTTCCTCCGACCATCCTGACAACGGGGACGCGCGATCTGTTCCTGTCGAACACGGTGCGGGTCCATCGCGCGCTCAAGCGGGCCGGCGCAGTCGCCGATCTCGAGGTCTATGACGGCGTGAGCCACGCGCAGTTTCTCGCCGGGCCGGCGGTCCCGGAGTCGCGCGAGGCGTTTGCGGACATCGCGGCGTTTTTCGATCGTTATCTGGGGCGATAGGCGCGGCGCTCGGGGCTCAACGCTGTCGGCGGCGGGAAGATTTGCTCCCGTCATCGTGACCGCAGCAAAGATTCCAAAGGGGTAATGGCGCAGACGCAACAAGACAATTTGTCGCATTGTTCGTGTCGTCAACATAGGCAATGCTCAGCGAAAAGTTGCCATTGAAGGCCGCAAGACGATAGCCGTGGTTGCATTTGCTGCGGCGAGAGGTTGACTATGAAATATTTTTCAATGGCCGCTTCGGCATCGGCGTTGGTGTGTCTCGCAGCGCTGACTTTGCCTGGATCGACGGGCGCGGACGCAGCCATCTACACTGTGAACGTCACTGGAAGTTTCACTGACGACATGTTCCCTATGGGACCGGGCGATCCCCTGGGACCGCCCCCGCTCGATCTGCCGGCGCCTTTCGCAGGGTCGTTTGACGTCGATACGAGCACCGCCCCGATCCAGCACCTTTCGGAGGGTGGCTATACTATGACGGGTTATCCCGACGCTGCGATTTCCAACGTGTCGATCTCCGCCATCGGGACTAGCTTTTTGGCCTCGGACATCCTCGACCGGATATTCATTGCGGGAGTGCCCGGCTCGGCGGTCTATTTCTCGGAAGATCTCTATCCGGGGGCAACGCCTTCCATCTGGATGGCGTTCGGCAACTTGTCTGCCCAGCTTTTCGTCGGCGAAGGTTATTGTGGGAACATCAGCTTCCCAAGCTGCGGGATCGATAGCCAATTGAGTATTTTTATCAACCTACCTTACTTTGACGTAATCGAGGGCTCTGTCAGCGCGTCGGTCGTCGCGCCTGAGCCCTCCACCTGGGCGATGGCGCTGATTGGCGTCTCAGGCCTCGCATTTGCCCGGTATCGCCGGGTAAGACCAAGCGGCCTGCCGCATTCCGTTGCCTGAGCCCGGCTCGTTCGCCTATCCCCGATGCGCAACCGGCGGGCGCCGGCGGTCGCATCCGCGAAATCGTCAGGGTCATGCCGGTCTGCGGCGTCAGGGAAGCGAACCCTTTATTTACACGCGAGAGACTGCATTTTCTTGAGAGCGTCGTTTTTCGCCCTGATGGCGCACGTGACGATTTCCCGGTTTCTGCACCCTGCCGGTCGTCCGCCTCACGCCCCTCCGACCCGTTCCCCAAGCCATCGTCGAACGTCCGCCTTGCACGCCGCCGTCATCGGCCTTGCTGGCGTTCGCGGGGGCCGGCTTGGCTTGTCTGTCGCATTCCCGTGATCTAAGGCGAAGGAAAGTCCGGGAGCCCGCCGCTGCCGCTCCTTGTCCGCAGACCCACGAGCCACGAGGCCCCCCTTGTTCCCCAAGCCGTTGCCCCAACTCCTCCCCAACACCTACGCCTACGAATCGCAGCCGATGGTCAAGCCGACCGGCTTTCGCGAATACGACGCGCGCTGGCTGTTCGAGAAGGAGATCAACCTCATGGGGGTGCAGGCGCTGGGCCTGGGGCTCGCGCGCCTTTTGAAAGAACTCGGCGTCCCGCGCGAGGTCGTGGTCGGCCACGACTTCCGCAGCTATTCCGCCTCGATCAAGCTCGCGCTGACCGCGGGCCTGATGGCGGGCGGGGCGAAGGTCGTCGACATCGGCCTCTGCATCACGCCGATGGCCTATTTCGCCCAGTTCGCGCTCGATTGTCCGGCGGTCGCGATGGTGACGGCGTCGCACAACGACAACGGCTGGACCGGGGTGAAGATGGGCGCTGCGCGTCCCGTCACCTTCGGCCCGGAGGAGATGGGGCGCCTGCGCGACATCGTGATCGGCGGCGACTACGCGCCCGAGCCCGGCGGCGCCTATGAATTCGTCCCCGAATTCCCGACCCGCTACATCGCCGACCTGACCGCCCGGCCGAAGTTCACGCGCAAGATGAAGGTCGTGGCGGCGTGCGGCAACGGCGCGGCGGGGGCGTTCGCGCCGGAGCTTCTGAGCGCGCTCGGCGTCGAGGTCGTCCCGCTCGACTGCGACCTCGACTGGACGTTCCCGCGCTACAACCCGAACCCGGAAGACCTGCACATGCTGCACGCGATGGCGGAGGCGGTGAAGGAGAGCGGCGCCGATGTCGCGCTCGGCTTCGACGGCGACGGCGACCGCTGCGGGGTGGTCGACGACGAGGGTCAGGAAATCTTCGCCGACAAGATCGGGGTCATGCTCGCGCGCGACCTCTCGACGCTGCATCGGGAGGCGACCTTCGTCGTCGACGTCAAGTCGACCGGCCTCTTCGCCACCGATCCGGCGCTCGCGGCCAACGGCGTTGCGGTCGACTTCTGGAAGACCGGCCATTCGCACATCAAGCGCCGGGTGCGGGATCTCAAGGCGCTGGCGGGCTTCGAGAAGTCGGGCCACTTCTTCTTCAACGCGCCGGTCGGGCGCGGCTACGACGACGGCTTCGTCACCGCGATCGCGGTGCTCGACATGCTCGACCGCAATTCCGATAAGTCCATGGCCGACCTCTACCGCGACCTGCCCAAGACCTGGGGCTCGCCGACCATGTCGCCCCATTGCCCCGACGAGTTGAAATACGCGGTCGCCGACAAGGTCACGGCGCGCCTCGGGGAGATGCAGGCGAGGGGCGAGCCGCTGATCGGCCAGACGATCCGCGACATCGTCACCGTCAACGGCGTCCGGGTCACGGTCGAGGACGGCACCTGGGGGCTCGTGCGCGCCTCCTCCAACAAGCCGGAACTCGTGGTGGTGGTCGAGAGCCCGGCGTCGGAAGCCAACATGCGCGCCATGTTCGAAGCGGTCGACGGGATCTTGCGCGAGAATTCCGAGGTCGGCGCCTACAACCAGACGATTTGAGGGGGACGCGGTCGCTGCGCGACTCGACCACCCCGCGGCATGCGTTCATGCGTTGAAGACGATATCTCGCCAGGATATAGAGCACGCCGGCAGATCGAGGTGTTCATGGCGTCCGAGAAACACACAAAGGTCGTCTCCAACGAGCGCATTCTCGGAGGCACGCCGGTTGTCGAAGGCACGCGTGTTCCGGCGGACAATGTGCTGGTCGAGTTGAGGAACGGGAAGGGTAAGTTCGAGATTTTCCGAACCTATCCTTCTCTGCCGCTCGACGCTGTGGAGGCGTGCCTCGAATGGGAAAAATCCGGGCGGCGTCTTTGAACGACCCGTTGCTTATCGACGAATGTTTGTCCCCTGACTTGGCAGCTTTAGCGAACTCCCGGAATCATCACGCCACGCACGTCGTATTTCGCGGCCTGCAAGGCGCTCAGGATTCCGAGCTGATGCCGCTGATCCGCGAAGGCGGCTTCGTCCTGGTCACCAACAACGGGAGGGATTTTCTGTCTCTGTACGCCAAGGAGGATGTTCATCCGGGACTCGTTATCATCATTCCGGGCAGCCTCGACCGCGAAAAGCAATTGGAATTCTTCGGTCGCGTTCTGGACGTCATAGAGCCGATGCCAGACATCGTGAACAAAGTCGTCGAAATCTTCTCAGATGGAACAGTGGAAGTGCGGGATTGGCCAGAGCCAAGCTCGAAACAAACGGCCTCCAGCATATTTTGACTGGAACGAACGGGGAAGGGACCGCTGTCTTGCGGGTTTTGACAGGCCGGATAGCGCAGCCGCTGATCGGTTTGAACGGCTGTATACGCGGTCGCTGAGCGCTTCTGCCGCGCTCGGCGAGCGCGGCTACAGGTTCGCGCATCTGTGACGCGGTCGGCCGCGCTCGGCTACAATCAGCCCGCCTTCTCCTCGACGCGCACGTCATAGCCCCACAGCCAGCGGATGTGGCGCAGGGTGGCGTCCTTGCCAAGGTCCGCCAAGGTGACCCCGTTGCGCATCGTGTGACGCAGCACGAGCGGCCGGTCGCCGAGCGCATCGGCTTCGACCACCTGGATGTCGGGCTCGCTGGCCGCGACGTCGTAGCTGTCCGCGAGCTTCGAGCGCACACGGCGGTAGCCCTCGGCGTCGTGGATGGCCTCGACATGGACCTTCGGATCGCTCGCCTTGTCGGCGAGCGCGAACATGCGGAAACGGCGGATCAGCCGTGGCGACAGGAACTGCCGGATAAAGGATTCATCGCGGTAGTTTGCCCAGACGTCGCGCAGCACCGCCGGCCAGTCCTCGCGCCCGGCGATGGCGGGGAACCACTCGCGGTCCTCCGCGGTCGGCGCCTCGCAGATGCGTCTTATGTCCTGCACCATCGCAAAACCGAGCGCATAGGGGTTGAAGCCGCTGAAGCGCTGGTCGTTGTAGTCGAACTGGGCGATGACGTTGGCGTGGCTGTGCAGGATCTCGAGCAGCGCGCCCTCGGAGATCAGCCCCTTGTCGTAGAGCCGGTTGACGATGGTGTAGTGGACGAAGGTCGCGCAGCCCTCGTTCATCAGCTTCGTCTGGCGCTGGGGATAAAAATATTGCGCGACGTTGCGCACGATGCGCAGGAGCTCGCGCTGCCAGTTGCGCAACTTCGGACTGTTCTTCTCCAGGAAGTAGAGCAGGTTCTCCTCGGGCAGGCGCAGGGCGCGCTTGCGCTCGCGCGCCTCCTCGTCCACGGCGTCGTTGGCCCGCGCCGGCTTGCCGCCCGGAACCGTCCGCCACAGGTCGCGATAGTCCTGCTCGTCGCGCTCGATCCGCTCGCGCCGCCGCCGTTCGTATTCCGCGAGGTTGATCTTGGGGGCGCGCGGGTAGCGGAACACGCCCTGGCCCATGAGCGCATGCGCGGCGTCGAGCGTGCGCTCGACCGCCTCCACGCCGTAGCGCTCCTCGCAGGTTGCGACATAGCGTTTGGCGAAGTCGAGATAGTCGAGAATGCCGGCCGGGTCGGTCCACTGCTGGAACAAGTAGTTGTTCTTGAAGAAGTGGTTGTGGCCGAACGCGGCGTGGGCGATGACGAGCGTCTGCATCGCCATCGTGTTCTCCTCCATGCAGTAGCTGATGCACGGATTGGAGTTGATGACGATCTCGTAGGCGAGCGCGGTATAGCCCTTGCGGTAGAGCGCCTCGTCGCGCGCGAAGCGCTTGCCGTACGACCAGTGCGCGTACATGAGCGGCATGCCGACCGACGAATAGGCGTCGAGCATTTGCTCGGCCGAAATGATCTCGATCTGGTTGGGAAAGATATCGAGGCCGAGCTCGTCGCGGGCGATGGCGTCGACCGCGTCATAGACCCGGCGGACGGTCTGGAAGTCCCATTCGGCGCCGTCGAAAAGCAGCTTTCCGCCGGGATGGAGCGCGTGGGTCGCTTCGAGAGACGCGGTTGTCATGACGCCGCTCCCTTGCTGGGCTGCTTGGCGAAAAGCTTGCGGAAGACCGGATAGATGTCTGCGCGGTGGGCCACGCGCGCCATCGCGAAGCCGGGCGCGACCTCCTTGAGGCCAGCGTAGGCGCGCCACAGCTCCTTGCCGGAGCGGTCGAGGGGGGCGTCCTCGTCCGCTATCTCGATATAGGCGTAATACTGGACGAGCGGCAGGAGCGCCTGCGACAAGAGCGCGACGCACTCGCGCGAGTCGCTCCCTGAATTGTCGCCGTCGGAGGCCTGGGCGCAATAGACGTTCCAGTCCCCCGTGGGATAGCGCGCCTCGCGCACGGCCATCATGGCCTTCAGCGCCGAGCTGACGACCGTGCCGCCGGTCTCGCGGCCATAGAAGAATTCCTGCTCGTCGACCTCCGCCGCCTCGTCGGTGTGACGGATGAAGACGATTTCCACGCGCTCGTATTTGCGCTTCAGGAACAGGTGCAGCAGGATGAAGAACCGCTTGGCGAGCTCCTTCTCGCGCTCGCCCATCGAGGCGGAAACGTCCATCAGGCAGAACATCACCGCCTTGGCCCGCGGCACCAGAACCGGCGAGAAACGGCTGTAGCGCACGTCGATCGGATCGAGGAAGGGAATGGCGCGCTGCCGGCGCTTGAGCCGTTCGATCTCGCGCGCCAGATGGACGATGCGCTGACGTTCGGCCATCGCGACCGTCGAATTCGCCCGCAGCGCCTCGAGCTCCTGCTCGAGCTTCTCGACTTCGGAGGCGCTCGGGCGGCGCAGCGCGAGCCGCCGGCCCATGCTCACCCGCATCGTGCGCAGCACAGCCAGATTCGGCGTCGTTCCATCGCTCGAATAGCCGGCGCGGCGGAATTCCTTCGCCTTGGCGTCCTTGAGCGACGTCTTGACGAGGTCGGGCAGCTCGAGGTCCTCGAACAGAATGTCGAGGAACTCGGCCTCGGTGAGCGCGAACGAGAACGGGTCCTCGCCGCGCCCCGCCGCTCCCGGGTCGCGCCCGGCGCCGCCTCCGCCGCCCTTGCCCTTCGGCTTGTCGATGCTGTCTCCGGCGACGAACTCCTTGTTGCCGGGCAGGACGAATTCACGCTCGCCGCTGTCGCGGGAGAGGTGGAACTGGGGCTCGTCGATGCCGTCGCTCGGAATCGAGACCGAACCGCCCTTGCCTACGTCGGCGATCGAACGTTCGGCCACCGCCTTGTCGACCGCGCGCTTGACCTCGGACCGGATGCGACGAAGGAAACGCTGGCGGTTGCCAAGGCTCTTGTCACGCGGATTGAGACGACGGTCGACGAACTGGGCCATGCCCCTTCCTTCTTCTCTTTGCCTATCCGGCCTTGTTAACGCGCATATACCACTCCACCAGACGGCGCACCTGCCGTTCCGTGTAGCCGCGCGCCTTCATCCGATCGAGGAAGTCGGCGTGCTGCTTCTCGGTCTTTGAATCCTGCTTGGCGCCGAAGCTGATGATCGGCAGCAGATCCTCGACCTGACTGAACATACGCTTCTCGATCACCTCGCGGATCTTCTCGTAGGCCGTCCACGACGGATTCCGGCCCTGGTTGGCGGCGCGGGAGCGCAGCGAGAACTTGACAATCTCGTTGCGGAAATCCTTCGGATTGGCGATGCCGGCCGGCTTCTCGGTCTTGCTGAGCTCCGCGTCGAGCACCTGCCGGTCGAAAACTTGGCCGGTGTCCGGGTCCTTGTAGTCCTGGTCCTCGATCCAGGCGTCGGCGAGGGCGATGTAGCGGTCGAACAGGTTCTGGCCATATTCGCTGTAGGACTCGATATAGGCCTTCTGGATCTCCCGGCCGATGAACTCGGCGTAGCGCGGCGCGAGGACCGACTTGATGAAGTCGAGGTAACGGCTCTCGACGTCCTTGGGATATTGCTCGCGCTTGATCGCCTGCTCGAGCACATACATGAGATGAACCGGGTCGGCGGCGATCTCTTCGTTGTCGAAGTTGAAGGTCTCCGACAGGACCTTGAAGGCGAAGCGGGTCGAGACGCCGCTCATGCCCTCGGCCACGCCGGCCGCGTCGTGATATTCCTGCACGGATTTGGCTTTCGGGTCGGTGTCCTTCAGGCTCTCTCCGTTATAAACGCGCAACTTGGAATAAAGTGGCGAGTTTTCGTGCTCCTTGAGGCGGGTGAGGATGCAGAAGCGCGCAAGGAACTCGAGCACCTCGGGCGCGCAGGAGGCGCTGGCGAGCTCGCTGTGTTCCAATAGCTTTGCGTAAATCATCGCCTCTTCTGTCACCCGGAGGCAGTAGGGCACCTTGACGACGCAGATGCGGTCCAGAAACGCCTCGTTGTTCTTGTTGTTCCTGAACTGCTCCCACTCCGACTCGTTGGAGTGGGCGAGCACGATCCCCTGGAACGGCAGCGCGCCGAGGTTCTCGGTGCCGGCGTAGTTTCCTTCCTGGGTCGCGGTCAGCAGCGGATGCAGGACCTTGATCGGCGCCTTGAACATTTCGACGAACTCGAGCAGTCCCTGCGTCGTCCGGTTGAGGCCTCCCGAATAGCTGTAGGCGTCAGGGTCATGCTGCGAAAAATTTTCGAGCTTGCGGATGTCGACCTTGCCGACGAGGGTGGAAATGTCCTGGTTGTTCTCGTCGCCCGGTTCGGTCTTGGCGACCGCGATCTGGCGCAGCTTCGACGGGTAGAGCTTGACGACGGAGAAGCGCGAGATGTCGCCGTCGAAGGAATCGAGGCGCTTGGCGGCCCAGGGCGAGCAGATGCCGGTCAGGCGGCGCAGCGGAATCCCGTAGCGGCTTTCGAGGACCACGCCCATCTGTTCCGGCCGGAAGAGGCCGAGCGGCGATTCGAACACCGGGCTCATCTCGTCGCCGGCGGCGAGCACGTAGATCGGCTGGGTCTCCATCAGCGCCTTGAGGCGCTCGGCGAGCGACGACTTCCCGCCTCCGACGGGGCCGAGCAGATAGAGAATTTGCTTCCGCTCCTCGAGGCCCTGCGCCGCGTGCTGGAAGTAGCTCACCACGCGCTGGATCGTGTCCTCCATGCCGAAAAAGCCGGCCATCGACGGGTAGAGCTTGATGGTTCGGTTGAGAAAAATACGGCCGAGGCGGGAATCTTTCGAGGTGTCGAGCACGACCGGCTCGCCGATCGCCGTGATCATCCGCTCCGCGGCGGAGGCCGTCATGCCTGGATCGTTCCGGCAGCCTTCGAGAAAGTCGTGCAGGCTCATCGGCTCGCGCCGCTCGCGCGCATAGGCCGAGGCGAACAGGTCCCGGATGTCCGGCCCCTTCTCGGCAGCGCCCGGCGCCGCGGGCTTGGCGTCGCGCCCTGCAAGTGCAAAACCGGCGTTCGGGCTCATGGCGTGTCTCCAGCTCGACTCGGGTCCGATCACGCCCCTCGGGAGCGTGATCCGGAAAGGTTAATGGATAATGTACGCTTGTTTTGAATTGAGACAATCGGAAACGCGACTTGGACCACGAAGAGTCCACGAGGATTCTCTGCTGGGGACCCACTCTGTCGACCGGACGTCGCCTCAGACGGCATGCATTCCCACTCGTCACAATTCCGCTTCCCACGGCGCAGGCCCGCCACGGCGCCCAGGCGCTCCTTCACGTCCGGACGGACCCGCCTTGTCGCGGGCGCGCTCGCCTCCCAGAGGCTCGACGCGACGCCCCGCTGGATCTTCAGGCGGCCCGGGCGAGAGCCGGCGCCGCAGAGGTGAACAACCCGACGCAAGTTCGGCGCCGGGAACGCGTCGCAAGCAGCAACCATCTGTTTGGCGTTGAGCGGCCCCGCCGCGCCGCGACTGATTAGGTTTGCCCACGAAACGAGCAAAAGTGCGGCGGCAGGGGGCGATATCCCGGCAGCGAGCCCGATAATTTTGCAGAGCCGGACGCCCTTGGCGACCCGGTCGCCGCGCGCGGCTAAAGCGCCGCCGGGCCGCCGCCTTCCCGCTCCGCCAGCAGCCTCGCGATATGGGCGCGCAACTCGGGCACGCCCTCGCCGCCGCGCGAGGAGGTGAAGATCACCTCGGGGAAGGCCGCGACATGTTTGCGGAGCCCCTCGAGCGTCGCCGCGGCCCGCGCGTCTTGATCGGCGAGCTTCACCTCGTCGCGCTTGGTCAGCACCACGGCGTAGGAGACGGCGGAGGCGTCGAGGAGCTTCATCGTCTCGTGGTCGCTCGCCTTCAGGCCGTGGCGGCCGTCGATCAGCACGAAGACGCGCAGCAGCGACGGACGTCCGCGCAAGTAGTCGCGCGCGAGCTTGCCCCACGAGGCCGACTTTTCCTTCGACACGGCGGCGTAGCCGTAGCCCGGCATGTCGACCAGCGTCGCCCTGCCGTCGAGGTCGAAGAAGATGAGCTCCTGGGTGCGGCCGGGTGTGTTCGATGTGCGCGCGAGCGCGTTGCGGCCGGTCAGCGCGTTGATCAGCGATGATTTGCCGACGTTGGAGCGGCCGGCGAAGGCGACCTCGGGCGCGCCGACCGGCGGCAGGCCGTCGGGCTTCGCGGCGGCGAAAAAGAACTCGCACGGGCCGGCGAACAGCTTCCGCCCGGCCTCGATCCAGTCGTTTTCGGTCATGGCGGCCTGGCTACCCAAAAAGCTCGCCACGGAGGTCACGAAGGATCATTTCGTGACCTTCGTGGTGAAAAAAGCAACGCTCACGTCGGCGTCTTGGCCGGCGGCGTTTTCGAGGCGGCGGGGGCGGGCGCGTCGCTCTTGCGGAACATCTTGATCAGGTTGTCCCAGAGTTCCAGCTTTACTCCCGCCTTTTTCATGATGTAGGATTGCTGAAGGACCGTCAGAGTATTGTTCCACGTCCAGTAGATCACGAGACCCGCCGGGAACGTGCCGAGCATGAAGGTGAAGATCACCGGCATCCAGGCGAACATCGACTTCTGAACCGGATCGGCGGGCTCGGGGTTCATTTTCATCTGGAAGAACATCGAGACGCCCATGACGAGCGGCCAGACGCCGAGCGCAAGGAAGTGCCCGAACACCGGCAGCGTCGTCGGCTCCCAGGGGATGAGGCCGAACAGCGTGAAGACGTTGGTCGGGTCGGGCGCCGAAAGATCCTTGATCCAGCCGAAGAACGGCGCGTGCCGCATCTCGATGGTGATGAAGATGACCTTGTAGAGTGCGAAGAACACCGGGATCTGGATCACCATCGGCAGGCAGCCGGCAATCGGATTGACGCCCTCCTTCTTGAAGAGCTCCATCTGTGCCTGCTGCTGCTTCATCTTGTCTTCGGGGTAGAGGTCCTTGAGCGCGGCGATCTGCGGCTGGATCTTCTTCATCTTCGCCATCGACGCATACGAGCGGTTGGCGAGCGGGAAGAAGGCGAGCTTGACGAGCACGGTGACGATCAGGATCGCGACGCCGAAATTGCCGACGAACTTGTAGATCGCGTCGATGAGCAGGAAGAGCGGCTTGGTGATGAAATAGAACCAGCCCCAGTCGATCATCAGATCGAACTTCTTGATGCCGAGCGTGGTCCCGTAATCGTCGATCGTGCTGACTTCCTTGGCGCCGGCGAAGACGCGGGTGGTAACGGCGACCGTGTCGCCCGGCGCCACCGTCTTCTCGGGCCCGACGAAATCGGCCTGATAGTCCATCGGCTGCGCCGCCCCGGTCGCCGTGAAGCGCGCCTCGATCGGCTCGCTCTGGTCCGGTATGATCGCCGTGCCCCAGTACTTGTCGGTGAAGCCGAGCCAGCCGCCCGGGCCGGAAAAGGTCTCCGTCTTGTCGGTCGCCTTTTCGACTCCGGCGTAGGTGACCGCCTGCACGCCGCCTTCGCCGATCACGCCGACGAAGCCTTCGTGCAGCACCGCATAGCCCGCGACATTGGGCTTGCCGTGGCGCAGCACCATCCCATAGGGCCGAACCGTCGCCGGAGCGCTCCCCTTGTTGGCGACGGAATCCGCGATGGTGAACATGTATTTGTCGTCGATCGAGACGACGCGCTTGAAGACCAGGCCTTCGCCGTTGTCCCAGGTCAGCGTCACCGGCCTGCTCGGCGTCAGGCTCGTGGCGTCGGCGGTCCACACCGTGTCGAGCGTCGGGGTCTTCGCGCCGCCTGCGCTGACGTATCCTGTCGTCGTCCAGTAGGCGTCGGGAGCGCCGCTCGGCGACAGGAGGCGGATCAGCGGGCTCTGCTTGCTGATTGTCTCGCGGTAGTCTTTGAGCACGAGGTCGTCGAGCTTGCCGCCTTTGAGATCGATCGAGCCGGCGACGCTCGGCGTGTCGATGGCGACGCGCGGGTTGGCGGCGAGCGCCTGCGGCACGGTTTCCGTGGCCGCGACGCCGGGAGCGAGGGCGCCGCCGGGCGGTGAGACGCCGGGTTCTTTGGCCGCTCCGGGCGCGGCGGCTTCAACCTGTTGCGCCTGCTGGGCGGCCAGTTGCGCCTGATGCTGCTTCTGGTAGGCCGGGCCGGCGTAGAAATATTGCCAGCCGGCCATCACCAGCACGGACAGGGCTATGGCGAGAAAAAGGTTTCTCGTGTCCTCGGTGTTCATGGTCGCCTGTTCTTGCCCTTGGGCGGGTTGAAATCGGACGGGCGGGGTCCGTCTTTCTCGGTGCGCCCGATGGCGCGGAACGCCTGGCGCAGGTCGTCGACGAGCGCGGCGAAGGGCCGCGCGAGCGCTTCCCGCCGGGCCATCAGCACGTAGTCGCAATCGGCGCGGGCCTCAAGGGGTTCCGCGTCGCGGAGCGCCGCCTTGAGCCGGCGGCGGATGCGGTTGCGTACGACGGAGTTTCCGACCTTCTTCGTGACCGTGAAGCCTAAACGGGCCTCGCAGGCGAGATCTTCGGGCCGGCGCGGCGCCGCCTGAAGGGTAAAAGGGTCGCAGCTTCGTCGCTTTCCGCGGCTCACGCGCTGAAACTCGGCGCGCCGTTTCAGGCGTCCGAGCGCTCTGACGAGGAACGCTTGGGCGTCCTGGTCCCGGGATTTCGACTCCATCCGCGGCGCCGCTCGGGGCAGGAGGGGGGATTTCGTGGGAGCGGCCGGACTTGGCGGTAAGGCCTCGGTCAGGCCGACAGCTTCTTGCGTCCGCGGGCGCGTCGGGCGTTCAAAACCTTGCGCCCGCCGACGGTCGCCATGCGCGCGCGGAAGCCGTGGCGGCGCTTGCGAACGAGCTTGCTGGGTTGATAGGTCCGCTTCACGATCGTGTCTCCAGATTGGCGCCGCGCTCACGCACGCCCCCGGCCTCGCCGCGCCGGAATCGGGCAACGAGCCGGGCAAAAACTTTGCGGCGCTTTCGCGCCGCCGGGAAGCGTGCTTATGCCGTGGAGGCCGAGGGAAGTCAATCGAGGGATCGGGCGCCCAGCAATTCCAAACGGAGCTTCTTTCTTCCCGAGAGGTCAAGGGTCTGAGTTTGCACGCATTGTCCCTTCTGGCGGTAACGGTGGCGGTGATTGGACTGGACCCCGCCGCCCCTCGCGCCCTACCCTTCGCGCATGGCCCGTCTCGCTGGCGTCGTCATCCCCGACCTGCCCTACCACGTCACCCGGCGCGGTAATGGCGGTTAAGAGGTGTTCTTTTCGGACGAGGATTACGACGCCGATCGCCACCTGCTGGCGACCGCGGCGTGGCAGGCGCGCGTGGGCGTCTGGGCGTGGCGCCTTATGCCGGCGATGTCCTCTGCCCGAGCGACGAGAACGGGCTGCGGCGCGCCCTGGCGCGCGTGCATCGCGCCCATGCCGGGCGCATCCCTGCGCGCAGGCGGCGCACCGGTCGCTTCTGGCAGGGGCGTTTCGGGGCGGTCGCGATGGCCGCCGCATTGCGTCGCGGCTTGGCGCTGCGTCGCGCTCAATCCAGTGCGGGCGCGGCTCGTCGAACGCGCGGAAGAGTGGCGCTGGTCGAGCGCGCGCTCTCTGCCGGGCCTCGAAGACGACAGCTTGACCGGCGTCGCTCCGGCGCGGGCGCGCCTCGAGCGCTTCGCCGGCCTCCTCGAAGCGGACGAGGACGCCGCGGCGACGGGGCGCCTGCGCAAAGGCGAGCGCGTCGGTCGTCCCATCGTGTCGGAGGATTTTCTGGCGACGCTGGAAGCGCGCACAAGCCGCCGCCTGCGCCCGGGGGCGGGGCAGTCTGGAGACGATTGAACGGGCCGCAGCGGCGGCATGCGCCGGAAGTTTACTGCACGGTCAACGTAGCGCACGTAACGTGATGGTCGGGCTTCCTTCCGGCCTGTCGAGATGATTGTGCGATCCGCGCACGCCGATCTGAATCATGCGACCGCGTCGGCCTGGACCCGCCCGACCGCCGAGGCGACCGCCATGCCCTCGCCGGCCAAAACGGCGAAAAAACGCTCGAAGTCAATAGTTGACAAAATCGGTAGAGATTGTTATGTCGAAATGACACGTCCTGCTGAAGGCAGCGCCCATGAATCGCAGATCGTTCCTGTTTCTCTCCGCAGCGTTCGGCGCCTTCGGCGCTCGGCCGGCGTATTCGGCGCCAATCAAGGAATTACGCGTCGGCTACCAGAAGACCGGCCAGTTGCTGGTCGTGAAGGCGCGCAAGCTGCTCGAGCAGCGCTTCGCGCCCCAGGGCGTCGGGGTGCGCTGGGTCGAGTTTCCTTCCGGCCCGCCGCTTCTCGAAGCCCTCAACGCCGGCTCGATCGACTACGGCTATACAGGCGACGCCCCGCCGATCTTCGCTCAGGCGGCGCGCGCCGCCATCCGCTACGTCGGCGCCATTCCCGCCCGCGGCTACGGGCAGGCGATCGTGGTGCAAAAGGACTCGCCCGTCCAGACGCTCGCCGACCTGAAGGGCAGGAAGGTCGCGGTCGCCAAGGGCTCGAGCGCCCACAATCTGCTCGTCACGGCTCTGGAGAGCGCCAAAGTCCCCTGGAGCGACATCACGCCGGTCTACCTCGCGCCGGCGGACGCGGCGAGCGCCTTCTCCCGCGGCTCGGTCGACGCCTGGTCGATCTGGGACCCGTTCTTCGCCATCGCCGAACTGAGGCAGAACGCGCGGGCGCTGCTGATCGACCCGGCGGCGACCCTCCAGAACAGCTTCTTCCTCGCCAATCGCGATTTCCTCGCCGCCCATTCCGATATCGTCGCGGCGATCAACGCCGACGTCGCGACCGCGACCGAATGGGCGGCGGCGCATCGCGGCGAGGTGGCCGAGCTGTTCTCCGAGGCGAGCGGCGTCGCGCTCGCCGCGCAGCAGAGGTCCGTCGACCGCGCCGAGTTCAGCTTCAGCGGCCTCACCGACAAGATCGTCGCCGAACAGCAGGCGGTCGCCGACCGCTTCCAGCGCCTCGGCCTGATCCCCGCGCGCATCGTCGTCCGCGACATCGTCTGGGACGGCAAGTCCAACGCCTGACCTTCCCGCCAATCAAGGAAAGCTCGCGCTCATGTCTCACGCGTCGAAGCCGCTCGATCTCTTCTGGTTCATCCCCGTCACCGGCGACGGCTCCTATCTCGGAAGCGAAATCGGCAACCGCTCGGCCGATTTCTCCTATCTCAAGCAGATCGCGCAGGCGGCCGACCGCCTCGGCTTCAAGGGCGCGCTCATCCCCGTCGGCTCGCACTGCGAGGACCCCTGGATCGTCGCCGCGGCGCTTGCGCCGCACACGGAGCGGCTTCGCTTCCTCGCCGCCCTGAGGCCGGGTCTCGCGACCCCGACGCATTGGGCGCGGCAGGCCGCTGCGATCGATCGCATCAGCGACGGCCGGTTCCTCGTCAATCTCGTGGCCGGCGGCGAAGCCAAGGAACTCGCCGGCGACGGCATCTTCCTGTCGCACGACGAGCGCTACGCCCACGCCGCGGAGTTCCTGACGATCTTCCGCCGCCTTCTCGCAGGCGAGACGGTCGATTTCGAGGGCCGCCATCAGAGGGTGAAAGGCGCGCGCCTGTTGTTCCCGCCGGTGCAGAAAACCCTGCCGGTCTGGTTCGGCGGCTCCTCCGACGCCGCGCACGACCTGTCGGCGGCGCAGACCGACGTCTACCTGACGTGGGGCGAGCCGGTGGAGGCGGTCCGGGCCAAGCTCGACGACGTGCGCGCCCGCGCCAGGGCCAGAGGCCGCGAGGTGAAGTTCGGCCTGCGCATGCATCTCATCGTGCGCGAGACCGAGGACGAGGCGTGGCGCGTCGCCAACAGGCTGATTTCCCACCTCTCGGATGAAGCCATCGCGGCGGCGCAGCGCAAGCTCGGCGCGGAATCCGATTCCGTCGGCCAGCAGCGCATGGTGGCGCTGCACGGGGGCGGCAGTCGCGACAAGCTGGAGATCGCGCCGAATCTCTGGGCCGGCATCGGCCTCGTGCGGCGCGGCGCCGGCACGGCGCTGGTCGGCGATCCGAAGACCGTCGCGGCGCGCCTGCGCGAATACCAGGCGCTGGGCGTCGATACCGTGATCGCATCCGGCTATCCGCATCTCGAGGAGGCCTACAAGGTCGCCGAGCTGCTCTTCCCCGAACTCGGCATCGCTGCGCCCGGCCGCCTTTCCCATGGAACGGCGCCGGGCGAGTTCGGCGTCGGCGCTTTCAGGCCCGCCGTCGCCGCCGAGTGATGCGAGCGCATGGGCCGCAGCCGTTTCCTCCCCGGCAGCGGCCCGTGCAGACTTTTTCGATCCGGGCTCCGAAGGGACCACGATGACCGACGCGACAGCCGCTTCCTTCGAACGCGTTCCGGCCGCAGGGAATCCGCCGAGCCCGGTCTGGCGGCGCGTCGGCGTCTCCGGCTGGATCGTTCCCGCGCTGCTGCTCGCGCTCTGGCAGGCGGGCTCGAGCCTCGGGCTCATCGCCGACAACGTCCTGCCTTCGCCTGCGTCGGTGTTGGCCGCGGGCTGGCGGCTCACCCGCTCGGGCGAGCTGCCCGCCAATATCGGGATCAGCTTTCTCAGAGCCTCGGCCGGCCTCGCGGTCGGGGGAACGATCGGCCTGTTTTTCGGCTTCGCCAACGGCCTGTCGAAGGTCTCGGAGAGCCTTTCCGACTCGACCCTCCAGATGGTGCGCAACATTCCCCACCTCGCGCTCATTCCGCTGGTCATCGTCTGGTTCGGCATCGACGAGAGCGCGAAGCTGTTCCTCGTGGCGCTCGGCGTGTTTTTCCCCGTCTACGTCAATACGCTGCACGGGGTGCGCTCGGTCGATCCCCAGCTCGTCGAGATGGCGCGGAGCTACGGCATGACGCGCGCCGATCTCTTCCGCCGGGTCATCCTGCCGGGCGCGCTGCCGTCGATCTTCGTCGGGCTGCGCTATGCGCTTGGCGTCATGTGGCTGACCCTCATCGTCGCCGAGACCATCGCCGCGCAATCGGGCGTCGGCTATATGGCCATGCAGGCGCGCGAATTCATGATGACCGACGTCGTCGTGCTCTCGATCCTCATCTATGCGCTGCTCGGCAAGCTCGCGGACGTCGCCTCGCGGCTGCTCGAACGGGTCTGCCTGCCGTGGCATCCCGCCTATCGCAGGGCGTGACGGCGATGAACGCGAACGCCCTCGCGGCCTCTCGACTCGACGCGTCGCCTCTGGCTGCGGGCGCGGACGTCGAGGCGCGCGCAATCCGAAGGACCTTCGGTGACACGACGGTGCTGCGCGGCCTCGATTTTCATGTAACCGCCGGCGCGTTCGTCGCCGTCGTCGGGCGCAGCGGCTGCGGCAAGAGCACGCTCCTGCGGCTGCTCGCGGGCCTCGATGCGCCGGACGCCGGGCGGATCGCGGTCGGCGGCCGGCCGCTCGCGGAAGCCAAAGACCAAGCGCGGGTGATGTTCCAGGAACCGCGGCTTCTGCCTTGGGCGAGCGTGCTCGCCAATGTCGAGGTCGGGCTCGGCGCGGGGCGCGGTGCGCCCGGCGCCCGTGAGCGGGCGCTGGCGGCGCTCGCGTCCGTCGGGCTCGCCGATCGCGCCGGGGACTGGCCGGCCGCGCTCTCCGGCGGCCAGCGGCAGCGCGTCGCGCTGGC
>CAIZGR010000756.1 GCA_903932535.1 uncultured Hyphomicrobiales bacterium | reverse complement strand
TCGGCGCGCCAGGCGGCGACGCCGGGCTCGGTTACGGCCTGCACGCCGGCGTTGACCGCGCCCTGGCGCACGAAGGTCTCCAGCATCTGCCCGGCGACGCTCTTGAACGCCGTCGCCTCGCCCGCGCCGACCGTCAGCGCCGCCAGCTGCAGCGGATCGCGCACGGCCGAGACCGCGCCGCCGGCGAGGCTCATCAGGAAGTTGATCGGGCCGCCGCCGCTCTGCTTATAGGTCTCTTGCGCCGCCGCGACGGATTTGTTGGCGAGATCCTTCGCCGCGGTCTGGATGTCGCCGCCGATCGGCGCGTCGGGATAGCGCTTGGCGAGATCGTCGACCTGTTCCTGATAGACCTGCAGCTGCAATTGCCGCAGCCGCGCCTGGTCTTCGGCCGAGACGCCGAGATCGCTCGCCATCATGCCCGGCATGTCGGGCGTCGGAATATAGGAGCCCTGTTGCAGCCTGAGCCGCCGCACCGCCTCGGTGAGATAGCCGTCCTCGCTGGGATCCTCCAGATCCTGCCCGGTCGCGTCCTTCACCGCCTTGTTGCGCTGCGTGATCGCCTGCTGCACCGCGACCGAGCGCGAATTCGAGAGCCCGTCGACGAGGTTCGATTGCAGCGCGGTCGAGAACACGTCGCCGTGCGAAGCCTCGTTCCAGCTCGCCGGCGTCGAGCCGTTATAATCGGGCAGCGACGGCTGCGACAGGATCGCCGGATTGTCGAACTCGCTCACTTATACGCCCCCGGCAGCCGCGGGCGCAGATCGCTTTCCATCGCGTTGAGATCGAGCAGGAACCGCGCCCTTCCGCCGCGCTGCCCGCCCGCCACCGTCGCCCATTGCGGATCCTCGCCCTGCGGATCGCCCTTGGAGAGGTAATAGACGCCGGGCCCGAGCGAGGTCAGCTGCATGCCCTGCAATTGCGAGGCCTTCATCACGGAGCCGTCGGGCGCGGTCGGCGGCGCCGGCAGCCTGGCGATGTCGGCGTCGGTGATCGACTTCAGCAGCGCGCCGAACTGATCGGCGCGCACGTTGGCGGGCGCGAGCGCCTGCTGCCCATGCCAGAAGCCGGTCGAGGCTATGCCGCCGTATTGCGTGCCCCCGACATAGGTCGCGCCGACCGCCTTCTGCAGCGTCTGATTGACCAGCGTCTGATCCAGCTGTTTCGGATCGAGCCCCTCGCGCATGATCTGCGCCGCCAGAGCCGAGCCGGCGAGGTTCTTCGCCCCTTGCGCAAAATCCGGGATCGCCTGCAGCGCCTTGCCGTAAGTGGTGGCGATCGCCTGCTGCACGCTTTCCGGCGCCGGGCGCTGCACTTTGGCGCCCTGCTGATGATCCTGCGAGATCGCCCAGGCGGCGTCGCGCATCAGGCCGGGGTCGCCGCCGATCGCCGCCAGCCGCCCCATTTGCGCGAATTGCGGCGCCTCGCCGCCGACCTGCGACAGGAAGTCGCCGGCGCGCGGCCCGAGCGCATGGGCGATGCCAGCCGCCGCCTGCACCATCGGCTCGCCGCCGGCCGCCGCGATGTTCTTCACCGTCTCGCGATCGTCCGGCGTCACCAGCGGCGCGCGGCTGAGGCCGTAGTGCTGCGCCGTCTGATCGGCCGCCG
>CAIZGR010000755.1 GCA_903932535.1 uncultured Hyphomicrobiales bacterium | reverse complement strand
GCCGCGCCCGCCTCGCCGGCGCGGCAGCGGGCGGCGACGAAGGCGATCGCCAGGGCGCGCCAGAAGGCGAGGTCGGCGGGCAGCTGCGACCGGGCCTCGGCGAGGCCGAGCTGCACGAGGCCGTGGCCCGCCCCGCGCGCGA
This sequence comes from uncultured Hyphomicrobiales bacterium, assembly GCA_903932535.1. Classification (GTDB taxonomy): domain Bacteria; phylum Pseudomonadota; class Alphaproteobacteria; order Rhizobiales; family Beijerinckiaceae; genus Roseiarcus. The sequence goes on along the minus strand of CAIZGR010000755.1, from coordinate 5,761 downwards.
ACGCCGCCTCGATCCGCTGGGCGGCGGCTGCGTCGAGCGGGACGGCAGCTTCCGTTCGCTCCAGGCGAAGCGCGCCGCGAGGGGTTATGACCGTTGCAAGGGCGAGAGGCGCCGGCGCGGGAGGGCTCGAGTTCATGCGCCCGCGTAGCATGGGCGGAGGATGCGCGGAAATCGTGCCGGCCCCCGTCTCGCCGAACGCGGCGTTCGCCGCGGTCGACTACCCGAACGTGATCGCCTGCACCGCGTCGGCGGTTTCGACGATCCTGGCGGTCGGCCTCGGCTTGGCCGAGGTGAGAAACACGTGAAGATACCGTCTCGCCATTTCGGCGCCGTCCAGAGGCCGCGGCAGGCCCTTCACCAAGCGTTCGTGCACGGGTTCGTCTGCCGCTTCGAGGATGCAGCGCGCAAGGTCGGCCGCGTCGCCCGGGGCGAAGTGCAGGCCCGATTCGCCGGCGCGCACCTTTTCCGCCATGCCGCCCATCCCGGCGCACAGGACCGGGCGCCCGGCGCCGAAGGCCTCCTGGATGACGAGCGGGGAATTCTCCCACCAGCGGCTCGGCACGACGACGTAGTCGCATTCGGCCATCAGCCTGTCGACCATGCGGTGGTCGTAAGCACCGGTGAATTCGACCGCGCCGCTCGCGGTCGCGGCGCGCAGCCGCTCGCAAAAAGCCTCGCTCTGCTGGACGAGGTTCCCATGGATTCGGATCCGGACATTGGCCGCGCGCGCCTGTTGCAGGATCTCCGCGGCATCGAGCAGCACGTCGACGCCCTTGTACGGGTTGATCTGGCCGAAAAAGCCGAACACCCAGTCCCTTCGGAACTTCGAGCGACTCGTCGAACGCCTCTCCGGCGCTTTCGCAAGTCCGTTCTCGACCACGAACATGCGAGCCTCGTCGAGGCCCCAGTCGCAAAGGCGCTCGGCGAGGAAATAACTGGGGGCGATGAATTGGTCGAAGCTCGAAAGCGTCTCCAGGAGCAGCCGCCGGCGCTGATGGAAATCGAAGCGCGTGCGGTTGGGGAAGCACGCCACGCATGCCTCCGGCGACGGGCTCTCGCACAGGCGATGGCCCTGCGGCGTCACCATCAGGCCATGATGGGGACAAAGCGCTAGGAACTCGTGAAAGGTGAACGCGACGCGCAGGTTCGCCGCGGCGCGGACCCGGCGCAGCGCGTCGAGGCCGACGAAGTTGAAATGGTGGAAATTGACGATCCGGCTGCCGCGGCTTCGGATGATCCCTTCGATCTCGGCGCCGGCGTTCTGGGAACTCAGCTGATAGAACGGCTCGAAACTGTCGTCGGGCAGGTAGACGAAGCCTTCGCGCTCTGAGCCGCGAAACGCCTTCCTGCGGTCGCTTTCGGGAACGGCGGCGATGAAGATCGCGTCATGTCCGAGTTCGAGCAGGCCTTCATATAACGCGAAAGCGGCGATCTCCGCCCCGCCCTTCGAGACCGAAGGATGCGCATGCGAGACGATCGCGACCCGCTGCGGACTCGCGACCCCGCGCGGGTCTTCCGTCTCAGAGTTGGACGCCGGCATGACGATTGATCCACGACAGAACGGGAGCGGGAGAGGCGCTGAAATCGATGTCGCCGCAATTGGGCAGGATGGACGCCTCGCTTTCGAGCGCGCCGAGCGGCGGCGCAAAGCCGATTGGCAATTGGACGCCGCGCCGCCAGTCGAGGAATTCCTGCGCGGTCCAGACAAAAGCATGCATCGCGCGTTCCGGCTCCCGCCAGGGTTCGCAAGGGTCCCGCGGTTGCAGGAGGGCGAGGCCGGCGATCGATTCGAGCGCCGCCGGGAGCGCCGCCCAGCCCCGGGCGCTCAGCACGACATCGGCGCCGACATAGGCGAAGGCGGTCGCGCCGAGCGCGGGCAGCAAGGCGTCCAGCGCCCAGATCGCCGCCCGGGGCTCCCGCACGAACGCGAGGCTGCAGGGGGCGCCGAGGTCCTCTTTCAGCGAAAAGAACAGTTCGCGGGTCTCGCCGTGGCGCTGCGCTTCGGCGGCGGCGACGGTCACGCCAAAGCCGGGCGCGAAGGATTTTCGCAAGTGACGCCTGAGCTGGTCGAACAACAGGAACTGCGCCGGCCGCTCCGTCGGCGCGGCGAAGATCAAGGGAACCGGCGCGGGCTCGTGCGTGTCGAGGACGCAGTCGGCGAAGGCGGCTGCGCACAATTGATAGTACGCCTTCGCGTAGCGGCCGAAAAACGGCTCCCGTTCCATATGCGAATAGAACCGGCGGAATTGTCCGCCCTCGCCGTCGGGAACAAAACGCTCCAAAGTCGCGTCGGCGAGCGGGCAAACAGCGCCCCGGCCGTCTCCGAAAACGAGCCGGAGCGCCGCGTCGCGCGCGGGAGGCGCGGGCGCGTCCGCCGGAAACAGGCACGACAGCGTCGTCACGCCGCACTTCGCGCGCGAGAGCGCCACGGACGCGGGATCGGCCTCGAGCTCGAGGCCGTCGAGACGAAGAAAAAGCCGCTTCGGCGCCGGCTGGCCGCCCGGCGTCGCGCCCTTCAGGAAGACGCCGAATCCGTCGAGCGCGGCGAGCGCGTCCAGCGTGAAAAGTTTGGCGTCCTCGGGCCGATCGACGCCGGGTTGGGAGGTCGTCGCGAGACGCCTCGCCAGCGCGGAATCGAGGGCGCGATCCGCCTTGCTCAAAGCCGCCGCGGCGGCGGGAACGGCCGGCGACTCGGGCGGCGCCGCCAGCTTCGACCGGCTTCGGGTTGCGCTCGAGGGAAAGACGCCGCCGTGCGGCGCGGCTTTCCTTTGCGTCAACCCGTCGAGAGACTCCCATTTCCTCGGCAAGCGTCGCGCTCCTTCAGTCCGATGTCCGCAACGGGGCCACGCCGATCCGGGTCGTTCGGCCTTCGGTCCCGTCCGGCGCGGCGCCCAGCCCTCTCGCCGGCATGACCCTGAGATTGTCCTGCGCGAGCGGGTAGCCCGGCGCGGCCGGCTTCCGATAGCAGCGAACGGCTTCCGCGGGATCGGCGGCGACGCCGGCGCCCTTGCCGTGAAGAACGCCGAGGCGAAACTGCGCCGCGGCGTGGCCTTGCTTGGCGGCCATTCGCAGCGCCGCGACGCCGGCGGCGACCTTGGCGGGATCGTCCTCATGCGCGCAGAGCGCCATTCCCAGAAGGTGCTGCGCTTCCATGTGCCCGCCCGCCGCCGCCGCCGCATACCACTGGACGGCCTTATCCGGCTTCGGTGCGAGCGCGTGGCGGCCGGCGTAGATGTTGGCGAGCTGATAGCAAGCGTCCGGCTTGTCCGGTCCGGCGATCTCGAGCAGCAGGCGCTCGGCCGCCTTCGGATCGAAGGGAAACCCTTCGCCTTTCAGATGCAGGGAGGCGAGACGCGCCTTCGCCGGCGCGCTGGTCTCGCAAGCCTTGATAAGCCAATCGAGACCCAACTGCGAATCGTGAACCTCGCTCTCGGGATCGAGATAAAGGTCGGCGATGCGCTCGGCGGCCGCGTCGACGCCGCCTTTCAGCGCCTTGGCGTAAAGGCGGAGCGCCTCGCGCCGGTCGACCTCGTGACCGCAGCCGCCGGCATGGAGGGCGGCGAGATTGAACGCCGCGACGGCGTGTCCGGATTCCGCGGCGGCGGCCAGGAGGCGCTCGACCTCGTGAACGTTGAAGCCCCCGCCCGCGCCGCAGGCCAGCAATTGCGCGGCTTCGAACTGCGCGCGCGCCTCGCCCCTCTCTGCGGCGGCGCGATACCATGTCAGCGACTCGCGAAGGTCTTCCTCCACATCCGCGCCGCGCTGGTGCATTTCGGCGAGATCGATCATCGCCGGCACATGCCCGCGCCTCGCCGATCGGCGAAGACAAGTCACCGCGCGGTCGATATTCCTCGGCAGGCCTTCTCCGGAGATGTGCAAATGCGCGGCGATCCTGAGCGCGACCGGATCGCCTTTCCGGGCGGCGGATTCGATCCACCGGCCCGCCGCCTCGATGTCGGCTTCGCGTCCCTGGCCGGTTTGAAGAATATGGCCGATCGCCAATTGCGCGCGTGTGTGGCCTCGGCTGGCGGCCTTTTCGTACCAGCCGGCGGCGAGGTTTTGGTCGACCGCGACGCCCAGGCCGTTGAAATAGATGTCGCCGAGTCCGAATTCCGCGCTCGCGTCTCCGGCGGCCGCGGCCTTTTCGAACCAGACTCGCGCCTTGCCGAAGTTCCTTTCGACTTTGGCGCCGTCGAGATAGACCGCCCCCAGAAGGACGCAAGCCTCGGTTTCCCCCTTTTCGGCCGCCGCGGTCAGCAGCGCGATCGCCTCGGCCGGCGCCGCGTCCAGCGTGACGCCATTGGGGAACAGCACGGACACGTCCGGATGGCCGGTAGCGTCCCCCATGCCGTCGGGGAGAATGGCGCGCGCGCCGTTGAGGAGGATGGCGCCGAGCCGGAGCTGCGCTGCGGCATGGCCGCGTTCGGCGGCGCGCCGATACCACGCCGCCGCTTCGATCGGATCGCGAACCACGCCGTGTCCGTGCTGGTAGAGCCGTCCGATCTCGAAGGCCGCCTGGGCGTCGCCCCTCCCGGCCAATCGCCGCCAGATCCGGAAGGCCGCAAAATGCCGGCCGCGACCCTCGGCCTTCAGCGCCCGGCCATGGGAGCCGGCAAAGAAGCGCCGAACAGCGCAGGAGAGACGGGCCGCCGGGCTCATGGCTCGCGCATCGCCTCCTGCAAGGTCTTGACGAAGCCTTCGAGGAGATAAACGGCGGCGGATCGCTTGCCGACGTTGATGCCGGCGGTCAGCGTCATGCCGGGCACGAGCCGGAAAGTCTTCGGCACGTTGACGAATTTCATCTCCCGGACTTCGATGCGCGCCTTGTAGTAGGGCTCGGTCGGCTGATTGGTTTCATCGTCGAGGAAGAACGCGCCCTCGCTGATCGCCTTCACGACCCCTTCGGCCGCGCCATGCTCCACAGAACTGAAAGCGTCGATCTTCAGGGTGACGGCGTCGCCGGGACGCACGAACCCGATGTCGCGCGACCGGATGCGGATATCGACCTCGATCGGCGCGTCGAGCGGGGCGGCCGTGTAGATGACGTCGCCTTCTTTCAACACCGATCCGACCGATATCTTCGGCGCCGTCAGGATCAGCGCGTCCTCGCTCGCCCGGATTTCCACCAGATTTTGATGGAACGCCGCCTTCTCCAACTGCGCCAGCGCCGAATCGAGCGCATTCTGCGAAGTGACCAGCTCCAGGCGGAGCGCGGCGGCCCACGACTTGACGAAGGATTCGCGGTCCGCCTTCGTTTGCGACAGCTGATGTTCCGACTCGACGAGGCTGTTGCGGTCGTATTCCGCCAACCGCTGCGCTTCCAGCCGGTCGCTCTGCGACTGAAGCTGATTGACCAGCGACCCCGCCCCCTTTTCCAAGAGAACCGTCCGCATCGCCTCCAACTTATGCGCGATCTCGGATTTCCGTTCGAGTTCCGACGTGTCCACGCCGAGCTTGGTCAAGGTCGCCTGCGTCCCGCCGACTCGCTCGTCGAAACTTCGCAACTGCGCCGCATATTGGGCCTGACGGTCGCGAAAGAGGTCCATCTGCAGGAGATTGTAATGCTGCTCGTCGGGATCGCTCGCAGGGGGGTATTCGAGCGGTTTGCCCGAGAGTTCGGCGTTGTCGCGCGCGATCGTCGCCCGCAGCGGTGCCCTCCCACGAGTACGGGGCGTGCTTCTCGATCCAGTCGTTCACGGTCTTGTTGATCTCAGCCACGTCGGCGGCTCGGAGTGGCGAACCGCCGTGATCGTCGTCGGGG